>CAMCYJ010000132.1 GCA_945883815.1 Akkermansia muciniphila | reverse complement strand
CCCAACGGGGCACCGCTTACCAGCCCGGGGTGAAACCCCGGGTATGGCGCACCACCGGTGCGTTCTGAAGGAACGCCGCATGCCCCCGGGGGCTATCACCTGTTTTGCGGTGGCGGAGTGCTGGGGCTGACGCCTGGGGCTTGTTGGCGGTGGAGGCTCCGCGGGATCGGTCCTGCGCTCGCAGGGAACGTTGGGGCCAGTTGGGCTTTCGCGCTATCGCGCGAGGGGGATCAGGGTGTCGACGTTCCTATGCTCGCTCCGGCCCGATCCCGCTGCCGCTTCGTGGATTGGGGGCCTGTCCCTCTATGAGGTGGTTTGATGGTCGCCGTTGAGGAAAAACAATCGTCGTTGACCCGGTGTTTTGGTGATGGCGTGGGGGCGATGGGGAAGGTGGGGACGCGGAGGCGGTTGGGGCTCTGGGGGTGGTGAGGCGTTCGGTGTGCCCCAACGGGGCACCGCTTACCAGCCCGGGGTGAAACCCCGGGTATGGCGCACCACCGGTGCGTTCTGAAGGAACGCCGCATGCCCCCGGGGGCTATCACCTGTTTTGCGGTGGCGGAGTGCTGGGGCTGGCGCCTGGGGCACGTTGGCGGTGGGGGCTCCGCGGGATCGGTCCTGCGCTCGCAGGGAACGTTGTGGCCAGTTGGGCTTTCGCGCTGTCGCGCGAGGGGGATCAGGATGTCGACGTTCCTATGCTCGCTCCGGCCCGATCCCGCTGCCGCTTCGTGGATTGGGGGTATGTCCCTCTATGGGATGGTTTGGTTGTCGCCGTTGAGGAAAAACAATCGTCGTTGACCCGGTGTGTTGTGGTGATGGCGCTGGGGGCGCTGGGGGCGCTGGGGGCGTGGGGGCGCAGGAAGCCTCTGGATAGGTGAGGCGTTCGGAGTGCCCCAACGGGGCACCGCATACCAGCCCGGGGTGAAACCCCGGGTATGGCGCACAACCTTCCGCTTCACTGAAGAAAAGCATCCTCGATACTATGGCGAGGCCAGGGCGATCGCCTACTTGAAGAACCCGCGGATGGCGGTGATCACTCGATCGACCTGGTCGTCGGTGAGTTCGGGATACATCGGCAAGGGTTGGATGCGCCGGCTGACGGCTTCGGTCACCGGATAATCGCCCGGCTGGCCGCCTTGATCGGCATAGCAGCGCTGGAGGTGCAGGGGTACCGGGTAGTAGATGAGCGTGGGAATGCCCGCGGCCTCGAGGTGCTTTTGAAGGGCATCCCGTCGATCAGTCAGCAGGGCATACACATGCCACACGTGGGTGTTGCCCGGGGCGACCACTGGTAGCTCAACTGGCAAGTCGGCCAGGCCGGCCGAATACCGCGCGGCGATCTCAGCCCGGCGCTGGTTCCAGCGGGCCAGGTGCGGGAGCTTGACGCGGAGGATGGCCGCCTGGAGTTCATCGAGCCGCGAATTGAACCCGTGCAAGTCGTGGTAGTAGCGCTTCTCGATGCCATGGACGCGGAGCATCCGCAGCTTCTTGGCCAGAGCCGGATCTTGGGTGAGGCACATGCCACCGTCGCCGTCGGCCCCGAGGTTCTTCGTGGGGTAAAAACTGAGGCATCCAATACGACCGATGCCCGCGAGGCCTCGGCCTTCCCACGTCGCTCCGATGGCCTGGGCGCAGTCTTCTACCAGCGACAGTCCGTGGCGCTCGCACAAGGGTAAGAGCTCTCCGAGCGGCGCGGCCTGACCAAAGAGATGCACGGGCAACAGGGCCTTGGTGCGCGGCGTGATGCGCCGGGCCACGTCGGCGGGATCGAGGGTGAAGGTCCGCGGATCGATGTCGGCGAAAACGACTTTGGCCCCCAACTGATGAATGCTCTCGGCCGGCGCGATGTAGGTGAAGGGACTGGTGATGACTTCGTCACCGGGACCGATGTCGAGGGCCTTCAGCGCCAACGTCAGCGCGTCGGAACCGGAGTTGACCCCGATGCCATGGGCCGCGCCGCAGAAGGCCGCAACTTCTTGTTCGAGGGCCGCGACATTGGGGCCCAGAATGAAGTGGCCGGCATCGATGACCGCGGTCACGGCGCGCAGCAACTCCTCGCGCAAGGGCGCGGTTTGCGCTCCGGGATTCAGGAAGGCAATCGGGGTCATCGGTTGGGACCTAATCGGAGGAATCAATGGAGGCGGACGGAGGCGCTGAACTGCGGCGACACAGGTCTCAGAAATAGCCGGCCTTCTTGCGGTCTTCCATGGCGGCCTCGCTGGCCTTGTCATCAGCGCGGGTGCCCCGCTCGGTGACGCGGGCCGCGGCGACTTCGGCGATGATGTCGTCCACCGAATCGGCCGGGCTCTCAATCATGCCCGTGCTAATCATGTCGGCGATGGTCCGCACCCGGACCACGAGCGACTTCACTGGCTCGCTGGGCTTGGGCCGACCGCCCTCGTACGGATCGGGCCGCGAGGCATCGGTGTGCGGCGGGGGCACCGGCAACCATTGGCCGCCCCGGCGGAAGCAGTCGCGACGATGGCTGAAGTAAATATTGGGCACCTCGAGGCGCTCCTGGCGGATGTATTCCCACACGTCCATCTCGGTCCAGTTGGACAACGGGAACACGCGCATGTTTTCGCCCTGATTGAGACGAGCGTTGTAGAGGTTCCAGATTTCGGGCCGCTGGTTCTTCGGATCCCACTGACCGAAGGCATCGCGGAAGCTGAAGAAGCGCTCCTTGGCCCGGGCCTTCTCTTCGTCGCGGCGAGCCCCGCCGATGCAGCAGTCGAAACGAAACTCTTCGATGGCGCCGAGAAGCACCGGGATTTGCAACTGATTGCGGCTCAACTGACCCGGCGTCGGGGTGACGAAGCCTTTGGCGACGCCTTCATCGACGGTGCGGACGATGAGCTTGGCTCCCAATTCCTGGGCGCGGCGATCGCGGAACTCGATGAGTTCGGGGAACTCATGGCCGGTTTCCACGTTGAGGAACGGCAACGGCAGATCGGAGGGCCGAAAGGCTTTCTCGGCCAGACGCAGGAGGCAGATGGAATCCTTGCCGCCGGAGAACAGCAGGGCCGGACGTTCGAACTCGGCGGCCACCTCGCGCATGATGTGGATGGCCTCGGTCTCGAGGTACTGGAGGTGGTCGAGTTGGTAGCTTCTCATGGAAGGCAGGCTCAAGTCTGGATAGGAGGTTGAGCAGGCTTAGACCGAAGCAACGGCCTTGCCACCCCAGGCGGCATGCAAACCGCACTCCCGTTTGTCGTCGGCCTTGGCCGGATCGAAATAGTCCCACTCGTTGGGCAAATCGTTCTCCTTCAGATAAGCCTCCATCTGGGCATCGCTCCAGTAGAAGAGCGGGCTCAGCTTGAGCGATCCGAAATTGCCGTCGGGGCTGACGATGTCGAGGCCGGCCCGGTTGGGGTTCTGGATTTGTCGCAACGCGGTGATCCAAACCGTCGGCGCCAACTCGCGCATGCCGCGCTGGAAGGGCTCGAGCTTCATGACGGTGCTGAAGGCCTTGATGCGCTCTTCATTCTCCGGGGTGGGCTCGGGCATGCCGCCGTCCACGGCGTCGTAGTGGGCAGCCGTCTTGCGCGGCAAGTAAGCCTTGATGTTGAGCTTCAGGCGCGCCCGGAGCGCCTCGGCGTGCCGGTAGGTGGCCGGCCGGTTGTAGCCATGATCGACCCACAGCACCGGGATATCGGGCTGGAGTTGGGTCACCAGGTGCAAGATCACCGCCTCGTACGGACGGAAGTTGGTCGAGACAATGGCCCGTCCGCCCGAGCGCTCCAGACCCCAGCGGACGATGTCCAGCGGGGACTGGGACTTGAGGGCGGCGTTGGCGGCTTGCTGTTCAGCGGGAGTCATCACCGGATAAGGCAGGAATGCAGTAAGGCTGGGGAACGTGGCCGAGGAGCCCGTTCAGGCAGCGACAGCGGTAGTCTCGGTCGGCTGCTCGGGCCAGAACACGCGGGCGACCCAATCGCCGAAGCGTTCACCGGCGAGCCGCTCGGCCTTGTAGCGGACCAGCAGCGGACGCAATTCGGTCTCGGTGTCGGTTTCCTTCAGGGTTTCCTTCCAGATGCGGTTGAGCCGGGTGCCCGTGGTGTTGCCACCGAGCCAAACTTGATAGCGGCCAGGGCCTTTGCCGACGAACCCGATCTCGGCCATGTACGGGCGCGCGCACCCATTGGGGCACCCCGTCATGCGGATGATGATTTCTTCTTCGTTGAGGCCGACCTCAGTGCACAGGTCTTGGATGCGGTCGAGCAGCGAGGGCAGGAAGCGCTCCGACTCGGCCAACCCCAGTCCACACGTGGGCATCGACGGGCAGGACATGGCGGCCGCATGCAGCACGCCGGCCTGCTTTTCGGTCTTCACCCCGTGCTCATGGAGCAGCGCGGTGATGGCGGCTTTGTCCGCGTCGGTGACATTGGCCAGCACGACATTCTGGTTGGCCGACAGGCGGTATTCCACGCCGTCGAACCGCTCGGCCACGCGGCGCAGGGCCGTCTTCTGTCGGCGGGTTTCGGTGTCCTTCACGCGGCCCGACTCGACGAAGAGGGTCAGGAACCAGCGGCCATCCAAGGCCTTCTGCCAGCCGTAGGCGTCAGTGGTGGTGACGAACTGAACCGGCTTGGCCGGCTGGAATTCGATGCCCGCACGGCGGGCCACCTCGTCGCGGAACCACGCCACGCCCTTTTCCTGCAGCACATACTTGAGACGGGCGTGCTTGCGGTCGGTGCGGTCACCGGAGTCGCGGAAGACCGTAAGCACGGCCTTGGACACCTCGACCAGCGCCGAGCGCGGGAAGAATCCCACCACATCGGCCAGGCGGGGATAGGTGACGGTGTTGCCGTGGCTGCGGCCCATGCCGCCTCCGGCCGTCAGGTTATAGCCGACGAGTTCGCCGTTCTGGACGATGGCGATGAAGCCCATGCACTGGGTGAAAATGTCGATGTCGTTCACCGGCGGGATGACGAAGCCGATCTTGAACTTCCGCGGCAGGTAGGTCGGGCCGTAGAGCGGGTCGACGAAGCCCTTGTTCTCGGGCGCATCGAGATTGAGCTGCACGCCGTCGATCCAGATGGAGTGGTAGGCCTTGGTTTGCGGGAGCAGGGCCTCGGAGACTTTCTTGGAATCTTCGTACACCTGCTGGCGAGCGACGCTGATGGCCGGCATGGGCGAGGCCATGACGTTGCGATTCACATCACCGCAGGCGGCCAGGGTGTCGATCATGGCCTGATTGATCTCGCGCATGAGCGGGCCGAGACGGTCCTTGACCACACCGTGAAACTGGACGCTCTGACGGGTGGTCAGGCGCAGGGTGTTGTTGGCGCGCTGGGTGGCGAGATCGTCGAGGGCAATCCACTGGCGGGCGCTCAGGACGCCGCCAGGGATGCGGCCGCGGATCATCCAAATGTACTGCTTGCCGCTCTTGCGGAGGTCGCGATCGTCCTGCTGATAAATGCCGTGGAATTTGATGAACTGCTCGTCGTCTGCGGAAAAGCAGGCGAGCGAGGTGTCCGCCAATGTGGCGGCAATATTCCCGGCCAAGGTCGGAATGGCCGTCTTGAGTTCTTCGTTGCGGCTAGGCTTCTTTTCGGGGGTAGCGGCGGTGCTCATTTCCTTAGTACCTGTTTCCCGCGGAGGGCAACAGACTGGGAGATCATCGCTGATGGCGGCTCCGAATCAATGGCGGAAAATACGGATACCCGACGATTTGAGTAGGAATTGAAGCCTTTTGAACGGGTGATGTGGACCTTCATCCGGGAGGTTTCTGGGATAGCTTTGGCGGAGGGCGGTCTGGGTGATGGCGATTGGCCGGACGAATTTCGGTTTGCCGCTGAGGAGGGAGCTCCGCCAGATTGGCGCCATGCAATCGACGTTCACGGGGCCGGTTTATGTGGTGGGAGACAATATCGACACCGATCAGATCATCCCGGCCCAGTTCCTCAACCTCATCCCGACGATCCCGGACGAGTACGAGAAGCTCGGGGCGTATGCGTTGTGGGGATTACCCGATTCTCTCTACACGACCCGCTTCGTGAAGGAAGGGGCCTTGGACACGGAGTACCCCATTGTCATCGCTGGCCGGAACTTCGGATGCGGCAGTTCGCGCGAGCATGCGCCGATTGCGATGGGTTCGGCGAACTGCGAGGTGGTGGTGGCCGAGAGCTATGCGCGGATTTTCTTCCGGAACTGCGTGGCGACGGGCGAGGTGTATCCGGTGGAGACGGAGTCGAATTTGCGGGAGTATTTCAAGACGGGCGATGTGGCGACGGTGGACATCAACACGCAGACGATCCTCCACCACGGTACGGGCAAGACTTACGCGCTGAAGCCGCTGGGCGAGGTCCGGCCAGTGATCGATGCGGGCGGGATTTTCGACTATGCCCGCCAGACGGGAATGATCGCTCAGAAGGCCTGAGCTTCGGAACGCTCCGGGGGATCCTCGGAATTCGGAAGGCACGCTGCGGGGTCGTAATGCCGAGGGCACGTTGTCGGTGGGGCTCCGCGGGATCGGTCCTGCGCTCGCAGGGAACGTTGGGGCCAGTTGGGCTTTCGCGCTGTCGCGCGACGGGAATTAGGATGTCGATGTTCCTATGCTCGCTCCGGACCGATCCCGCTGCCGCATCGGCGTGGTGAATGGAGTCCAATGTGACTTCAGGCTCATGCTCGGCTGGGGCTCGCTGGACCGGAGAGGCAGGACGAAATGAACCGGGTTCGGCTCGTGGACTTCAGGCGACTACATCGACGGTCGCACTCCGGCGGCTTCGAGGGATCGGAGGACGGCGCAGAGGGCGTCGAGGCGCGGGGTCGGGACTTTGGCACGGCGGGCCTCGCGCTGGGGTTCGTAGAAAATGGCGTCGAGTTCCATGGGGCGAGCCATCTCGAAGTCAACCACCGTGGACGGTCGGTAGGGTCCCATGGAGACGGTGCGCACCAGCTCGGCGTCGGCGTGGGCGGGGTCGATGGGATGGCCCAGGGCCGTGGCCACGGCGATGGTTTCGCCCATGAGTTCACGGGCCATGGCGCGCCAGGCGGGCGTCTCGAGAACGTCCTTTGCGGTGAGCGCCCGACCCAGGGGCTGCCCCGGTTGCCACCGCCCACACGAGACATTGTCGAGGCCGGCCGAACCGGCGACGCCAAGGCCGTTGAAGGGGATGTTCCAGACGAGCTTGCGCCAGCGGGCTTGCAGCAGGTCGGGGCAGACTTCACAGGGAATGCCCGCCGATTCCAATACGGCCGCCAGGGAACGCGTGCGCTCGGTAGGGAGACCGAGGTGTTCGCCGAGCAAAATGGTGCCGAGGTCGATGTGGCGAATACGGCCTGGGGCCGTCCGGTTGAGGCTTACCAAGCACAGCCCGCCGAAGACTTGCCCGGCCGGCACGAGGCGGGCCAGGGCGTCTTCGTTGCCGAGGCCGTTCTGAAGCGTGAGCACGGCGGTTTGCGGCCCGACCCAGCCGGGAACCAGCCGGGGGAACTCGCCGTTCGCCGTGGTCTTGAGGCCGATGAGGACCAGGTCGACCACGCCCGCGGACTCGGGCACGCGGATGCAATTCGGATGGGCGTGAAATTCGCCGCCCCGATCGCTGACAACATGGACTCCATCGCGGGCTACCACGTCGTGGTCGGCCCGCAGTTGGAACCAGACTTCGTGTCCGGCACGGGACAGCAGGGCGCCGTAGTAGCTGCCCAGCGCCCCGCAACCGATGACGACGATCTTCATCGCAGAATAGAGACAGCCGGGAAACTCACAGGGCCGCGACGATGGCCGCACCCATTTCGCGAGTGCCGACGCGCCGGGCTCCGGTCTCGCTGGCCGAGAAAATGTCGCCGGTGCGCAGGCCTTGATCGATGGCCTTGCCGACCGCGGCCTCCACGGCATCGGCCGCGGCGTTAAGCCCGAAGCTGTAGCGCAGCATGAGGGCCACGGAGAGAATTTGGGCGATGGGGTTGGCGAGGTCCTTGCCGGCGATGTCGGGGGCAGTGCCGCCGGCGGGCTCGTAGAAGCCGAAGGTTTGCTGACCATTCGTCGCACCGAGGCTGGCGCTGGGCAGCATGCCGAGGGACCCAGCCAAGGCGGCGGCCTCGTCGCTGAGGATGTCGCCGAAGAGGTTTTCGCACAGCAGCACGTCGAACTGAGTCGGCCGCAGCAGCAATTGCATGGCGCCGTTGTCGACGAACATGTGCTCGAGGGCCACGTCGGGGAATTCACGGGCGATGCGGGTGACCACCTCGCGCCACAGCACGCCGTTTTCCAGCACGTTGGCCTTGTCGATGCTGGTCAGCTTCTTGCGGCGCAACTGGGCGGCCTTGAAGCCGACGCGGGCGATGCGCTCAATCTCCGAGGTGGTGTACACCATGGTGTCGATGGCGCGGGTCTGGCCATTGCCGAGGTCTTCGGTCTTCTTGGGCTCACCGAAGTACAAGCCGCCGGTGAGCTCGCGGACCACGAGGATGTCGATGCCGTCGCCTTGACGCTCGGGGCGCAGGGGGCAGGCATGGGCCAGGGCCTTGGGCAGGCGCACCGGGCGGAGGTTGGCGAAGAGCCCAAACTCCTTGCGAATGCGCAGCAGGGCGGCGCGCTCGGGGCGCTGTTCCTTCGGGATGGTCGGGTCACGGTCGGGGAGGCCCACCGATCCGAACAAAATGGAATCGGAGCGGCGGCACAGCTCGAGCGTGGCGTCGGGCA
>CAMCYJ010000131.1 GCA_945883815.1 Akkermansia muciniphila | reverse complement strand
ATGAAATAGCATCAACCCCGCCTCCGTGCCCAGACCATGAATCCCAGAATAAGCACCCCACCCGGCAGCGCTCCGAGCAAGACTCCGTTCAGCAGTCGCAACTGAGACGCCGTGAGGTTCAACCGGTATTCCGAAATGGCCCGTGGCCCGATGGCCATCGACTGCTGGCGATCCAGCAACCAATTGACGCAAAGGGCGGCGAAATCGCGATTCGCGTAATTCTCGATAGGCGCATTGGCCCACATGGCCGCATCACCGACCACGATGAGGCGAGCGGTGCCTCGACCGGCGCTCAACCCGCTGACACCGCCCTTCTCGGATGCAACGGCCATGGGGATTTCACCTTGGCGATCCTTGCCCTCGACATAGGAAAACTCGCGACCGTCAAAATCGGAAAAGGTACGTCCCTCAGGCCCCGTCATGATGAGCGCGGTGGTCTTCGGCGCATCGGCCGGCAGCCGATTGGCCGGAATCGGAACCACCACGCGAGGGGCCTGAAACAGCACCTTCGCTCCGGCCCGAGTGAGGGGCGAAGTCACCGGGTGTGATCCGAAGGCGTTGGCGGCAATAGCGAACCCGCGCACTGACTCTTTTGGGTCGTTGGCCAGTTGGGACGGCAGGAATACCCCCCACTCCTCCATGAGACCTTCAAGATGCCCCTGACGGCGCAGGGTTTCGAGGGACAAGGTCACCAACACCCGCCCACCCCGGTCGAGATACTTCGAAATGGCGGCCGCTTCGGAAGTCAGCAGCGGTTGCACCGGCCCGGCCACGATCAGGAGGCTGCATTCCTCGGGAACACCCGAGAGCAAATTGGTAAACACCCTCGATTCCACGTTCTTTTCGGCCAGCAATCGGACAAATCGTGAATACCCTCTGCTCGCGTCATCCGAAGCCGGATCGTTCTCGCCGTGCCCACGGAGAAAATAAGCCCGGGTTCCGGACGACTCCGACAACCCGGCCAGGGCCGCCGTGAACAACGCCTCACCCCGGAAGGCCACGCGGCGGACCTCCTGGTTGTTGCCGGCCATCATGCCCTTCACGTCGGCATCGTAGGTGGACATCTCGGAGTCATCGACCGTGCGGAATTGGCCGCCTCCGGCATCGAAGATGACCAGATCGCCCGTGTTGGATCCGAGGCCGTAGCGCGTCTTGATGGCCGTGGCGAGCGTCGCATCCCGGACATAATCGACGAGCTGGACGGAAATACGCGGTGATTGCAGGGCGTACTCGCGAAGCAACCCAGTGACGTGCCGATACAAATCGGAGGAGGGATCAAACAGCACGATGGCCTTCACCTCATTGGTGTGACCGCTCAGCGTGGCCACAGTGAGCGGCGACAATTGTGGGCGCTGGGCGGCGCCCCAGTCGTAGCGCCATCGCATCCGTGTCGCGGCCAGGTAGTTGACCATCACCAAGATCGCCAACAAGGCCATCGCTCCCACGAACGCATTGAATCCGGCGCTCCAGCGGCGGCCGGGCTCATAGCTGGGTTCATCGCTGGGAGTGGGGGTCGGTTCACCGCTCATTTCCACCTCCGCATTTCGATGACCCGTTGGGTGAGGAACAAAAAGAAGAACGTCACGCTGAGGTGAAACACCAGCGCCCGACCATCGATGACTCCCCGGGCAAAATCCTGCATGTGATGCGTCACCGACAAATGATCCATCAGGCGCCCCAACCGGTCGCCGGTGGTGTCCGCCTGCGAAAAGCGCAGGCTGAGCGTCCACATCCCGATGCCGATGAGCAGCGAAGTCATGGCTGCGATGATTTGGCTGCGGGTCAGCGACGACGCGAAGACTCCGATCGACAGGAAGGTGGATCCGATGCAGGCGATGCCTGTGAGCACCCCGCACATCGCCCACGGGTCCAACAACTGGGGTTGCTGGGTCACCTGCCGCAAAACGATGAGAACTCCAATCAAGGGGGCCCAACTCAGGAGGTAAAACACCAACGATCCGGTGAACTTGGCCAGAACCACCTGCCATTCACCGACGGGTGTCGTCATCAAGGCCTCATAAGTTCCCAGTGCTTTTTCGGAGGCGAAGGTGCGCATGGTGATCACCGGAGTCGTGAGGATCAGGACCAGCCAGAACACGATGCCATCGGCAAAGAAGATCTCCGGAATCGGCGACGGCGTCCGGTCCGAGTTCAATCGCTGCACGATGTCCACCAAGCCAAAGCCCGCCAGCAGCAAGGTGATGGCCACGACGACATAGCCGGTCAGCGAATTGAAGGCCGCCCCAAGTTCACGGCGCACCAAGGTCAGGAACACATCCATATCAGAGATCCCCTCCCTTCTTCTTCTGCGTGAGTTGGATGAAGATGTCTTCCAGCGATAACCGGGGGCGGGTCAATTCGCGCAAACTCCAGTCGTGCTGCCGCACCTGTTCGAAGACCAACGGTCGTAGATCTTGACCGGCCTTGGGTGTGAAGGCCACCCGCTGAAACGCACCCGCCGCCGCTTGAATTTCGAGCGCCGCGACCTCGGGCAAATCGCGAAACGCCTCCCGAATGGCCTCGGGCGTCGCTTCGATCTCGGCAACCACCCGACCGTCTTGGCTGAAACGGCTCTCCAGATCTTCCACCCGATCGGCCGCCAGGATGCGCCCCTGATTCAGGATGAGCACCCGCGAACAAGTCATCTCCACCTCGGTCAGGATGTGGGTGGACAAAAGCACCGTATGCTGACGGCCCAACTCCTTGATCAAGGCCCGCACCGAACGCAACTGGTGCGGATCCAGGCCGATGGTGGGCTCATCGAGGATGATGAGGTCGGGCTCATGGACTAGCGCGTCGGCCAACCCCACGCGTTGGCGGTAGCCCTTGGAAAGCTGCCCGATGATTCGCTTTTCGACGTCTTTGAGCCCGCATTGCTCGATCACCCGGTCCACTCGTTGCCGGCTGCGCCCGATACCCAAGCCTTTGAGGCGGGCCCGGAACTTCAGGTAGTCGCGAACCCGCATGTCGATGTGCAGGGGGTTGTTCTCCGGCATGTAGCCGATGCGGCGGCGCACCTCGTCGGGCTGATGAAACACATCGAAGCCGGCGATGCGAACCGTGCCACTGGTCGCCGGAATGAACGACGAGAGGATGCGCATGGTCGTCGATTTGCCTGCCCCGTTCGGGCCGAGGAATCCGACGACTTCCCCACGACCCACCGTGAATGAAATCCCATCCACCGCGGTGCGTCCGGGGTAGCGCTTCGTGAGGTCCCGGACCTCGATCATGGGAGTAGAGTCAGACATCCGCCTTGGAGCGCTCGAAACTACTCGTTAAGCCCCACCGCAGGAACAGAAAACCCGGGGATTCGGAACTGTGCGAGTGGATGGTGGAAACCGGGTTCATGGCCTAGGCCCGCCTGGGGGTCAGCACGCGGGTGGGATCGGACTTGGCAGGTCACTGAGGGGATACCCCAGGTGGAGGGCCGCCTCGCGGAGCCGCTGGTCGCTGGTCACCAAAGGCCAGTCTTGGAGCTGATCGGCGGTCGCCAAGTGCAAGGCATCGAGGGATCGCAAGGGCACCTTCGGGTGCACGCGACCCAGAATCCAATGAGCGCGCCGAACGATCGCCTCGGAAACCGGTGACAAATCGATCATTTGCGTTCGCATCTGATCCTCAAACCGTTGCCAGGCTTCGAGACGCAGTCGGGTTCCGATGAGTTGGGCCCGCTCCCGGGCCAGCAAGGCAGACCAGACCTCGGTGTACGCCAACAGGGATGATGAGACGGGATGCCCATCGACCCATTGACCATAAAACTCGCTGTCCGGTTCGCGGATCAGAAGTTTCACCAGAATGCAGGAGTCCAGATACATGCGGAGGGCTTTGGGGTTCGGAGGGCTTCGAGATTTTTGGATCAATCTCGCCCATCGCGCTCGATGCGAATGAGTGCCTCCGCCGAAGGGCCGGAAACCAGCGGCTGATCGCTCAACCACTTCCAGTCCACCGAATAGGGTTTGCCGTGGGACCTCACAGGCACCAGTCGGGCCTTGGGATGACCGTCGCTGGTGATGATGATTTCAACACCCCGCGAGGCCTGCTCCAGAAGGCTCGACAACTGGTCCTTGGCAGCACGGACATTGATGGAAGTGGACTGCGGTTCCACCCCAGCCATCTCTCGAAGGACCACACCGGATTTGCCAACCTCTGAGGTAACCTTGGAATACCTTACAGGGGGAGTGGAGTGTTTCATGATTCTTATGTAGCCTCATGCGGCCACATCGACAAGATTTTTCAGGTATCCAGAAGCCTCATTCGGCCTGATGGCCCTCGGATGAATCTCGGAGCGGCACGCGTATCGGCTTGGGGGGAGGCTTGGAAACCGATCGGTGCGTTCCGAAGCACTACCGCAGTTTGAGCGCCACGATTCCCGCCTGCCGAACCACTCCCAAAGCCGTGCGCTGATCGAACACGACGGCCGTCTCCACGGTTTCGCCCTTGGGCCGGCTGAACAGGTAACGGGCCAAGGCCACAACATCCGGAAATTCCGTGCGATCCAGCCCGCGGAGGAGGTACCCGCGTTTGAGACCCACTGCGGCCGCTGGTCCGTTGGCATCGACACTCTGGATGACAAATCCTCCCCCCCGCACCGGGGCCACCTTGAATCCGGCACGGGCCGACAAGTACTCGTTGTTGAAGAAGTCCGACTCATCGATGAGGCGCAGTCGCAACTCCTTGAGATTTCCGCCCCGTCGAACACTCAGAGGGATGTCCTTCGAATCCCCGGCCTTCACCAAAGCCCGGTTGAATTCGATGATGCCACTGGGCGGATCTCCCTGGATCGCAGCGATCACGTCACCCACCTTGAGGCCGGCTTTTTCGGCCGGACTGCCAGGTTGAACCGCTTGGATGGTCAGGGGCCGCGTCGCCGCCTTGAGTCGGGCACCGAACCAAAAACGCCCCACTGACTCGCCGCTGAGCACCTCGGCCAGAGCCTGATTGACCCGCTTGATGGGAATGGCGAACCCGATTCCCTGGGCGCCCATCTGCGGGCGCAGCGTGGCCACGTTGATGCCGATGAGGTCGCCGCGCAGGTTGATGAGCGGACCGCCTGAATTGCCTGGGTTGATGGCCGCGTCGGTCTGGATCCAATCCAAGGTATCGAGATCTCCGCGGGATCGATCTTCATTGGGACCGCGGCGTGCCCGCGAACTGAGGATGCCGCGACTCACCGAACCCGCGTATCCGAAGGGATTGCCCAAGGCGATGACCGTCTCGCCGAGTAGGAGGTCGTCGTCCTTGGCGAATTTGACGGCAGGGAACTTTCGGCCCGGGGATTTGAGCCTCAGCAACGCCACATCCTTGCTGGCATTGAGGGCGACCCGTTCGGCCTCGATGGGATCGGATCCGTCGTTGAACTTCACGAACACCCGCTTCACGCCATCGACCACGTGGACATTGGTGAGCACGTAGCCCTCCTCGTCGATGACCACGCCGGAGCCGCGGCTGACCACTGCCTCCTGCACCTGCTGCAAGCGCCATCCGAAAAATTCGGCCATCAGACGGTCGTCGGCGCTGTTCGGGTCAACATCCGCCGAACCCTCGACATTGACCACGCTGGGCATCACCCGCTCGATCGCCTCGACAGTGGCATCGCGGCGGACATCCAAGGGATCGGTCTTGGTCAGATCGGTCTGCTGGGCCGTGGCCGGAACCAAGGCCGCCCCAGCCAGAAGCACGGCTGCCCGAAAAACGACGACAAAGATTCTCTTCAAGACACTCGTTATCATGTCAGTAGCCATGGACGACAAATCCCCGCATTCGTTCAATTCCAAGCCGCAGCGATGACCCAGAACCCACTCCCGACCGGGATTCAGCGACCGAACCCCACGATGGCAACCAAGTGCCGCGCACGGTCTGTCGAGGAGCCGAATTGGCTCACTTCATAGAAACGTAGAGGCGGTGCACGTCATCATGGTCATCAATGTCATTGAGGAACGCAGATACATGCTGCTTGTCGGCGTCTCCGAGTTCCACAGGGTTCTTGGCAACGTAGCGGATCTCGCTGGCGAGAACTTTCCAGCCCGCCTTGGAGAGCCAGTTGCTGACCGTGGCCAAATCCTTCACCTCCGACAGGAAGCGAGTGCCCACATGGCCTTCCGGGATTTCTTCCCCGTCGAGCGGTTCGAGATTCTGCGCGCCGGCTTCGATGGCGTCGGATTCCGGATCGCGCTTGGGGTCGGAGTGGGTGGCTTCCACCACGCCCAGACGGTCGAAGAAGAAGGACATGCTGCCGGGCTGACCCAATTGCCCCTCCTTGAAGAGGTGACGAATTTCCGGGGCCGTTCGGTTCCGGTTGTCGGTGAGGCACTCGACAATCACCGGCACCTTGTGGGGAGCAAAGCCTTCATAGAGCACGGTCTCGAAATCCACCTTTTCGTCCAAGAGGCCGGCCCCCTTTTTGATGGCCCGCTCAATGGTGTCTTTGTACACACTGGCCTTCTTGGCCTTTTCGACGGCAGCCGCCAAACGGGCATTGGTCTCGACCTCCGGCCCGCCCAGCTTGGCGGCGACCATGATTTCGCGGGTCAGCTTTCCGACCATCTGACCTTTTTTCTGTGCGGCCGCCTCGCGACCTGCCTGCTTCCATTGGGCTCCCATGGCTCAAGGGAAGCGAAAGTCCGGCCTCGAACGGAAGCCCAAAGAATCCCAAAGAAGGCCGGACGGAAAACCGACTCCCGGGCCAGGCCCCGATCCGGATGGCTTGCGGAGGATGCCTTCAGAGTCCAACCCACCGCCGATTTGTGCCCGCCGGGAGGGCTGAAAAACTCAGTCCCACCCTGCTCTGCGGTCTTGGCGGCTTCCGGGCCCTCGGCGTAGGGTCCTGACAATTCCATGAGTTTCCTGCACCGAGTCTTGGCCCCGCTGACCGTCGCGGCGGCCTTATCCTCCGCCGCATTCCAAGCCTCGGCCGGAATCCAAACGGGAGTCCACCCCGCCTCGGTGGACCGCGGCACTCTTCTGGTCAGCGAATTGCAATGCGCCGCCTGCCATAGCGACAAGGGTCTGACAGCCTCGACCGCCATCCCGGACTGGGCCTCTCCCAAAGGCGCCCCAGTCCTGGGTACCGATCCGCTGAAAACTTCGACCGCCTGGATGCGGCGCTGGCTCTCCAGTCCGCACCAGGCCAAACCGGGATCCGCGATGCCCGACTTGCTGCACGGGATGAGCCAAGCCCAGAAGGCCAAGACGGTCGACGTGCTGACCCACTATTTGGTTTCCCTGCGCAAGACCAACGAACCGTCTGGCCTCCGGTCCGACCCAGCCCGGATCGACCAGGGTCGTGCCCTGTATCACACGGTGGGCTGTGTCGCCTGCCACGCACCAGAGACACGACCCGAAGGAGTCACCGACCAAGCCCTCCAGGAAATCCAGGCACAGTCCGTTCCGCTCGGAGACTTGGCCCGCAAATACCCCGCTTCGGAGTTGGCCCGACTGCTGCGCGATCCGTTGGTGCACCGCCCCTCAGGCCGGATGCCTTCCATGAACCTCTCGCCCGGAGAGGCCGGAGCCATCGCCCTTTACCTGCTGCGAGACCAGACGGCTGGCGCCCAAAACCCGACACCGAAGCCCACCTTGGTCGATGGGCTGCACTATGAATTCTTCGAGGGAGAAGCGGGGTCCATTAGCCAATTGCTGGCCATGACCCCGAAATCGACCGGGGTGTCTGCGGCCCTCGACCTGAGCCTGCCCCACCCCAATAACAACTGGGGCGTCCGGTTCTCCGGTTTCATCGACATCCCGGCCGACGGCAAGTACCGCTTCTGGATCCGATCGGACGACGGCTCCCAATTGTCCATCGACGGGCGCCCGCTCTTGAACAATGACGGGGTTCATCCGGCCGCAGAAAAGAACGGCAACCTCACCCTCAAGGCCGGGCTGCACGAACTGGAGGTCGTCTACTTCCAGGGTGGCGGCGAGACCGAATTCCGGGTGGATTGGGCTCCTCCGGGCGAGAAGCGCGGCCCCATTGCCAGCGATCGCCTCAAGCATGGCGGCCAGGCTGTCCGGCCGCTCGACTGGGAAGAGTTCACCCTCGATCCCGCCAAGGTCGCCGCGGGCCGGGAACAATTCGCCACGCTCAATTGCGCCGCCTGCCATGCAGTGACCGACGCCAAGGGGTTGGTTCAGGCCCGCAAGTCCAAGCCCATGGTCCAACTGGCGCTGCGAACCCAAGAGGGCTGTCTGTCCGACCTGCCGCCGGCCAAAGCTCCGCGCTTCGACCTCTCGACCGCGGACCGGATGAGCCTCCGCAAAACCCTTCGAAACCCGGTCGAGGCCCAGAAGGCGGCCGTGGGCGCTTCAGCTCAGGTGGACCTGACCCTCAGCCAATTCAACTGTCTGGCGTGTCACTCCCGCAATGAGGTGGGAGGTCCTACGGCTTCGGGTCGTTCAGAATGGTTCACAGTGGTCGGAGAAGCCGATCTCGGAGACGAGGGCCGCATCCCGCCGCACCTCACTGGCGTCGGCAGCAAACTCAAGGCCGCGGCGCTCGAGCAAATCCTGACCCATGGCACCGAGGTGCGGCCGTACATGGCCACCCGCATGCCGGTCTTCGGCCCCAAGGTCCACACGCTGGCGGCTCAGTTGAAGCGGCTCGATGCCCCGGCCACCGCGATACCAGCCCCAGCGATCACCACGCAAGACGCCAAGATCGGTTGGAAGCTCGT
>CAMCYJ010000130.1 GCA_945883815.1 Akkermansia muciniphila | reverse complement strand
GTTTTCATTGGGCTTGGCCACGCAGATCCGGATTTCGGGAAAGCCCCTGCCGTGGATCGCCATGGGTGCCATCGCCCTCTGTGCGACCTTGGATCAACAGTCGCAGCGATGGTTCAACGGCTACCGCTTTGGTTTTGAACTCTTGCTCCTCAATGCGCTGCTGACCGCGATGGGGGCCCTTGTTTTTGCCCGAATACCACGACCCGCCGCCTCCGCCACTGCGGACCGCGGGTCTTGAACACCGCCACTCCATGAATCCTTCCTGCCACGTCTGCCGACTCGATGGAATCCCGGTTGTATTGGATTTGGGTCTTCAACCGTGCGGTGAGCGCCTGCTCGAGCCCTATGAATTGGGCGATCCGGAACCCCGCCAACCTCTGCGACTGGCCTTCTGTCCCCGCTGCCAGATCCTGCAGCGGGCAGACCCATCGGCCGACGGGTTTCCGCCGCCAGCAACATCCTCAACCTCTCCGGCCCTCATTGGCGAAACCGACTCCTTGGATCGGTTCCTGTCCGGATTGAAGAACGCTCTGGAGCCTCAGGGTGCTGCAGTGGTGTCTCTCCACGATGCCGGAGAACTGACTTGCCCGCGACTTTTCGAAATCCTCCAACCTCGGCAGCGCCTCCACCTCACGGTCGAGAGCCTCCAGAAACAACTGCACCAGCACGACCTGGAGGCATTTCAGGTGGAGCAGTGCCCGGCGGAGCCGGGGCTGTTGCGGATTTTCGTCGGGCACCGCGGGGCCTTTCCGGTGGGGGCTTCGGTTGCCGAGAAAATCCAGGCTGACACACAGCAAGGTCTGGGCACTCAGGCGTTCTGGGAAAATCTTGGCCAGAGGGTTGCAACCTTCCGCGAGCGCCTGCTGAGCGAGATCCGACAAATCCGTGGTGCCGGCCAACGTCTCTGTGGCTTCGGTACTTCCCCCTGCGGGAGTCTTGTGTTGAACCACTGCGGATTGGGGCGCGATGGATTCGACGCCATCGACTTCGTGCTCGATCCCAACCCGAAGGCCGCTGGCCGGATCACCCCAGGCAGCCACCTGGCCATCCTACCAGTGGCGGAACTGGAGAAGCGTTTCATCAAGGTGGTGCTCCTTTTGGATCCGGGTCTCGAAGCCGATGCCCAGCATCAGACCGAATCCTGGCAGCAACAAGGCGGGCGAATCCTGAACCCCTGGCTCCGGGGCCTCTGAGAAAAAAAGTGCAGAATGCCGCACTGCCGCCATTATTTCCCCCATGGCCAATGTGATCGTTCGCCCCCAGTGGCATTTGCCCGACAGTGCCATCACCCCGGAGTCCGTGTACCATCGGCGGCGCGACTTTCTGCGCGCCATGGGATTTTTCGGTGGAGGCCTGGCTGTTGGCCTGCCGGCACTGGCTCAATCCACCAATAGTGCCAAGGCCAAGGGCTTCTCGGCCGGAAAACGCAATCCCGACTTCAATCCTACCGTTCGGCTCTCCGACGAAGAGGTGGCCACCCACTACAACAATTTCTACGAGTTCAGCACCACCAAGACGCGGGTGCGGGATTTGGCGAGTCGTTTCCGCACCGACCCGTGGACGCTGGAGGTCAACGGCCTGTGTGAAAACCCTCTGAAATTGGGCCTGAACGATTTGCTCCAAGGGTTCTCGCACGAGGAGCGTGTGTATCGGTTCCGCTGCGTAGAGGCGTGGTCCATGGTAGTGCCCTGGAGTGGCTTTCCACTGGCCGAACTCATCGCCAAGGCCAAGCCCAAAGCGGAAGCCAAGTTCGTCGCCTTCACCACGGTGCTGCGGCCCGAAGAGATGCCCGGCGTGATACGTCTCCCCGACTACCCCTGGCCCTACACCGAGGGGTTGCGAATGGACGAGGCACTGCACCCGCTCACGATGGTGGCCACCGGCCTCTACGGAAAAGCTTTGCCCAAGCAAAATGGAGCCCCGGTGCGGTTGGTGGTGCCCTGGAAATACGGTTACAAGAGTATCAAGAGCATTGTCCGCATCGAGTTCACCAGCAAACAACCGACCACCCTTTGGGAGACACTCAATCCCCAAGAGTATCCCTTCGAATCCAACGTCGATCCGCAGGTGCCGCACCCGCGTTGGAGTCAGGCCTCTGAGCGCGTGGTAGACACCGGCGAACGGATCCCGACCCAGTACTTGAACGGCTACGCCGACCTCGTGGCAAAGTTGTATCCGAAACGGAAGGTTTGAGTTCTTTCTCATGCTCAGCGCCGTCCCCATCGACACAGCCGATCCGGTCAACGCACGCATTCTCGCAATCAGCGAAGATCGCATCCAGGGGTATCCGCGAGACCCGATGGGTGAGATTGCCCGAATGGCCGACTTGCCAACGGGTCTCGTCCTCGAGCGTCTGCACGCGATGCTCGCCGCCGGTGTGATTCGCCGGATCCGCCAAACGCTCCTCGCCACCAGTCTGGCCGAAGGAGCTCTGTGCGCCTGGCAGGTGCCGGCCGAACGGCTCGACAGTGCCTTCGAGCACCTGTTCCAAAACGACCCTTTCAGCGGGCACGTCGTTTTACGTTCCACCGATGCGGCGACTCCCGGTTCGAATTACAAGCTGTGGACCACCCTGAAAGTGCCGCAGGGATATTCGCTGGAAAAACATGCAGCTTTTCTGGCTCGAACCATCGGGGCCGAGCACTACCGCCTCATGTCCGCCAAGAAGCTCTTTGCCCTCGGCGTAGGCCATGTGCGCCGACGCGGCATGGAACCCGGAGCCCGGGCTGATGAACCCGCCGAATCAGTCGCAGTTCAGGTAACTCAACTCAGCGATGCCGAATGGAAGGTTCTGACGGCGTTGAAACGCGAGTTCACGCCTCAGGAATTGGCGGAGGATTTGTGGGCAGGACGCGCCCGCGAGGCGGGCCTTGGCACCGAAGAGTTTCACGCCATCGCCGAGGCACTGAATCGACGCAAAGTCATCGGCCGCTTCAGCACCTTCCTCGAGCACGTCAAACCGCTCGCCTCCGGCGAACGGGTGACCAAGTTCAATGCCCTGTTCCATTGGGCTGTGCCCCCGGGACTCGAAGAGGCCGCCGGCAGAGAGGTGGGGCGTCACTTCATCATGACCCACGCCTACTGGCGCGAGGGCGGCCCAGAGTTTCGCAATGTCAACATCATGGGGGTGGCCCATGGGACCGACAAGGCCATGGTCCTGGCCCACAAGGCGGCCATCGACCAGCACCTGGCCGAGGCGGGCATCCCGGTGGGATACACCAACGTATTCTGGGGAGGGCGTAGTGAGATCAAACCGAGCGAAATATCCCCCGTCGCCTACCGCGACTGGTGCCGCTCTGTGGAGATCGATCCCCTGACCATGGCCGAGTGAGCCTTCTCGAAGCAGACTCCGCGCCCCGAGCCTGCCACGCAGACGGCCGGCATCACTTGACCACCGTGGACTGCAAGGGCGGCCAATAGGCCTGTGCAGCAACCCAGGCGCTAATCAGAGCGGCCAGCACCAGTGAGTGCCCAAAGACGAACCGCAGGATCTTCCCCTCGTTTCCATGGGCCTGCGCTGAGACGCCTGCGACCACGATGCTCTGGGCGTCGATCATCTTGCCCATGACCCCACCGGTCGAATTGGCCGCACACATCAGGTAAGGGCTGAGCCCGAGTTGTTCTGCGGTGATCCGTTGCAAGGAACCGAACAGCACGTTGGAGGCAGAGAAGTCATAGCCGGAGCATCGGCGGACAGAAAGCGGCGAAACCCGGTAACGGACCCATCACAGCAAACGCACTCGGTATTGAATCATTAAGATCCAATATTTGCGCAGGATCCCGGTCACTGATAGGTTACGGCAATAATTCATGTCTGAGGACCTTTCTTCGCAGGGCAACCGAGGTAACCGACCAGGGGAGCCCAAGATACCCAACCAAAATTGGTTAATCTGGCCTGCTCTCATTTTTTTGGGCTTGGCGCTCGTTTTCTGGCAACGACAGTCCCGCAGTTTGGGTGAGAAGAACCTCGCTCCACAGGTGTTCTTCCAACTGGTCAATTCGAACCTCGTTCGGGATGGCGTCATCGAAAACAATCCCCAACAAATTCTGGAGGTCGTGCGTGGAACCTACCCTGCCGACTCCAGCGGCACCAATTTTGTGCCGTTCCGGGTGGAAATGCGGGTCACCCCTGAAACCTTGGACAACCTCTACAAGGTCCACGGTTTCCGCTCGATGGAGCGTTCCGGCAACTGGACCACGTTCTTGATGAGTGCGGCCCCATTGATCTTGGGTGGTGTTCTCATCTGGTTCATCTTCCTGCGTCAAATCAAAGCGGCCGGCAAGGGGGCCCTGAGCTTTGGCAAGTCCAAGGCCCGGTTGCTCACCAAAGATCGCAACAAGACCACCTTCAAAGACGTGGCCGGTGTCGAAGAGGCCAAGGATGAGGTGTCTGAACTGGTGGAATTTTTACGTGACCCCAAGAAGTTCCAGAAGCTCGGCGGTCGAATCCCCAAGGGCATCCTCATGGTGGGCCCGCCCGGAACCGGCAAGACGCTCCTGGCCAAGGCCATCGCCGGTGAGGCCGATGCCAGCTTCTTCAGCATCAGCGGTTCCGACTTCGTCGAAATGTTCGTCGGCGTCGGTGCCAGCCGAGTTCGCGACATGTTCGAGCAGGCTCGCAAAAACACGCCCTGCTTGATTTTCATCGACGAAATCGATGCCGTCGGACGCAGTCGTGGTCACGGCCTCGGCGGCGGCAACGACGAACGCGAACAAACTCTGAACGCCCTGCTGGTGGAGATGGATGGCTTCGACACCCAAGAAGGCATCATCATCATTGCGGCCACCAACCGCCCCGATGTGTTGGATCCCGCCCTGCTCCGCCCGGGACGTTTCGACCGTCAGGTCACCGTCAATCTTCCCGATGTCCGCGGGCGTGAGGCCATTCTCAAGGTGCACGCCAAGAATGTGAAACTCGATGGCGCGGTGGACCTCTCGGTCATTGCCCGCGGGACCCCGGGTTTCTCAGGTGCTGAACTGGCCAACCTGCTCAACGAAGCAGCCTTGTTGGCGGCCCGGACTGGCAAGAAGTCCATTGGCATGGACGAGTTGGAAGAGGCTCGCGACAAGGTGCGCTGGGGTCGTGAGCGTCGCAGCATGGCCATGTCGGAGGAGGAAAAGACGGGCACCGCTTGGCATGAGGCCGGCCACGCCGTCGTCAATGTGGTGCTCAAGCACACCCATCCGCTGCACAAGGTCACCATCATCCCTCGCGGTCAGGCTTTGGGCGCCACGATGTACCTGCCAAAGGAGGACATACACAACCGCCGCTTCAAGGAACTCAACGACCTGATTGCCGTGACCATGGCCGGACGTATTGCCGAGCAAATGTTCACGGACGACATCTCCAGCGGCGCTTCCGGCGATATCCAGCAGGCCACCTCGATGGCCAAAGCCATGGTCATGCACTGGGGCATGAGTGATCAATTGGGCATGGTGCTCTACGGCGAATCGCAAGAATACGTTTTCCTTGGCCGTGACATGATGCGCTCGAAGGAATACAGCGAATCCACCGCCCAGCGGATTGATGCCGAAGTGAAGCGGATCATCGATGGCGGCTTCAAGACGGCTCACGATGTTCTCACCGAACATCGTGACAAGGTGGAGTTGGTCGCCCGGGCGCTCTTGGAGCACGAAACCCTCGAGGGATCGCAAGTGGCGGACATCGTGCGCACTGGCACCTTCACCCCTCACTCAACGGGTCCCGACAAGGTCGATCCTCCGAGCGGGGCTCAGGCCGCAACTCCGTTGCCTGAGGTGATCAAGCCCGTGCCCCCGAAACTCCCCGGTTTCGGGAGTGCGGCCCCGGCGGCAGCTTAAGAAAATCTACCGGCGGTAGCCTAAGAGCATATTGGTGGTCTCAACCGGCGACCAAAAACACTCGGACTCTCATCATCGGCGCGGAAACAAACCCTCGGGTTGGTTTCCGCGCCGATTGTCTTTCAGGCCCTCACCTGACCCGTGCCGAAACCTTGCCACTTGTAACTGCAAAGCTCGTCCAGACCCATCGGCCCCCGAGCACCGATCTTGTCGGTGCTGATGCCAATTTCCGCACCCATGCCGTATTCGCCTCCGTCGGTGAACCGGGTGGAGGCATTCCAATAAACTGCAGCCGAGTCCACTTCGGCCAAGAACCGTTCGGCCACCGCGCGATCCGCGGTCACGATGGCTTCACTGTGACCCGAACCATGGCTGTGGATGTGATGGATGGCGGACTCAACTCCATCAACCACCGCCACGTTCAGGATGTAGTTGTTGTACTCAGTTTCCCAGTCTTGCGCCTCCGCAATCCGCGCTAAACTGGCCGTGCCTCGGATAGCGCCGGCAACCCAGGGCAGCGAATCCGCGTCGGCATGGAACTCCACGGCCTTGGTAGCCAAGCGAGTGGCCATGTGCGGCAGGAAAGCCGCGGCAACCGCCCGGTCGACCAAAACTGTTTCGGCGGCATTGCAGGTCGAGGGACGCTGGCATTTGGCATTGAAGACAATCTCCTCGGCCATTCCCAGATCGGCCGCCGCATGCACATAGACGTGGCACACACCCTTGTAGTGCTTGATCACCGGCACCTTGC
The DNA here is from genome assembly GCA_945883815.1 of Akkermansia muciniphila. Taxonomy (GTDB): domain Bacteria; phylum Verrucomicrobiota; class Verrucomicrobiia; order Limisphaerales; family UBA9464; genus SXXZ01. The sequence continues at coordinate 2,190 of CAMCYJ010000130.1, read as the reverse complement.
TGCATTCAGTCACCGCTCGGATCAATCCCTCACCGCCCCGGGGCATGCAAAGGTCCACGTACTGGGTCAACGACAAGAGGGCTGGAATGGCCTCTCGATCGGCGGTGGGCACCACCTGGATGGCATGCTCCGGAAAACTCGGTAGGACGGACTTAGCCGAGGCGATCAAGGTTTCCGCAATTAACCGGTTGGAATTCAACGCCTCCTTGCCGCCCCGAAGGATGGTCGCATTGCCGGTCTTGAAACACAGCGAGGCCGCATCGGCAGTCACATTGGGGCGAGATTCGTAAATGATCACCACCACGCCGATGGGTGTCGTGATTTTGCGAAGGCGGAGTCCATTCGGACGATCACGCGTGTCGAGCACACGCCCCAGAGCGTCCGGAAGATCCGCCACCTCGCGGAGTCCCTGGGCCATCGCGGCAATGCGTTCGGCGGTCAGCGCCAGTCGATCCATCATGGCCCCGGTGAGTCCGAGGCTCTTGCCCACCTCCAAATCGAGCGCATTGGCTTCCAGCAGACGCGGTGCGGCCGCCACCAGACCATCGGCCATCGCCCGAAGGCAGAGGTTCTTTTCATCGGCGGACAACCGGGCCAATTCACGCGATGCCGCCTTGGCTCTTCGCCCCAGTTCCGTCATTTCATCCATCAGCGCCATGGGGCGAGCCTAGCCCTGCGAGGCGGGTGACGGAAAACCAAAACGCGGCTTCTCCGCGGAGCCTAGCCGTGTTCCGCGGCATTCCCGTCGCTCTCGCGGCCACTCCTCAAGGGATTACCAGGTTCCCAACGGACTGACCGGCAAGGCACGCCCTTCGGGCCACACCACATAGACCGTCTGATGCGATGCCGCCCATGCGGCCTGGAACGCCGCTCTCGGAAACTCACGCCGAACCCGGCTCAAACGAACACCGGGGTCGTTGACGCTCACAGTCGATCCCGACAACCCACAGACCACGACCAAATGTCCGTCGCCGTTCTCCGGCTTTGGGCCGCCCTTCAACACCGCGTACGAAACGGACGACGCCACCGGAATCCCCGAGTTCAACAAGGCCTCCAGATCGGCGATTCCGTTCAATCGGACAGCAGCTGCCTGCAAACCCGGCTTGCTGCCCGCATAAGCAGCATTGAAAGACCAATTGCCAGTTCCCGGCCACCCGGGATCGTGCACGCCACCGGCCACAGTCCGGACATCCAAGTCCCATTCCGAGTGGGCCGTTTGTCGACCCCAGTAGGCCATCAGCATGGCGAGGCTGGTCGGACTGCACCACTGGGTCACGCCTTCAGGGTAATCGGCTTGGGATTTTTGTGGGACCTCGAGGATCGTCGGAATGGCCTGAGTGGCTGGGGTTGGCGGTGCGGCCGGTATGGGCGTTTCAGGCCCGGAGGCCGGCGACCAGAGGGCCAAATCCATCCGCTTCAGGACAGCCGGTGTCTGGGTAGGATCCGAGAACCGCACCCGCAACCGGACCGCCTGCCCCACCGTCGGCAGCACCAGCGTGTCCGTGTCTACCGAGCCCGAACTGTCCCGCTGACCGCGGACACTCGTTCGTCGCGTGGGCAACTGCGACGAAGACCAATGTCCCAAGTGCCACCAACGGCCCCAGTTCCCTGCGGTCTGGACCTGACACTCGACCTCCAGATCGGCGTCGGTGCGGAGATTCCACGAGACCACCAATTCCCGGAATGGTTTGGAAGACTTCCACTCCTGCGAGATCCAAGCAGAACCATTCGTCGACTCCCGTTGGAACTGATGGAACTCCGTCACCGGAATCCATCGGGCGTCCGCCCAGGCCATTGCCGATGCATTCAAAAGACACCACCCCAGAGACCGCAGCAACATGGAAGCAATGTGGCCCCAACCCATGAAATGTCGCCTCCGGAATTGGAGGTCACCGAACTGCGTGTGTCCATTTGGACACTCCCGCTGGATCAGCGATCGCGATCGTGGGCACACCCATCACCCGACACCAATTCAGCATGGTTCTTTTGCCGTTGCCCGCCTCGTTTTCTAGGCGTTGGATAAAAATAATTAGTCGGATTCTTGCCATGAAGCTCTCCACGTTGCTCCGCTCTTCCCGGATCGCCTTCACCCTCATCGAGTTGCTGGTGGTCGTGGCCATCATCGCCATCTTGGCCGGAATGCTTCTGCCCGCTCTGGCCAAGGGACAGACCAAGGCCCTGCAGGCGCGC
>CAMCYJ010000129.1 GCA_945883815.1 Akkermansia muciniphila | reverse complement strand
CGTTTGGCAGCCACCACGTAGGCGTTGCCCGGACCAAAAACCTTGTGGACCGGCCGGATGGTCTCGGTGCCATGGACCATCGCGGCGATGGCCTGGGATCCGCCGACCCGGTGGATCTCGGTGGCTCCGGCGAAATTGGCCGCGAAGAGCAGGGCCGGATTGATGGTGCCGTCCTTGCCGCAGGGCGTGCAGACCACGATCTCCGGGCACCCGGCCACCTTGGCCAGCGTGATGGTCATCAGCGCCGTGGATACCAGCGGCGCGGTGCCGCCTGGGATGTACACGCCAACCCGTTGGAACGGTTGGAACACCTCGCCCACCTGGGCGCCATGGGAGTTCTTGGCCGACCAATCCCGGCGGCGGGAGCGCTTGGAGAAGGAGGCGATGTTCTTGGTCGATTCGGCCACGGCGGCACGCAGTTCCGGCCCGGCCATGAGCGAGGCCTGCATGCGTTCAGCCTGGGTTACCAGAATTTGGTCCGGCGTCAGGGCGGCTCCGTCGAAGCGTTGGGTGAACTCGACCAAGGCCGCATCTCCGCGGGAGCGGACCGCCTCGATGATGGCGCGTGTGCGCTCCTCGATGACGGGGTCGAAGAGGGACGAGGCGGCGGCAGCCTGGTTCAGGCGCGCGTCATGGTCGGCATCCGAGGCGCGGACGATATGCATGCGGTGGAGGGTATGGGGGAGAGCGTTGAAGTCAAAACACGCAGGTGCGCGGTGGGACGGTCGGGGTGCGGGTGAATGGCCGCATTACTTGATGCCCTTGAGGCGTTCTTCCCAGACCTTGTGAAGATCGACCGTGGCGACCACGTCGCGCAGGCAGTATTCGGCGATGTCGCGGTGGCGGCCTTCGGCCAGCAACGAGCTGACATCCATGCCGCTGATGCCCATGGCCTTGGGGGAAGGGATCCCGAAGGCCTTGCAGTAGAAATCGAGGTTGAACTTGCGGGCAGCACCCTCGCGGCCACTGACATTGTAGAAGGTGAACTGTTCGGCCAGGTCGCAGTGGGGCTCGGTTTGGTAGCGGTAGCCCAGCCAGTCCTTGCGGGTGATGGGCACGTTGAGCAGCGCCGAGCGGAGGTACAGGAACGGGACGTCGAAGCCGCGGCCGTTGAAGGTCACGATGCTGTCGTAGCGTTTGGCGACGTCCCAGAAAGCGGTCAGGAGTTCCACCTCATCGACCTGGGGGGCGAATTCCACGGCCGAGCCCTCGGTATCGGCTTCCTCCAGAGCCTCTTCGTCAAAATCGTCGGACTGGTAGAGCACCTGACCCTTGCCGGAGTCGGCATTGATCATGGCGATGCACACCACCTGCGCGGTGAAGGGCCACAGACTGAACTGCTGGGAAATCTCCGCCCGTTTCCGCGCCCTGTCTTCCTCGGTCGGTTGACGTTCGGCCTCGCGGAAAAGGTACTCCTGCTGGACCTCGTCGAAGTGTTCCAGTCCGACGGCAGAGGTTTCGATGTCAAAAACGAGTCGGGGCATGACGGCCGGGTTGTACGCCACCGCCGTGCCAGGACCAAGCGGCAAACCACCACGCCCCTCGGGGTCGCCATTCGGGTCGCTCCTTCACACGCCAACAAAAGGTGCTGGTCCCAACCATTTTGGAGCCACTGCCGCCGTCATTCCAGACGGGGTTCAGGGTGTGCGCTGCGGGCGCATCGAACGATCGCATCGATCGCATCGATCGAACTGGGCAAAGGCCAGCACAGGGACTTGGCAGCGCGCCCGCACCCCGGCGAAATTCAGTGCTGCCGGCTACTGCGCTCTCCAGGGACCCACCCGCTGCCGGGATGACTGCGCGGCACTCCCGAGGGTCAGTCTTCCGACTCGGATTCGGATTGGGATTCCAATTCCGACTCGGATCCGGGGGCTTCGTTGGATCCTCCAGACTCTTCCACCATCTCTCGGATGACCTTGCGGAAGGCGGGGATGCCTTCGTCGAAAGCCGCCGAAATGGGGAGGACCAAGGTCTTGCGGACCCGTCGCTTGAACGACTTCAGATTGGCCGTCGCGGCTTCTTCATCCATCTTGTTGGCCACCACCAGACGAGGGCGGTCCAACAGGGTCGGGTCGTAGAGTTCCAGTTCTTCGAGCAGGCTGTGGTAGTCGTCCCAAGGGTGCCGGTTGTCCGTTCCGGCCATGTCGAGAAGGATGACCAGGATTTTGCAGCGTGCGATGTGGCGCAGGAAGGCGTGCCCGAGGCCGACATTGAGGTGAGCCCCGGCAATCAAGCCGGGCACGTCACACACCGTCAGTCGGTAGTAGTCTTCCGGATACTCCAGAATGCCCACCTGAGGCGTCAGCGTGGTGAAGGGGTAGGCAGCGATCTTGGGGCGTGCCTTGGAAATGGCGGTCAGCAGCGTGGACTTGCCGGCGTTGGGATATCCCACCAGTCCGACTTCGGCGAGCATGCGCAGTTCGAGCATGAAATCGCCCTCGTCACCCGGTTCCCCCGGTTGGGCGTATCGGGGAGTTTGTCGGGCAGCGGTGGCGAAATTGCGATTACCAAGACCGCCGCGCCCTCCCTTGCAAAGGACAAAGCGTTGTCCGTGCTCGGTGAGATCGCAAACTCGCTCACCCTTTTGGGCATCGCGCCGTTGGGATCCGCTCCGGGTGTCCTCTTGTTCTTCCTCGGCGCTGAGATCCAACTCCATGGCCTGCACGCTTCCCGAATGGCGGATCACCGGCCGATCGGCTCCGGCCGCCGGGATGACGGGTGTATCGTCGGTCTCTTCCGCTTCGGTGACCCCTTCGGGCAATTCAGGCTCCCGGTGTACCCGCCAGACGATGGTTCCACACGGCACTTTGATGATCAGATCCTTGCCGGCTTTGCCATCCATGCCTTTGCCCATGCCGCCCTCGCCACTCTGGGCCACCAGGTTGGAGACGAAGAACTGTTGGATCAGATTGTTGAGGTCATGGTCGGCCTCCAGGATCACATCGCCGCCTCGGCCGCCATTGCCACCGCTGGGGCCACCTTTGGGAATATAAGCTTCGCGGTGAAAGGCGATGGCGCCTTTTCCTCCATGACCGGCACGGGCGGAAACCTTGACCTCATCAACGAACATAACCTGAGAGTAGGGAGACTGACTAAAAAAGCGAGGCTCCGTGGAGCCAGAGTGGATGAAAAAAGGGCGAGGCCCAATGAGCCTCGCCCAGGAGAGTTTTTTGACCGTGCAGTGTGCCGGACGATCCCGTCAGACCCAAGTCACTGATTTCGGAAAATCAGCCACCGGAAAGAAACTGCCCCACCGTTGCCGCAGTGCGGCTCAGGGGGGGCAGGATTCGATCAGTGCGCAGTCAACCGAAGCGCAATCAGGCGGCCGCGACCGCTTCGACGGGGGGCACGATGCTCACGCGGGAGCGAGCCTTGTCGAATAGGACGGTGCCGTCGGTGAGAGCGAACAGGGTCCAATCGCGGCCGGTGCCGACGTTGGAACCAGCGGAGAACTTGGAACCGCGCTGGCGGACCAGGATGCTTCCCGCGGTCACGAACTCGGAGCCGAACGCCTTGACGCCCAGTCGCTTGCTGACGCTGTCGCGTCCGTTGCGTGAACTGCCTTGACCTTTCTTGTGAGCCATATGCCTAGAGGAGTATTATCCGTTGATCGTTAGCAGCTGATCTTTAGCCGTTGATCTCGGTGACCTTCACCACGGTCAGTTCCTGACGGTGGCCGATCTTCTTGTGATAACCCTTGCGGCGACGCATCTTGAAGGCGACGACCTTGTCGCCGCGGATGTGTTCCACAACATCGGCCTTGATCGTCGCTCCAGCGATGACCGGGTTGCCGACAGTGACGTTGCCCTCCTTGTTGATGAGGAGGACGCGGTCGAAGGTGTGAACCTGACCCGCGGTGGCGGGCAGGAGTTCGATCTCGAGGGTGTCGCCTGCAGCGACGCGGTACTGCTTACCGCCGGTTTCCAGAACAGCGTACATAAAAACTTTCCCCCGACAGGGGGACGTGGAAGGAACCAAACGGGGGCAACGGTGTCAACGCCCGTTTTTAAAAAAGACGAGATCATTGGGTTTGCTTGAGGGGTGGTCCGCTCGAGGGGTGTATTGTCGTGCCGGTTGACCAAGCCATTCAGAGCGGTGACTCCATGATGGGTTTCAGTCCGGCTGGAGTAAGTCCTGCTGGAGTACCGGCTGGAGTACCGCTGGACCTGGAGGACATGGTTCCGGAACATGGGCACCGCTGGTCGAGTGAAACGCTCAGATCAACCATGAACACAGATCCAAACCCCTTGTCTCCCAGCATTTCCATCGTTCCGACCGACCCGGGGCACGCGGTCTCACTGTGCGAGGCCGTGGGTGAGGTGGCTCGGGAGCGGCGGTGGTTGGCGGCCGTGGAAGCGTTTACCGAAGGGGAGACGCAATTGTTCGTTCAATTGAATCGGGCGGCGGGAGTGCCGCAGTTTGTTGCGCTGTGTGGGCCAAAGGTAGTGGGTTGGTGCGATATTGTGCGCCTGTATCCGTACCCCGGGTACGAGCACAATGGGCGTTTGGGAATGGGTTTATTGGCACCTTGGAGGGGGCAAGGGTTGGGTCGGGGACTGCTGGACCAGGCTTTGAGCGGGGCTTTGGCTGCTGGATTCCGGCGGGTGGAACTGGAGGTCTATGCCTCAAACACTGCCGCACTGGCTCTTTACCAAAGATGCGGGTTCGTGGTGGAGGGGGTCAAAAGGGCCATGCGCGTCCTGGATGGTCGCGTCGATGACGTGGTGCTCATGGCGCGTGCGATAACCGATGGGCCTCCCGAGGTTCTGTCGAACACCGTGGTTTTGAGAGAGTCCTCTGCGTGGAAAGTGACTTTGTGAAAAAATTCACAAAACCCACTTGCTGCTGAAGGGATCGAAAACATAGTTTGCGCCATCCGCGGGGAACACTCCCCGCCCTTTTGGTTTATGGATGCAATGTCCCCAGCTGTGATCGGCGGCAAGACCACTACCGAGTTCGGGTATAACTCGAAAATCGAGGGTGAGGTCGTTCATACGACGGTGGATGCAGCCCTTAATTGGTTCCGCAAGAACTCCTTGTGGCCCATGCCCATGGGGTTGGCCTGTTGCGGGATCGAGTTGATGGCTGTCGGTGCCAGTCGCTTCGACATTTCCCGCTTCGGATCGGAAGTGATGCGGTTTTCCCCCAGACAGTCGGATGTCATGATCGTGGCCGGCACGGTGACATACAAGATGGCCCTGGCCGTGCGCCGCATTTATGAGCAGATGGCCGAGCCCAAGTGGGTCATTGCCATGGGTGCCTGCGCTTCCACCGGTGGTATGTACCGGAGTTACGCCGTGCTGCAGGGTGTGGACAATATTATTCCGGTGGATGTGTACGTGGCGGGATGCCCCCCACGGCCCGAGGCGTTGCTCGACGCCTTGATGCGCCTCCAAAACAAAGTGGCCCACGAGCCCATCACCCACGACCTCAAGCGGGATGTCGCCCCGGAGAAGTATGGCCGCATGGGCCTGGAACTGGGCGTCCACGGCGAGGTGTTGCAACAAAAACCCTGATTTCAAGCTCTCTTCCCAGTGCCGACCTCCCTTGAACTCGCCGGCCAGCTTCGTGAGAAGTTTGGCGACCTGATCTCCGAGCCCCTGGAATTCCGGGGCGAAGTCACCGTGACCGTCACCAACCCCGAGCGTATCGCTGAGGTTTGCCAACATGCCAAGACGGCCCTGGGTTTTGATTTTCTCATCGATCTGAGCAGCGTGGACAACTACGGCGACGATCCGCGCTGGACCGTCGTCTATGAGCTTTCTGGCATCGGCCATGGGCGGCATCTGCGCCTGAAAACGTCCGTCGGCGAAGAGCGTTCCGAGCTTCCAACCGTGTCCCAAGTGTGGCGCACGGCCGATTGGCACGAGCGGGAGGCCTACGACATGATGGGAATCACCTTCTCAGGCCACCCCGACTTGCGTCGGATTCTGATGTGGGAGGGCTATCCGTATTACCCTTTGCGCAAGGATTTCCCGCTGGCCGGCAAGCCGACTGTTTTGCCCGATACCGCTTTCACCCTAGCTGCCCCCTTGGAGGGCGGTCCGTTCGTGACCCTGCCCGGCGGTAAGGATTCAGCGGCCCGCGAACCCCGCGTCCGGACTCCCGAGGAATAAACCATGGCGACCCAAACCATCGAATTCAAAGACGCCGCGGCCCGGGCGGCCCACGCGGTGCAGTCCGAAGGCCCGAGTTCGGGTGACGAACTTCAGGATCTCCACGGTGACAAACTGGTCCTCAACATGGGGCCATCGCATCCCTCCACCCACGGAGTGTTGCGCATCCTCATCGAGTTGGACGGTGAGACCGTCACCAAGGCCGTACCGGATGTGGGCTACTTGCATCGGGGTGATGAAAAAATCGCCGAGAACATGACCTACAACCAGTTCGTGCCGTACACGGACCGGTTGGACTATCTCGCGCCCCTGGCCAACAACGTGGCCTATGCATTGGCGGTCGAGAAGCTCATGGGCATCGACACCCAGCTTCCCCCGCGCTGCCAGTACCTGCGGGTGATTTGCTGCGAATTGGCCCGCATCTCGGCCCACTTGCTGGGTCTGGGTGCCTTCGCGATGGATTTGGGTGCCCTGACGGTGTTCCTGCACACCTTCACCGAGCGCGAAAAGATCTACAATTTGTGCGAATCCCTCACCGGGGCACGCTTCACCACCAGCTACACCCGGATCGGTGGCATGACCCGCGATTGTCCGCCGGGTTGGGCGGCCGCCGTCCGGAAGTTCCTGGATGAAGTGGTCGTCAACTTCGATGAGTCCGAGACGTTGCTCACCCGCAACCGCATCTTTGTCGATCGGACCCGGGATGTGGGCGTCATCTCCCGTGAGTTGGCCATCGACTACGGTCTGACCGGCCCCAACCTCCGGGGCAGCGGGGTGGACTACGATGTCCGCAAAGCCCATCCGTACCTGGTCTACAAAGACCTGGAGTTCGACATTCCCGTCGGCTCGGTTGGTGATTCTTACGACCGCTACCTCGTCCGCATGGAAGAAATGCGCCAGAGCGTGCGCATCATCCGCCAGTGCCTCGACCGCCTGCCCGGTGGCCCAGACAACGCGGGCAAGGAGCCCATTAACATCGCCGACGGCAAGGTGGTGCTTCCGCCCAAGGACAAGGTTCTGACCGGGATGGAGGAGCTGATCCACCAATTCATGATCGTCACCCAGGGTGTCAACGCCCCGGCGGGTGAGGTTTATTTCGGGGCCGAGAACCCCAAGGGTGAACTCGGTTTCTACATCAACAGCCGCGGAGGCGGCACGCCCTACCGCCTCAAGATTCGCGCCCCATCGTTTGTGAATCTGGGCATCCTCCCGGCGGTGTTGCCGGGGCACCTCATGAGCGATGTGGTTTCCATCTTGGGATCTTTTGATTTCGTGATGGGAGAGTGCGACCGATAACCGGAATTCACCGATGAGCTTTTCCGTCCCCGCCAGTTTGGAAGCCGAGCTCGATGAGCTCACCACGCACTATCCGGTCAAGCGGAGTGCCTCGCTGATGTTTCTGCACGCGTTGCAGGAGCACTTCGGGTACGTTTCGAAAGACGCCGTGGAGTGGACCGCCCGCAAGTTGGGGCTCCAGCCGATCAATGTGTACGAGTTGGTGACGTTCTACCCCATGTTCCGCCAGGAACCGCTGGGCAAGACGCACATCAAGGTGTGCCGCACCCTGAGCTGTTCCTTGGCTGGCAGTGCCGATCTTCGCAATCAGTTCTGCACCAAGCTCGGCCTGGATCCCCACGCCCATGCACCGCAGACGACGCCCGATGGGAAGTTCACCGTCGAGTTCGTGGAGTGTCTGGCCAGTTGCGGCACCGCACCCGTGGTGCTGGTCAACGAAGACCTCCACCATCAGGTTGGTGCGGCCGCCGCGGATGCCATCCTGAAGCAGGGGGAAAAAGCCTGATGAATTCCCGGCTCACCCATCCCAGCAGCCTGGCCCTCGAGTGCCCGACCACCCCGTGGTTGGCCACTGGTCCGGTGGCTGCAGCAGCGGTTGTGGTGGGTGGCGAATTTTCGGTGGTTGGGGAGGCTTGCTTCGGAACAACCGCCAATGAAGCCCGGACCCAGATATCTCTGAGCCAAAAAGGCCTCAGGAAATCAAAGGTCGGCATTGCTAAAGCCGGCTCCTCTAGAGGCTTCGCAAAAACGGAATGCCTGGAAAAGACCGAAGGCCTCGGAGAAGCAAACGTTTTGGAAAAATCGGTTCCAGAAAGTGGTTGCCCGACATGGATTCGAACCATGACAAACAGATTCAGAGACTGTTGTGCTACCATTACACCATCGGGCAGCCGGAACCGAAGCCGCGACCTTACTAAGAACTGACTCTGAGTCAAGAAAAGCCATGCCGGAACCTTTCAAATTGATCCTCAAGAACCTCGACGAGCCGGGCTACACGCCGGACATCGGGTGTTACCAGCGACAGGGTGGCTATGAGGCGCTCCGACGGGCTCTGGCCATGCCGGCGCGGGATTTGCCCGATGGTAAGAAGCTCAGCCCACAAGAAGCCTTGCGTGAAGACGTCAAGGCCTCGGGTTTGCGCGGTCGCGGTGGCGCGGGTTTCTCGGCCGGTCTCAAATGGAGTTTCGTGGACCGCCGCAGCGGCAAGCCCATTTATCTGATTTGCAACGCGGACGAGTCCGAGCCGGGCACGTTCAAGGACCGCCAGATTCTTCACAAGGATCCGCACCAGTTGATCGAAGGGATGATCATCTCCTGCTGGGCCAATGACGTGAAGTTGGCCTACATCTACATCCGGGGCGAAATGCCCCATGCGGCCAAGTTGTTGAATCAGGCGCTCAAGGAAGCCCGGGCAGCCGGTTTTCTGGGCAAGAATATCTTGGGCACGGGTTACGATTTGGAGATCCACGTGCATCGCGGCGCTGGTGCCTACATTTGCGGCGAGGA
>CAMCYJ010000128.1 GCA_945883815.1 Akkermansia muciniphila | reverse complement strand
CCAACCATGCGTTGCAGCCCTCTCCGGCCTCGCTGATCCCGGAGGAAGTTCGAACCCGTCAGCGACGTCAGTATGTGGACTCCTTGTGGGTCAAGGGCCTCACCGCTTTGGCCATGACGTACCTCGCGGGCGTGTTCGTTTATCTGGCGGTGCTTACTTTCAATAAATCCTCGGTCGACACGCTCCGAGGTGAGACCCGCTCGATGGCGTTGCAGTACACCAACACGCTGCAACTCAAGGCCCGGGTTCGGGTTCTGCAGGAGCAGGTGGCGCTGAGGTTTGCTGCGCTCGATTGCTGGAATGCCGTGGTCGAAAAGCTGCCTGAGTCTCTCACCCTCGTTCAGATGGATTTCAAGAACGGTCGAACTTTGGCCATCAATGGCAATGCATCGGAGGGCGACCGTTCCGAGGTGATTCGATTCAATGATTTGCTCCGAGCCGTGACCTCGGAAGGCAAGCCGCTCTTTTCCGAGGTCAAGCCGGCGACCATGACCCCGAGGGGCAACACCTTGTCCTGGAGCTTCGAGGCGGAATTGCGCAGAGAGGAGGCGGTGACTCCATGACCCGCTGGTTTGACCGATTGAATTTGGCACCGACCGAGCGTCGGATGGCCATCGTGGGCCTGTGCGTGATGGGCCTCCTGTTCAATTACTGGTTCATTTGGCCGTATTTCTCCGAATGGGACATCATGGTCCGTGAGCGAACCAAGCTCGAGGGCCAGAAGCAGATTTACTTCAAGGAGGTGTCCAAGAAATCGACCCTCGAGAAGCTTCTCAAGGATTTGGAGGGGGCCGGAGGTCAGGTCCTGCCCGAGGAGCAAGCCAACCGGGTGCAGCAGGGGATCACGGCAGCGGCTGCGACCAACGGAGTCAGTTTGGGACGGGTGTCGCCGCAAATCGCGTCGTTGCGCATGAGTTCTTCGAAGGACACCAATTTCTTCGATGAGCAAATCGTCATCGTGGACCTCACCTCCAAGGAGGAGGGTTTTGTGAATTTCCTCTACGCGCTGGGTTCGAGCGATTCGATGATCCGCGTTCGCGACCTGAGCCGGTTGCGCGTCGACAACAGTGGTCAAAATCTCAGCGCCTCGGTGACATTTGTCGCCAGCTTCCAGAAGAAACCCAAGGCAGCCGCACCGGCAGGGCCTGGCCCCAAGGCGACTGAATCCAAGTCGGGAGCAAAGGCTTCGGGTGGGGCTTTGTCGGCCCCGGCTCCTGGATCGGCCGCTAAACCCAAGTCTTCCACCAACGCAGCAGCCACGTCGCGCGTCACCGGAACCAACGCGCCAACCAAGAAGTAACCGATTGTGAACACGCCTCTCATCCATCTCGCGGTCGTTGCGGCCATCACCGCGGGCCAGCTTTTCGGACAGGCTCCTGCCGCCTCTGATGTACCGGGCGCTCCGCTGGCTCCGGCGACCCTGGTTCCTGCGGCCATAGTGGCTCCGGCCGCAGCGGCGCCTCCGGCTAGCTCGGGCTCGACCACGGCTTTGCCGGCCTTCCCGGAGCCTCCGTCGCGTCTGAGGAGGGCGACCAATGCGGCCGCGCCAGCCGCGGTGGCCTCGACCAATTTTCCGTCGGCCGTGCCGCGGGGTTTCCCGCGGTCCCCGGCCCCGCCCGCCCTGCCAGGAGCCTCTTCGGCGGCCGGTGGATCCAAGGCTGGTTCAGCGGGCGCGGGCAAGTCGGCGGCCGGGGCGGCCAAGCCGGCGGCTGCGGCCGGTCAGCCCTCGGAGGAAGACCAGGCGATGAACGATGCCACCATCAAGGCTTTGCGTGAAAGTCGCGGCACCAATCAGCCAGGTGACTCGATCGTGTTCAAGGACCAGGAACTCAATGTATTCTTGGATCAGGTGTATGGTCCGTTGGTCCAGCGGACGGTGCTTCGGGCTCAGGGACTGCCTCAGGTCAAGATCAGCATCGATACCCAGACCACCCTCACCGAGGACGAAGAGGTCCAGATGTGGGATACGGTCTTGGCACTGAATGGCATCACCATGATCCCTCAGGGTGAGAAGTTCGTCACGGCGGTGCCGGTGGCTCAGGCGTTGCAAGAGGGTTCCAAATTCTCCAACAAACCCGCTGACCAATATGCCGAAGCCAGCCAGTTCGTGACCCATGTGGTCCAACTGAAGCATGTGGCCATCGAAGAAGCGGTTCCGACGATCACCCCCTTTGCCAAGAACGCCAATGGCATCGTCGCCTTGGCGAGCACCAAGACGCTCGTGCTGCGTGACTACGCCATCAACGTGAAGCGGATGCTTGAAATTTTGGCGAAGGTGGACATCGAGGTGGAGGAAGACTTTCAGCTCGAGGTCATCCCCATCAAGTACGGCAAGGTGGATGAGATTTACGCGACCCTCACGAGTGTCATCGGCGGCGGCGGAGTTAGCGGAACTCCGGGCGGAGGTGTTGGAGGTGCCGGTGGTATTGGTGGTATGGGAGGTGGGATAGGTGGACGCCGCGGTGGCATGGGTGGAATGGGGGGCATGGCTTCGGGAATGAACCAGTTTGGCGGCGGTGGCCAGTTGGGTGGAATGAACCAAGTGGGTGGTGCCGGCCGCCTTGGCAACGCTGGACGTCTGGGAGGTCAGCAGCTCGGTGGTGGGTTGAATCAACCTGGATCGGCTGTCAACACGGGCAGCTTCCAGAATCGGTTCAATGCCATGGGTCGAGGCGGAGCCGGGGGTGGTTCGGGCTATGGTGGGCTTTCTGAATTGCTGCAGACGGTCAGCATCACGGCCGATCAGCGCTCCAATTCGCTCATCGTCTATGGCAACAAGAAGGATATCGCCAAATTGCGTGAAGTGCTGGTGAAGGTGGACACCCTTCTGCCTCAGGTGCTGGTCGAGGCCATCATCATGGAAGTCAACCTCAGCAGCGGTTGGAATTATGGGATCAGTGCGGCCCAACGACCTGCCCAGTTCGGTGACAATGCCAATAATCGGGGCGGCGGCGTGGTCAATAATCCCTCGGGTGCCCCATTGGGCACGGGTTCAGATTTCCTCAAGCAATTGGGACGATCGACCGGAGGCGCCGTCGGAACCAACGTCGTGAACGGCATACCGGCTACCTCGGGATCCGGACTCTCCTACTTTGCTCAAATCGGTCAAAATTGGGACATAGCCATCAGTGCCATTGCGGCGGACAGCCGGGTCAACGTGATCCAACGTCCGCGGGTCATCACCTCGCACGCCACTCCGGGTAGTTTCTTTGTCGGTTCCGAGGTGCCCTTTGTTTCCGGATCTTTTTTTGGCGGCGGCAGTTTTGGCAACAGCCAGTCCATCACTCGTCAGCAGGTGGGTGTCGGGTTGAATGTCACGCCCTTCATCACCCCGGACAATCTGGTGGTCATGCAAATTGATCAGACGGTGGATAATCTGGGTTCCAACTTGGACCTCGGTAACGGATTGAGTGCCCCCACCACGCAGACGCGGTCGGCCAGTTCGTTTGTGACGGTACGCGACAAAGATGCTGTGTTGCTTGGCGGCTACATTACAACCAGCACCGACAAGCAAAGGTCGGGGGTTCCGCTCCTCAAGGACATTCCCTACCTCGGAGCGGCTTTCTCCAAGCGCAGCCAGAACAGTTCCCGCACCGAGTTGATGATCCTCATCCGACCGAGCATTCTGGCGACACCGACGGATGCAGGCGAGGTGGCCGATCAAGAACGCCAGAGGTTGCCGGGCGTTCGCGTGGCCGAGAAGGAATTCGAGAACAACGAGAAGGCCGAGGCCCGCAAAGCCAAACGGCAGCTCAAGGAGTAAGCGCCCGGTTTTAGTTGCTCTGATGCAGGTTGAGATCGGCGGCTTGAGGGTCGCCGCGCTCCCTGAATTGTCGGCCATCGATACCAGCGAAGACTGGCATCGTTGGACCTTGGGACTGCGATCGGCGAGGTCTTGGTTTTCGGGTCCTTTGCTCGGGGAAGCGGTTTCCGTAGGCCAAGAGTTTTTCAACAATTCAACGAGTCGGACGAACCCAGAAAGGGTTTTCTGCAACCGACTTCATTGGTGCCGCCCCCTGTCCGAGGGGTGAAGTTTTGGTTGCTTCCGCTCGGTGGAGGTTTCTCCAGTCTTTCGTCTCTCCGGCCTTCACCCCGCGCCAGCCAGAACAAATCCTGGCAACCAATCCTTGAAAGCACATTGCAGGCCCTCCAAGGGACAGGCTCTCTCCACAAGGGACAGGCTCAATAAGGCGAAGTGCCTGTTTTCTTTGGCGATTGCTCTCTAGGGACAGGCTCGGCAACTTCTCTCCGATGAACCCCTCGCTCTCAGCGCTCTCCCGGCGTGGTTTTCTCGGATCGACCGGTACCACTGCCATCGCCATGGCGGGAGCAGCTGTCGTCTCTCTCCCGGTTCAAGGTGCCTCCCCGGTGGCGATCGGGCCCCGGATCCGACTGGCAATCGCCTCTTACTCTTATTGGCATTTCAGAGACCCCAAGGTGACGATTCATCAGGTCATCGAACGTGCTGCCGCCTTGGGGGCTGAAGGGGTTGATATTCTGCATCGACAGATGGATATCCCCGAGAAAGAGCCGCTGACCGCTCAGCATCGGATGTATTTGGCCGACCTCAAAAGGCATGCCTTCCAATATGGCATCTCGCTGGTCTGCCTCTCCATTCATCAGGATTTTGTCGATCCCGATCCGACTGTCCGACGCAGGCAAGTGGAACACACGATCAAGTGTATCGATATCGCCGCTTCGCTTGGGGTTTCCTGTGTCCGCATCAACTCGGGGCGGTGGAACACCATCGCTTCGTTCGATGACCTGATGAAGGCGCGCGGGGAGGAACCGGTACTTCCGGGATATACCGAGGAGCAGGGGTTTCATTGGTGCATCGAGTGCCTTGAGCAATGCCTGCCTCATGCAGCTGCTGCAGGCGTAACCCTCGCCGTCGAGAACCACTGGGGATTGACCAGAACCGTGGAAGGAATGCTTCGGATCGCTGAAGCCATCGAGTCACCCTATTTCGGTCTGCTGATGGACACGGGCAACTTTCTGGAGAATCCCTACGACAGGCTTCGTCGGATTGCACCTCGGACAGTCATGGTCCAAGCCAAGGATTATCCGGGCGGGGGCGAGTGGTACACCCTCGACCTCGATTACCGGCGAATCGCGGGAATCCTCCGCGAGGCGGGGTTTCGAGGGTGGGTCTCTCTGGAGATGGAGGGCAAGGAACCGTCCGAGACCGCCGTTCCCAAGAGTTTCCGTAAGCTCCGGCAAGCCTTCGCCTAATCTGAGATGTGCCCTTGGCCTGTTCCGAGACGTACGTGCATTGAGGGGGCCGCCCGAAGTAGGCAGTTTTTCACCAGGGATCCAGGAGTAGTCCGATGGGGACAGGCTCGATTGCCCGGGGGTAGGCTCTTGAGCACATGTGTTCCAAGTTTCGAGCCCTGACTTTCCCAACCGGGAAGTTTTGCGCAAACTGAACCCGTGATTGGCCTGATTGCCGGAAGCAAGTCCCTGCCGTTCCTCTTTGCCCGAGAGGCCCGTCGTCGCGGTGAAACCGTCGTGGCCGTTGGTTTTGAGGGAGAGACCGATCCCTCGCTGGAGAGCGAGGTCTCCTCGCTCGAATGGGTCAAAGTGGGCCAATTGTCCCGAATGATCCGCGCCTTCACCTCCCGTGGAGTCAACCGGTGTGTGATGCTGGGGCAGATAGCCCCCAGAAATTTGTTCGATGTTCGCCCGGATCTCCGCGCCATGAGCCTTCTGTTGCGTCTCAAGGAGAAGAATGCCCACACCTTGTTTGGAGCGATTGGCGACGAGCTCGCCAAGGATGGAGTGGAATTGGTTCCCGCAGTGCCTTGGTTGTCATCCTGGATGCCGAGCTCGGGTTATGTTGCCGGAGCCAGCCTGCCATCCAAGGCGCTTGAGGACATCCGGTTTGGTTTCGGGCTCGCGAAGGAAATCGCCCGCCTGGAGATTGGGCAGACGGTAGTCGTCAAGGAAGGGACCACCCTGGCAGTGGAAGGCTTCGAAGGAACGGATGCCTGTTTGGAACGGGGAGGAAAGCTTGCCGGCAAATCTGGAGGCGCGGTGGCGGTCAAGCTAGCCCGAGCAGGGCATGATTTGCGGTTCGACATCCCCTGCATCGGACCTAAAACCGTTGAGATTTGTTCGCAGAACGGAATCCGGGTTTTGGCTTTTGAGGCGGGAATGACGTTGTTGATTGATCGCGAGGAGCTTGAGGAAAAAGCCCGGATCGCCTCGGTATCGCTGGTTTCGGCAACATCCCAGTCGCCGTGAACCGATAGCCTGGCGACTTGGCGACAGATCACTACTGTCTGGTTTTTTGGCGGGGTAGTAGATTCAACGTCTCAGCGCAGAAGAGGTGGTGCTTATCTTTTGGACCAAGTCGAAGTGTGAATCGATGGTTTTCCTCACGAATCGACCCAGATCTTCATCTAGGCCTTCGATCGTGGCATCTTGCCCCTCAATGTTGATCTCGAAACCCACTGGGCATGACGAGCGGTACACGGTCATTGTTTCATGGTTGTGGGAGAAGGAAAACCAGTGTTGGCTATCTTCAATTAGAGCGAATCCTCGGATATGGACATCGCCATAGACCTGCGCATCGCCTGCAATCTTGGCATCCCCGTAAATCCGCGCATTCCCGGAGATGGTTGCATCGCCGAAAACCTGGGCTGAGCCAAAAACCTGAGCGCTTCCGCTGATTTGTGCAGAATTGAAGATATGCGCCTGCCCGTGAATGAGGCTAGCGCCGAAGATCCGCGCATCTCCGTAAACCCTGGACTGACCAGCGACTTGGGACTCTCCATAGATTCGTGAGGAGCCGTAAATCCGCCCGTCAGAATACACCAACGCACTACCCGATATATGGGCGTCCTCGTAGATCTGAGCGTTACCATAGATCCGGGCATTGCCGAAAATGCGGCAATGACCGAAGACCATGGCGTTGCCAGTCACCTTGGCATTATCGGATATATGGGCGCTTTCAAAAACATTCGGCATTCGGCCTCCGCATTTTTTGGTTCAGCAGATCGATTTGGAATGGGTTTCTGATTTGGTTATCGGATGGAGCCCCCAAAATCTCTAGTTCCGCTGGAGGGACTAGGCGATTCAGTATCTTTCAAGAGGTGTAGTGTTTGCCTTTGGAAGCACTGCAAAAGTATTTCGAAACCTGCTTTCTACATCTATTCATGCAAGAGAATCACCTGATCAGCGTTCTTTTTTCGGCAGGAATCACGGAAATTAGATGCGCGGCAAATCCGACTGGCTTCACAGACTCCAAACGGGTGGGAGTGAAGTTTTTTGGTTTCCGTACTATCTCCAGTGGAACCGGGTCATCTCGCATTCCTCTCGGCGTCGATATCTCGGGAATTTGCTGATCTAAAGACGGGTCTCCGCAGCAGATGCTTCGAGAGGGGGGCGTTCAGTGGCGCAGCCCCTTGGCTCCGATGTCGCGTCGGAACTGCATTCCATCAAAGCAGATGCGATCGCACGCGGCGTAGGCCGCCTGCCTGGCTTCGTGCAGCGTTTCGGCCCAAGCTGTCACTCCCAGTACGCGTCCGCCAGCGGTGACCACTTCGCCATCCTTTCGCGCCGTACCCGCGTGGAAAACCTCAAGGCGTGGATGCCCCGATAAGTCCTTGAGTCCATGGATTGGATGGCCCTTGGGACTGGTACCCGGATAGCCTGCGCTGGCGATCACCACGCAAAGACTGCTGAGAGGCGACCATCGGATGGGGATTTTGCCTAAAGTCCCATCGATACTTGCACAGAGCAATTCCACGAGGTCGTTTTCCAGTCGAGGCAAGTAGGCCTGAGTCTCCGGATCCCCGAACCGGGCATTGAACTCGAGGACTTTCGGTCCTGAAGCTGTCAACATGACTCCGGGGTACAGGAGGCCTCTGAAGTCGATACCTTCTTCTGCGCAACCCTCGAGCCAGGGTCCCAAGATCGTCTGTCCAACCCTTTCCAGATCGGCATCACTGAGGAACGGAGCAGGGGAGTAGGCTCCCATGCCTCCGGTATTGAGTCCCTGATCGCCATCCGAGATCCGCTTGTGATCCTGGGCTGTGGGAAACAGGCGGGCGGTTTTTCCGTCGCACAGCGCATGGAGTGAGATCTCGATGCCTTCGAGGAGTTCCTGAATGACCACCCGCGAACCAGCTTCCCCAAAGCTGCCCCGGAGCATCATGTCATCCACCGCCTTTTCGGCTTCCGGGACGCTGTGGGTCAGCAAAACGCCTTTGCCAAGAGCCAGGCCATCGGCTTTGACCGCACATCGGCCATCGAATTCTGCGGCGAATCGTCGTGCCGAAAGGGCGTCTGTAAAAACTCCAGACCGAGCGGTCGGAATCTGGTGACGCAGCATGAAGTCTTGGGAAAATGCCTTGGAAGACTCGAATTGCGCGGCTCGGCGGTTGGGGCCCCAGATTCGGAGTCCTGCCGACTGAAAGTGGTCGACGATACCCAGAGCGAGCGGGCTGTCCGGTCCGACGACGGTGAGATCGATCTGATGTCGGATCGCATGATCACGAAGGGCGTCCAAGGCATCTGCCGCGATCGGAAGATTTGTCGCCGGATTTCCCGACCTAAGAAAGACGCCGGAAGTCCCTGCATTCCCTGGCGCGCAGGTCAACTCAGTGACATGCGGTGATTTTGCGAGTTTCCAGACTAGAGCGTGCTCACGCCCCCCTGAACCAACGACAAGAACCTTCATCCGTTCGGACAGTCAATCAGCCCTCAGTTCACCTAGGAAGCCGATTTCCAGATTCTGGCACTGGGATAGTCTGTTTTCAGCCGTTGGCTGCCATGAACGGAGATTTGACCGGAAAGTATGCCGAGCTTTGAACTGTGTCGGCGAGTTGTCTGCGGATTTGCTCGACGTGTGCTGGCGGGTAAATGGTGCTGATGCGTTGGAGCAATTTTGCGTCGTTGGGCGGGGATTCTGGGCGTTTTGAGACTTCGATGAGGAGGTGGAAGTGGTTGCCCATGAGGCAGAAGGTGAGGATTTGGATACCGCAGAAACGGGCGTACTGGCGCATCAGGCGGGAGAAGTGCTCCTTTTCGATCTCGCCGAAGATGAATTGTCGATCCACCACGCGGGACATGCAGTGGTAGAAGCCGCTGGAGGCATCGGGATGGGCCTTGAGGCGTCGTGTTCTCATGAAGCGTCT
>CAMCYJ010000127.1 GCA_945883815.1 Akkermansia muciniphila | reverse complement strand
CACGGGTGTATTGGAGCCCTCCAACACTCCAGCCGACCGAGTGCTTTGGATTCCGCTGGCGGGACTCCAGAATATGTCTGGCCATGCGGCGGCCACGGCGAGCGATGTGAGTGCGGTGTTGGTGAAGCTGCGCAGTGCCGTGGCGGGGCAGCAGCTGGACATGCTCTACAACAAGCAGGGCGACCGGTTGACCTTCGCTTGGCCGCTAGGAACGGTCTTGGCCCAGTTGTTCGACAAGATGGGTTGGTTTGATCAGGTACTGGAGTTGGTGGCCTACCTCGTCGCGCTGGTGGCCGCCGGTTCCGTGCTGGCCAGCATTTACAATTCTTTGAGTGCTCGCCGTCGCGACCTCGCCATTCTGCGGGCCCTGGGTGCCCGTCGTTCCCTCGTTTTTGCCTCCATCATCCTGGAGGCCACCTCGATAGCAGCGCTCGGGATGGTCCTGGCCTGGGGCCTGTACGCCGTGATCATGGGCGCCGTGTCGGCCGTCATTCGGGCCCAGACCGGTGTGGTTCTTGATCCTTGGTCCTGGGATCCTGTCCTGGTCATCGCCCCGCTGGCGTTGGTGGGCCTCGGGGCTTTGGCAGGAGTTCTCCCGGCCATCAAGGCCTACGGCAATCCGGTGGCCGAAAACCTGGCCCCGGAATCCTGAGCGCCTCAGGGCGATGACACGATTCATGTGAGGGAGTCGGGCAATTGCCTCGGTTGAGGCGTTCTCGGGTCTCCAGTCCCGGGTTTCGAGGGGCAAATTCGCAGAAACCCGAAGCAAGGAATGGACAGGCGGCCGGTGGTGTCGGTAAATCCTGATGTTCCACGTCCGACTTGTCATAACACAGTATCAACACACGTACCCCTATGAGTAATGGAAGTAACGAGGGCATAGCCCCCAATGCAAAGCGGCTGCTAATGGCCGGTTTCATGGCCATCCTTGCCGCAGGCATTGGATTCGCTTTGCGCAATGGCCTCACCGGAGAATGGAAAACACTCTTCCGCTTCACAGATGGTCAGGTTGGCCTCATCGGCGGAGCAGGCTTTTCGGGTTTCTGTTTCGGCATCATTTTCGGCGGCATCGTGGTGGACAAAATCGGCTACGGAAAATTGGTGGGGGCAGCCTTCTTGCTCCATGTGCTGTCTGCGGTCGTCACACTTTCTCCCGCCCCGGATGTCAGTCAGGCAGCCGCCTTCAATTTGCTTTTTTGCGGGTCTTTCATCTTCTCCCTCGCGAACGGAACTCTTGAAGCCGTCGCCAATCCTCTGATTGCGACCATTTACCCGAAGAACCGTACGCATTACCTGAACATCCTCCATGCGAGCTGGCCTGCGGGAATGATTCTCGGCGCGTTCGTCACCCTCTTTCTGGGTGAAGCGCTCCCTTGGAAGATGAAATTGGGATTGTACCTCATCCCCACCGCGATTTACGGGGTGATGTTCTTGGGGCAGAAGTTCCCCAAATCCGAAGCCTCCTCCAAAGGTCTTTCGCTGGGCGAGATGATGAAAGATGTTGGAATTCTGGGAGCGAGCATCGTTGGTGTGCTGCTCTTCCTGTTCTTCCGCGACTCGCTGGGTGGCATCATTGGCGCCATCACTGGAAGCGCATTCTTTGCGTCCCAAACTTGGGTCATCATTTCAGGCCTCGTTGCGGTGGGTTTTGTCGCCTGGGTTGCGGTGATCACGCAGTTCGCGCTCGGACACTGGATGATTTTCACCCTCTTCGTCGCCCATGCGATCCTGGGTTCGCTGGAGTTGGGCACCGACTCGTGGATCGAAAACATCAACGGCAGTATCCTGACTGCGAAACAAGGCACGATCCTCTTCATTTTTGCGTCGGCGATGATGTTCGCGCTGCGTTTCTCCAGCCACTGGATCGAGTCCCGCCTCAAGCTCTCCCCGATCGCAATTTTGTTCACCTGCTCGATCTTTGCCATCGTCGGTCTGCTGGCCTGCTCGTCGGTGACCACCCTCACGGTCGCCTTCGGCGCCGTGCTGATCTACAGCATCGGCAAGACGTTCTTCTGGCCGACCATGCTCGCCGTCGTGGGCGATCGTTTCCCGCGCTCAGGTGCGGTGGCGATGTCCATCATGGGTGGCATTGGCATGCTTTCCGTGGGACAGATTGGCGGACCTGGCCTCGGCTATGCCAAGGATCGCTTCACCGCTGAACATCTGGAAGCCAATGGCCAGCAGATGGTTCTCGCTGCAAACAAAGCTGAAAAACCGTCGGGCTTGCTCGGGTTGTTCAAGGAGGTTGCGGCTTTGGACGGCGCCAAGATGGAGGCCGCGAAAAAGCTGGCTGAGAAAGAGAAACACGACAGCGTCTCCGCTGAAAAATCCCAGCTCACAGCGGAACAAAAGGCGATGGTCGAAGCCAATATCGCTGGTGCTCGTAAGACGCTCAAAGCCGATGCCGCCCTCCCGGTCGGAATGGCCGCCATCTACCTTCTGCTGATCCTCTACTTCAAGTCCATCGGCGGCTACCGGCCGGTGACGATTGCCGATTCCGCTAAGGCCTGAGGCTCTCAGTCTTGATTCTCCAACGCGGGCGGTTCCTGAAATACGGGGCCGCCCGCTTTTCTTTGCACGGATCTCCTGTTATCGGCCGCCGGGATCAATCCGCCAGTTGCATCCGCCTGTCGACCAGCCGATCCTCTTGCCATGTCGCTCAAGGTGAATCTTCGCCTCTTGGAGAAGGAGTCCATCGAACTTGATGGGGATATTCTGGGGTCCGAACTGGCTCCGGACTTCCTCGATGAATTGATGCGCCTGTCGCATCCCGTGGAGTACGAGCTGACTGTGGAACGCCAGTCCGACAGTTTGCTGGTGACCGGAAGTCTGCGCAGCCACGTGGATTGCGAGTGTTCCCGATGCCTCAAATCCTTTGTCCTTCCGGTGCGTGTGGACGAGTTTTCCACCCTCGCACCGTTGGAGGGCGAAGAGGCTCTTCCAGTCGATGGAGATTTTGCAGACTTGACCCCTGTCGTCCGGGAGGACATTTTGCTGGCTCTGCCAACGAACCCGTTGTGCGGACCTGACTGTCGTGGGTTGAAGCCGAAGGGCCAGCCCCGCGAACTGCAAGTGAGGGAGCAGGCTGAGCCGAATACGGCGTGGAGTGCCCTCGATAATCTGAAACTGTAACCGAACCGAATATGGGCGTCCCCAAACGCAAACCGTCGCGCAGCCGTCAACGCATGCGCCGAGCCTACAACAGTGTCCTCACCCTGCCGAAGTTGGCCATCTGCACCCAGTGCGCCTCTCCGTCGTTGCCACACCGGGTTTGCCCTGAGTGCGGTTTCTACAATGGCCGTCAGGTGATCAACGTCGGCGTCGCAGCCTGAGGTTTCTAGACGCGCCGTGTCCGTTTTTGACGGACCGGCGCGTTTTGCTTATGCGCCTGGCAGTGGACGTCATGGGCGGCGACCACGGTCCGGAGGAACTCCTCCAGGGCGTGAAGCTGGGTTTGGCGGCCGATCCGTCCATCTCCCGCCTCTATGTGGTCGGGCCTCCGTCCGTCTTGACGCCTTTGCTGCTCAGCACTGCCTGCTCCGATCCGCGTCTCGAGATACATCCGGCCTCCGAGGTCCTCAACATGGAGGACAAGCCGGTCCAGGGTCTTCGCAAAAAGAAAGACTGTTCGATTCTTCGGGCCGTCGAGTTGGTGCGGGACGGTAAGGCCGACGCAGTGATCTCCTCTGGCAACACCGGAGGCATCGTCGCGGCAGCCACGATCCGTCTTCGAACCCTCGAGGGCATTGAGCGCCCCACGATCGCGTGCATCATGCCGTCAAAGTCTGGGGCATGGGTCTTGGTGGATGGCGGAGCCAACCCCGAGTGCACCCCGAAAAACTTGCTCCAGTTCGCGGTGATGGGCTCGGCCTATTCGCGAGCCATGCTCGGCAAGCAAAGTCCCCGTGTGGGAATTTTGAGCAATGGCAGCGAAGAATCCAAGGGGACCGATCTGACCCGTGAGGCGTTGCCGTTGATCCGGGCTTCGGGTCTCAACTCCACCGGCTACTGCGAGGGCTACGATTTGTTCATGGATGGCGTCGATGTGTGCGTCTGTGATGGGTTCGTCGGGAACATTGTGCTGAAGTCGGCAGAGAGTCTTGGCAAGGCCGTGGGAGCGATGCTTCGCGAGGAGCTGACGGCCAACCCGTGGCGCATGCTGGGAGCCGCCATCGCGCGTGGCGGGTTGCAGCGCATCCGGACGCGGATGAACCCCGAGGCTTACGGTGGGGCGCCGCTCTTGGGAGTCCACGGTTGCGTGATCAAGATCCACGGAAGCGCTAAACGCTCCAATGTTCGGCACGCCATGAGTCAGGCGGTTCGGTTTGTGAGACTGGGTCTCAACGAGACGTTGGTTTTGGCCATCGCCCAAGCGGCCTCGGCTGTTGCATTGACCTCGCCCGACTTGCCTGTGTCCAATTCTCAGGGCGCTGTACCTACTGCAAGTCCGACCCAGACCCCCTGATCCTCAGAGAATCTCTTGAACCATCCCCGAACCCATCGCGCACCGCTTCGTTCCGCCTCCATCGTAGGGCTTGGTTCCTATGTGCCGGAACGGGTGATGACCAACGCTGATCTGGAGCGGATGGTGGAGACTTCGGATGAATGGATCACCAGCCGCACTGGCATCCGCGAGCGGCGAATCGCCGGAGCCTCCGAAACAACCTCGGACATGGCCTTGGAGGCGGCCCGTCGGGCGATGAGCTCCGCCGGGGTCACGGCCGCCGACATCGACATGATCATCGTCGCCACCATCACCCCGGACATGCCCTTCCCGAGCACCGCGTGTCTGGTGCAGCAGAAACTGGGAGCCCATCGGGCCGTGGCTTTTGACATCGAGGCCGCCTGCAGCGGGTTTGTCTACGCGCTGGATATTGGTGCCCGATTCGTCGAGGCCGGTGCGCATGAAACGGTCCTGATTATTGGTGCCGAAAAGATGAGTTCCGTGGTGGATTGGACCGACCGCAACACCTGTGTGCTCTTCGGGGATGGTGCCGGGGCTGCCATCTTGAAGCATCGGCCAGGCACTCGCGGTCTTCTGACGACGTGCCTCGGATCCGATGGCTCGAAAGCCAGCCTGCTGGAGCTTCCCGGCGGCGGTAGCGCCTGTCCGGCGACGGCGGAGTCGGTTGCCGATCGCCGCCACTTCCTGCGGATGGACGGGAAGGAGACCTTCAAGAACGCCGTCCAGGCCATGGTCTCCGCCTCGAACGAGGTGCTGGAGCGGTGTGGCCTGTCCATCGAGCAGATTCGCTGCGTGATCCCGCATCAGGCCAATCAGCGCATCCTGAGTGCCGTCGGCGAACGCTTGGGGGCCACGGAGGAACAAGTCTTCGTCAATGTGGACCGCTACGGCAACACGAGCGCTGCCAGTGTGGGCATTGCCATGGATGAAGCAGTTCGCCAGGGTCGCATACGGCCGGGAGACTTGGTTCTACTGGTTGTATTTGGAGCCGGCCTCACCTGGGGGGCGGCCATTTTGGAATATTGATTGGGGTTCGTCGGGGTTTCATCCGTCAGTCGGATTCTAGGTCGGCCTTTGGATGCGCTGTTCTTGGTTGGCTTTCTCCAGTCGGACTCGCAGTGAGGAACGACGGGTCGCATCGGCTTCAAGCTTCTCCAGGTCCCACGTATCGGCAAAGACCCGCCCGCGGCCCAACTGGATCCCGTAGGCCAGAGCCAATTCCAAAGTCTCGGGACGCGGTGGGGCGAATTGCCCCCGGGTTGCCAACGATTCCAACGCGCCATTGCCCGACCGGGTCGGAATCAGCGAAATGGTATTGGCACCACAGTCGAACGCGAAATCTATGGATCGGCAGGCCCATTCCAGAGCCTCGGATTCGTTGAGGAAGGGCGGTTTGACCAAGATGAAGACCCTCAGGTCCATGTCGTGATGCCGGATCCATTCGGCGGAACGCTGGAAGCTTTCCCGATCAATCCCTTTGTTGAGGCGTTCGAGAACCTCGGGATGGGCTGTTTCCAGCCCCAGTGCGAGTTCCAGTCGGGTGTCGGCGCCGAGTTCGCGTTGGAAGGGCAGAATGCGCTCTTCCCGAATGAGTTTCGGGTGGCATTCGACCACGAGGCGTTCGTACGCGCGTGCCTTTCGGGCTAATTCCGGCCAATCCGCCGCCGGTATGGCCTGCGGATCAAAAAACGAGCCGGCGTTGTAGAGTTTGAGCCACTGGGCCTGCTTGGGGTGTTTGGCCTGGTCTGCAGCGAAGGCGCGCTCCACCTGTTCCGGAATGGCCCCTGCAGGAACCGTTTCTTCGAGCGTGTGTCGCCACAAGTCGCACATCAGGCAGCGCCAGGGACATTCCTTGTTGGTCAGGAACACCGTCAGGATGGAAGCCTGTCCCCCAGCCGGATTGGGTTCGGATTCCCGCAGCCAATGTGACGGGCGTCTCGGATCCAGTCCTGCAGTGCGGGTGATGCCGGCCCGGCGTGCCAAAATCCAGGCATCCCGGGCTGCACGGCTGTTGGGATACAGATCGAGATCGGGGGAATGGTTCAACTGCAGGGCATCAGAACCTCGGGAAGTATTCAGGAAAAGCGTTTCCTCGGAGGCGTTCTTCGGTTTCGGTATGCGCCGGCAAGGTCAGTGGCGGTCGGTCCGGTGGCATATTCGCGGCTCCGGGCTGGAACTTCTCCCGCAACTTTTCGCGCCGGTCGCTGTTGCAGGGAGGTCGTTTCGCATGTCGTACACGCCACTGAAATCCATTCTAAACCAGGCAGGGCTCATCACGCCTGCCCAGTTTGATCAGTGGTCGGAGGCTTGGCGGCGTTCGGTCGAGGGCGGCGGTATCGAGCCCCGATTGACCTTCTTCGCTCGGGAAGCCGGTCTGGCCGAAGAGGCGTTTCTCCAAAAGTTGTCTGCCGCGTTGTCCATCGAGTTTGTCGATTTGGCCAAGCTCAGCATCGCTACGGAGGTTCGCAAGCGCATCAGCACCAAGGTGGCCTTCCAGTTCTCCATCATTCCTTTTTCTGATGAGGGCGGAGTGTTGTCGGTCGCAGTGGCCGATCCGTTCGATGCGGCCATGTTGGCGAGCGTTCAGTTCGATGTGGGTGGGGCTGTTCGATACGCTTTGGCCACCCGTGCTGAGATCGAGAAGGCGCTGAAGAAGTATTACGGCGTCGGAGCCGAGACCCTCGACGAAATGGCCGAGGAGGACGACGCCATTGAACTGGAGATCGACGGCGGGCGCGAAATCACCGGAGACGATCAGGACGCCAGCGTCATCAAGTTCGTCAACCAGGTCATCTGGGAGGCCTTCAAGGACCGGGCGACCGACATCCACTTCGAGCCTTCCGAGGATGAGTTGCGCATCCGCTACCGCATCGACGGCATTCTTCATCAGACGCCGCTGCCTCCGCAAATCAAGCGTTACCAGGCGGCGCTGATTTCACGCATCAAGGTGATGGCCGGGATGAACATCGCCGAGAAGCGTCTGCCGCAAGACGGGCGCATCAATGTCCGCATCAAGGGCGAGGAAATCGACATCCGCGTGTCCACGGTGCCAACGGTGTGGGGCGAGTCGGTTTCCCTGCGTCTGCTATTGCGCGGCAAGATCTTCTTCAGCCTCGAGAAGCTGGGCTTCGCCCCGCACGAAGACGCTCTTATCCGCGAGCTCATCGTCAAGCCGCACGGAATCATCCTGGTCACCGGGCCCACGGGATCCGGCAAATCGACCTCCCTCTACGCCTTCCTTTCGACCATCAACTCGGTCACCAAGCGCATCATCACCATCGAAGAACCGGTGGAATATGAGCTCAAGGGCATCAACCAGATTCCCGTGCGTTCGGATATCGGGCTGACCTTTGCAGTGGGGCTGCGTCACATTCTCCGTCAAGATCCCAACGTGGTCATGGTCGGTGAAATTCGTGACACCGAGACTGCCGAAATTGCCATCCGTGCCTCGCTGACCGGTCATTTGGTCTTCAGCACCTTGCACACGAACGATGCGGCCAGCGCTTTCACCCGGTTGATCGACATGGGGATCGAGCCCTTTCTGGTTGCTTCCTCGGTCGAGGCCATCATGGCCCAGCGCCTCGTCCGAACGATTTGCCCGAGTTGTTCCAAGTCGCAGAAGATCGATCGCGACTACCTCATCAAGGTGGGGTTCCCTGAAGACGAAATCGATTCCACGGACTTCCGCAAAGGGGTTGGTTGCGAGGCCTGCCGTCAATTGGGGTATCAGGGGCGCACCGGCATCCATGAGTTGCTGGTGGTCACCGAAGCGATCCGGCCTTTGGTCATGAACCGGGTCTCCGCCGCAACGCTGGCAGACATCGCCCGCAAGCAGGGCATGCGAACACTGCGTCAAGACGGATGGACCAAAGTGAAGGCGGGAGTGACGACCGTGGAGGAGGTTCTGCGCGTCACTCAGAACGAAGAACACGTGAAGACTTTGGCCGGGAATTACGGGGGTGTTCCGGCATGAGCAAGCCTGCATCCATTCCGCATGCCTGCAATGTGTTGTCGCTCCAGAAGGGCGGCCGACACCTTTACCAGTTTGCGGTCAACAAGGGCAGCGCCGCGCCGGCTGGCCAATGGGAGGTCGCCGCCGACAAGGCGTTGCCGGTCCATGTCGTGTCGCGTGATTGGCGACTGCTGCTCCGTTCCCGCCTGGATATCGCCTGGATGCCGCCCGAGTCGGTGTTTCTGCGGGCAGTCCAACTCCCGGCCTGTGCTCCGGGCGAGTTGGCCGGGATGATCGAGTTCCAGCTCGAGAAGCTCTCTCCGATGCCGCCCGCTCAAGTGGTTTGGACCGTGGAGAGCGTTCCGCACCCAGATGCCACGCAGCAGACGGCGCTGGTGACCATCGCCGCCCGATCCGCCGTCGAAGCCTTTGTCGAGACGCTGGAACAAGGCGGGTACATGGTTGATCGGATTGAGTTGCCGATGGTTCGGCAATTGTTGTCCAAGCCGGTTCGAGGCGACTTGCTGCGCATTGTGATCGATGGGGCAGGTGACCAACAAGTGGCACTCATTGGATGGTGGTCGGGCAGCGTGCTTCGGGATGTCTCACTCATCCGTTTGCCGGTTCAGGGTGCTGCTGAATTGCTGCTGTCCCAATTGAATGGCACAGCCTGGGCCGCTGAGCTGGATGGTTGGCTCACGTTGTTGCCTTCGGTGACCGTGGTCGCACCCTTTTCCGAGGCGTCACCCCTCGTCGAAGCATTGCGCGGTTGGTGCAGTCAACCGGTCTCGATAGAGACTCCCGGAGCTGAGCCCGATCTGGCCCAACTCACCGCCAAC
>CAMCYJ010000126.1 GCA_945883815.1 Akkermansia muciniphila | reverse complement strand
TTGCGGCCCGGTGTTGGCTTGCGCGGGACCGCGCCTGCGCTCGCAGGAAGGCGCAAGGGGCGAAGGGGTTTTCGCGCGGTGCGCGAGGGTTTTTTGGTGTTTGCCTTCAATGCTCGCTCCGGCTCGATCCCGCTGCCGCCTGGGGTGCGCGGGGTGGTTGAGATGGCTGAGGGCTGCGTGGGGTTGGTTTTCGTTCCGGGCGCCGTGTCTGGGTGAGGTTTGCGTTGGGACGGACTCGTGGGCTTGCGGCCCGGTGTTGGCTTGCGCGGGACCGCGCCTGCGCTCGCAGGAAGGCGCAAGGGGCGAAGGGGTTTTCGCGCGGTGCGCGAGGGGTTTTTGGTGTTTGCCTTCAATGCTCGCTCCGGCCCGATCCCGCTGCCGCCTGGGGTGCGCGGGGTGGATGGATCAATGCGTGACAGGGGGTGTCTTGTGAAAAGGGCTTTCAGGTTGTCGCCCCGCTCTTCATTCGCCCGGGCAGGTCCCTGGGGTTGCCTTCATCGCGCTGTGAGCCAGAACTGACTTCTCCGAGGGAGCGCCAGACCCTCCGGATAAAGCTGTTGCCGGGGGCGATTCCTGTCCTATCCTACGGGTTCAACTGTTGACGCGATGAACTCCGAACTGACCAAGAAAGCCCTCGAAATCGTCGGGAATCCCAGCACGCTGGTGAATCTCATGTCTCGCCGGGTTCGCCAGCTCACCTCGGGTGGTGGCGGTATGTCCCGTCCTTTGGTGGAACCGCCGGTGGGCGCTGGTGTCGCTGACATCGCGCTCCTCGAAATCATCGAGGGGAAAATCACTTTTGAATCCACTCAGGAGGATTCTGCAGAAGTCGCTGAAGCGATGGTCGGAAAGCCTGCTCCCAAGCGCCGCCGCAAGACGGTGGCAGCCTGAATTGTTTCGGCTGAGACAGGCTGCTGTTTCAATGCCGATTCGATCGGAGTCTGTTCTTTCCATGAGCCCATGGTCGCGCCGGAGAAACCTTTCTCCGGCGTTTTGCTCGAAGCCCGGCCCGTATGTCCGAAATCGTCACCAATTCCAAAGCCCGGCGGGACTACCACATCCTCGATTCCTACGAGGCTGGGTTGGTTCTGCGAGGCTCTGAGGTGAAGTCGGTGCGGGCTGGCAAGGTTCAGATCGCTGACGCCTTCGCCAAGGTGGAGCGTGGCCAAGTCTGGCTGCACAACGCCCACATCGACGAGTACGTCTTTGCGACCCACGAGATCCACGCACCCAAGGCGCCCCGCAAGCTCCTGCTCAACAAGTCCGAGATCCGAAAGTTGGCAGAGTTGGCAAATGTGAAAGGCAACTCGCTGATCCCTCTGTCTCTTTACTGGAAGGGCGACCGGGTGAAGTTGTTGCTGGCAGTCTGCAAGGGCAAGGTGGAGTACGACAAACGGCAGGATATCCGCAAGCGCGAGGACGAACGCGAGATACGTCGGGCCAGTGCCGCCTTGCGCCGGAAGTAGCTCGGCTGCGGGCAAGGTGTACTCAACGGGGGATTTGTATTTAACGGGGGGGGATTGGCTCGCTGAGGTCCGTTATGAAAAAAAGAAAGCCGGTCCCCGCAATGGCGCGGTGACCGGCTTTTTCGGCGCTTTTTTTGGCCGGGCAGCAACCTGAATCAGGATTCCCGGCAAGCCTCAGCCTGCAGTCGTCAGCGTCTGGGCGGTGCTTTTGTGGGCTAATTCTGTGTAGGCCGACTTCGGCACCGGCCGCAGATCCCAGATCAGTCCGGTCCAGGACATCATCTTCAGCAAGTAGTAGGTGATGTCCACTTCCCACCAAAAGAAACCCTGTCGCACGCAGGTCATGTGCTTGTGGTGGTTGTTGTGCCAGCCTTCGCCGAGGGTGATGAGCGAGAGGATGAGGCTGTTCTTGCTGTCATCGTCCGTTTCATAGCGGCGGGATCCGAAGACATGGGCCAGTGAATTGATGCAGGCCGTGCCGTGGAACAAGACCGTGGTGCTGATGAAGAAGCCCCAGACGAGCAATTGGCCGCCAGTCACTCCCAGTGAGGGCGCGAAGTGATGGAGCAGTGATCCGATGCCGGTCAACGAGACGGCGAAGAGTATCGGGACCAACAAGTCGAAACGATTGAGATAGACCAGTTCCGGGAACTTGGACAGGTCCTTGATACGGCTGTAATCGGTCGGGAAATTCTTCGAGCAGGTGATCCAGCCGATGTGGGCCCAGAGAAAACCCTGTTGCCGGACCGAGTGCTTGTCTTCGGGGTCATCGGAGTGCTGGTGATGGTGGCGATGTGACGCGGCCCACCAGAGCGCACCACGCTGGACGCAGGTGCCGCACCACACCGCGAAAACGAACTGCATGAAACGCGAGGTGCTGAAAGTCCGGTGGGAGAAATACCGGTGGAAGAAACCGGTGACGGAAAACATCCGGATGAAGTAGAGGGAAATCGCCGTGAGGACGGCCGTCCAGCTCCAGCCGGTCCAGATCACACCCAGACAACCCAGGTGGAGGATGAGAAATGGGAGGGTGCGGACCCATTCGACTTGCTCCGGTTTGTTCTTGAGGGCGAGGACACCTTCGGGGTGGTAGTCGGAGTCCACCCATTGCGTCATGGCTGTTTTGACGTGTTTGAAGGCACGAATGAATACGTTATCGGACATGTGTCGCAGACTGTTTTCGGTTTTTGCCGTCAGCCGACCAGATGCATCGCCTGACGGACGTAACAATGGTAAATTGCCATAGGTTGGCGTTTTTTCCAATTCTCTTTGAGGTAAATACCCTGCAACAGTTGTTTTACTGGAGACAGAATCGGGTTCGTGATCAAAAATTCTCCTACGAAAAAGTCAGGAACGGGCTTGTGCCCTCATGCGATGAGTTGCCGGCCGGGGCGGTTCTTGTCGTCTTTGGGGTCGCCACACTTTCCACACAACGGGTCACCGCTTCACATCATTGATGGATTGGGGACCGGCTCCAAAGGGCAGAGGTTTTAGGGTAAGTGAGTCGGTGGGTCTTCGCGGGAACGGTCCTGTGAGCGCAGGGGAGCTCAGAGAAGGATGGTCCTTTCGCGCCGTGTGCGAAGCCAGAGGCTGATCGCTTTCCATGCCTGTTCCGGCTCGGTTCCTCTGCCTCCCCGAAGGAGGGAAGTCCACCGTGGTGAAACATTCTCACAACGACACGAGAGGGGTTCCACCGGTTCTTCCCGAATCCGTCGAAGGAATTCTGCGTGACGGCACCCGCACCAGCCCGGAGTCACTGGTTCTTGAAGGCGAAACCGGTGGGGTCGTTGTCGTCCCAGCCGCGGCGGCTGTGGTAGGCCCACCAGTCCTGCTCCTTGGCGCTGCGCTTTTCTGGGGCGGCGTGGGAATCGGCGAACACCCAATGGATGGCTCCGTTGTGCGGCGCGAAGGCGGGCGTCCAGTAGGGCATCTCCCACAGCAGCACTGCAGTGGAGGAGTTGGCCACCGACGAGGTCATTCGACCGCTGACCGGGCGGTCCACATCATAGGTGGCCTGGTCCTTCTTCAGGAAGATGTGGTTCCACGGATAGGTGATCCAGTCGTTGTCCCGCAGCCAGTTGCGGTAGTTGTCGCCACTCAACGCGGGATCTTTGCCGCGCAAGCCCACCGGGCACGCGTAGGTGTTGGGTGAGGGCGGGGTATTCCTGCTCTGCACCGTGACCACCGCGCCGGCTCGGTTGGTGCCGTTGTTCTTGCCCACGTATGGCTCCAGCAGTTCGTAGTGGTACTTCTCGCCGATCTTGAAGGAATCGCCCCAGACCTTGCCCCAGTTCTTCGACCGGGGGAACCGCTCACCGTTGTCTCCCGAGTACATGGCCACGCCGAAACCGATCTGGCGTAGGTTGTTGAGGCAATAGGTCCCGTTGGCCTTGGCTTTGGCCTTCGCCAGCGCGGGCAACAACATGCCGGCCAGGATCGCGATGATGGCGATGACCACCAAGAGCTCGATCAGGGTGAAACCGGCCGGAACCGGTCGTCGGGAATAGGGCATTGGGTTCATGGGTTTGGGTCGGTTGTTGAGAGGGTTTATGGCTCCACGGGTCGGTTGCTCAGGGTTGGGGTTTTTTGAGTTGGGGTGGCTCGCCCACCAACGGTTGGGTGCTTCGAAGATAGGCGAAAAGATCGCGCACTTGCTGAGGTTTCCAGCCGTCGAGCAAGCCCTCGGGCATCAGCGACAATCCGGCCGGGCTCAGTTCGGCAATTTCGCTGCGTGCCAGCACCACGTTCTGGTTGTCCAAACCGCGCAGTACGATGGATTGCGGAGTCTGCTCCACCAGGAATCCAGCCAGGGAACGGCCATCCCGAGTCTCGACTGAGTGGTTCTCGTAGCCCTCCCGAATCTCGGCGCTGGGATTGAGGATCGCCAGCAGCAGCGATTCGATATCGGTACGGTCGTGCACTGTCAGGTCTGGCCCCACCTCGCCACCTTGAGCGAAGAGCCGGTGGCAGCCACTGCAACTGGTTTGGAAGAGGCTTCGCCCCGCATACGGATCTCCGGCTTCGGCCCGGATCCAGGCGGCCCGCTCGTGGATCTGGCCGTCGAGTTCCGCGCTCGTGGCCTTGCCGGTTTGTGGCCACATCGACTCGGCCAGCGCCTGCAAGGTGCCGTCCCGGTGCTGTTTGATTTTGCGGATGATGCTCGCCGGAACGTTTTGGGGCGGGATGGGCGGGGCCGCCCAGCCCGAGGGCTTTCGGGCAATGGCCTGCACATAAGCCATCGACCAGGTGGGTCGGCTGGCCAAGAGGGCTTGGGCTGTGGGCAGCGACAACGGTCCCAGTCCGGGGTAGACACTCAAGACCACCTGGGCGATGGACGGATCGTCGTAGGCGGCCAGCGCCGTGAGGGTGGCTTGGCGCAGCGCGTCATCCTTCACGATCCCGCGACAGGCCCGGCTCAGGGCCGGTACCGCCCCGGGGACCCGGACCTCGGCCAGGACTCCGAGGTACTCGAGTCGCTCGGTACGTGGAGCGGTTTCGTCGACCACGGTCTTCAGCGCTTCGGCGATCGCGGCCGGGTTGCCTTGACGCAGCGCAAAGGCGGCTGATCCAACGCCATGGCGTGCCATGGCCCTTCGGAGAGCCTCGGGCAAACCCGACAAAGCCCGTCCCTTGGCAGCCTGTTCCAAGCCGGAGGCCAACCGACGGCTGTGGGACGGACTCGGTGAGAGTTCAAAGAGTCGCGCGCAGTTCAAGAGGTCCCGTTGGGTTCCCGCTTGAGCCCAACGGCGGGACATCCGCTCGATGAGGTGGTGTTCGACCAGCGGGCGTCGCCAGAACGAGCCATCCTGCCAGAGTTTGAGAACCGCCTCGGGATCGCTTTCTGCATGCGCCTCGATGGCCCACCAGAGTAGCAGCGGTTGCCGGGAGTCCGTGTCGTCTTCGTCGCGCTCCGCCAGTGCGCTCACCAGTGGCAGGCTGGCAGCGGGTGGCAGCCGGCGGGCCGTGCAGGCCAGTTGGGTGCGCACCGCTAGGTCAGGCTCGCGGGTGGCCAAAATGATGAGGGCCCGGGCCATCGGCTCGGACACGGCGCGGGTGTCCCCTGCGAGTCGCACGGCCCACTCCCGCACGGCGGCCTCAGGATGACCGAGAGCCCGCAACGCCAAGGGTTCAGTCCAACCCCCGCTCAGGTTCAAGGCCCAGAGCGTTTCGAGTGCAGCCTGGCCCGTGCTTCGGAACAGCGCGTCGGTCAAGCCCGGGATCAGCGTCGCATCCTTCCGGTCGGCCAACACCCGCAGCACGGTTTGGCGCGTCCATCGGTTCGTGGCTTCCAGGGCCTCGATGAGTTGCGCCGCGGTGGCCTTGCCGAGGTCGGGTGTGCGGAGCGAGCGGGCCCCCTTGGCCTTCAACCGATAGACCCGCCCGTTGGCTGCATCCATGCGTCCCTCGTGGTTGCGGAAGTGGTTCACCTGCTGGTCGTACCAGTCACACACATACAGGGCTCCGTCGGGCCCGACCTTGATGTCCACCGGCCGGAACCATCGGTCGTCGCTGGTGACCGGATGTCCGAGGTCGTGCGTGCGGAAGGTGGATTGGTCGGGCGAGATCTCGCTGAGCACCACCCGCCCTTGCAACGGTTCCACACCGAAGAGCCGCCCGGTATACTGCGTGGGCAGAGCGCCGTGGTCGTAGATCACGAAATTGTGGGTGAAGCGCGGAATGCGATCGTGGGCCATCGCCGGGAAATAGCCGAAGGCGTAGGGGTTGGAGAGCGGTCCGTGCTTCTCGAAGCCCTTCTGGAGGTAGGCGCCCTGCTGGTAGTGGAAGCCCCGGGTGTCACCGCCGTTGTGGCCCGAAAAGATTCGCCCGCGGTTGTCGATCTCGCAGCCGAAGGCATTGCCGCCGCCCTCGGAGAACACCTCGTACACCCGCCGCTCGGGATGATAGCGCCAGATGTTCTGGCCCTGAGAGTAGAAGGCCTTGGCATGGAGGGGTTTTCCGTCGGCACCATGCACCCACACGTTGCCGGTCACCGTGCTGCCTTGGGCTCCATAGAGCCAACCGTCGGGACCCCAGCGCAGCGAATTGGCCACGCTGTGTGTGTCTTCGAGGCCGAAGCCGGAGAGCCGCACCTCCGGGTCGCCGTCGGGCACATCATCGTGGTTGGCATCGCGGTAAAAGAGCAGGTACGGCGGATTCAGCACCCAGACTCCGCCGCGGCCCTGCTCGACAGCGGTGACGATGTTGAGCCCGTCGAGGAACACCGAATGGCGGTCGAGACGTCCGTCACCGTCGGTGTCTTCGTGGATGCTGATGCGGTCCTTGCCCGGGAAATGCTTCGGCGGCGGCGGGGGCACTTTGTCGTACACCGAGCGCCACACGCTGTCGCGGCTGATGCGGGTCAGGCCTGCGGGCGAGGGATACTGGCGGTATTCCACCACCCACAGGCGTCCGCGCTCGTCGAAATTCAGGAAAACCGGCTGGGCGATCTGGGGCTCAGCGAGCAACTGCTCCCATTCCAGGTCGTCGGCCACCCGGAATCGGGCCATCGAGGCCTCGGGACTGAGGGCACCTGCGGGGGCCTCTTGCGGAAGATCTGCCGCTGCCGGCGAGTTCGCAATCGCCACCGGGTTGGTTGCCAGGGGGTTCGCACCGATGGCGGACTGGGCCGACGTCGAGGCCGGAGTGGGGTTTGCCGGAGCGATCTTCGGCCCGGCGGCGGTCTCCTTGGGAGCCAGCACCGCGGGTCTTCCCGAGATCGGGGCCTCGGCCGGCGGCAGCGGATCCCTCAGGCACCAAAGGATGCCATTGAGCAGCAGGCGTCGGAACGAGGCCGTCTCGAAATCGTCCGGGCCTCCGAGCGATGTGGCGAAGACCCGGCGACCGTGTGCGGTGTTCAGCCAGGCCACGGGCTCCAGCGTGGTTTGTCCTTCCACGCGGCCTTGCATGAGCGGCACGACGGTGTCGGCGGGCTGCGATTGCTTGTAGAGGTGCGAGGTGGTGACTTGCCGCGCAGAGGTGACGCCGGTCATCACGATGTGGCCGGTCTGGCTGCCGATTCCCTCGATGAGTGTGCGTGGGCTTTGCGGTGGCTTGTTGTTGTAGTGGCCGCCGTATTTCATGCCCAGCACGTCGATGTCGAACGTGGGCCAGGCGGCGTATCCGGGTGCTTGGGGAACGGCATCGAATCCATGGCTGGCTGTCCGGATGGCCACTACAGGCTTGCCTGCTGCCACATGTGCCTTGAGCAAGTCGATGAGTCGCTGGGGCGGCGTTCGGCGTCGGGTACTCACCACCACGAGGTCCGCGTCGCGCAGGCGCTCGATGTTGGCGAAATCGGCGTCACCCTCGCGGGGCGAGGCCATCACGGTGCTCACGTCGTAGCCGCGACCCGAGAGTTCCGCGGCGGCAAAGGCCGGCAGGGTTTCCCAAGTCTGATACTCGTTCTCGCCGATGAGCAGGACGATCTTCTTGCGAACATCGACGGCGAAGCGAAAGGGTGCTTTCCCGGTGAAGTCGGCGCGCGTGATGCTGGGGCACCAGAAGCGCTCGATGTGTTCCACCACCAGTTCGGTGCCCCGAAAGTGCGACACATACGGCGCTTTGCGGTGGTTGTACATCGAGTCGGTCATGTCGCGCATCAGCACCACGTTCTGGCCCTGCTGGACCATTTGGCGGATGGCAAAGGGGCGGCCCAGCACACACATGTTGATGTGAACGCCCATGACGATGACGTTGGTGATCCCGCGTTGGCGCATGAGGTAGAAGGCCTCGGCCGAATCAGTGATGGCGTCGCCGTCGCGAATTTCCAGCGCTGGGTGTTGCCGGGTCCACGCGCCGTATCCGGGGCAGTCCGGGCAGCCGTCGCAGCCGCCGTCGGAATCGTCGATGGGCAGCTGGCCCTCCCGTTCGCCCACGCGCGAGCACCAGTTTTGCAAGGGGATCGAGGTCTTCACGGGCGGAGCCGCCTGGGCGAGTTTTCGGCCCGGGTGGTCTTGGTAGAACTTCAGGGTGTCGCTGGGGCAATGGAGGATGAGCATGCCTTGGGCGCGGGCCGCTTGGATCACCTCGTTCATGGCCGGGGCCATTTCACCGACGCGTTCTGTGGCATCCGGGCAATGATGCTGATCCCACATGTCGCACACCACGACGGCGGTCTTCGAGGCTTCCCAGGTGAGGGAGCCTTCGTGGGGAGTGGAGTCGGCCAGATTGGTGGAGCCCGTGCGCCAGCGCGTATGGAGGGTGATGGGGCCGGCCTGAGCGGAATTCGTGTTGACCTGCGCCAGTGCGAGACCGAGGCAGACCCAGGCGATCCAAAGGCCCATAGAACGCAGCCATGAACCAGCCATCCACAGAGTACGGGGGATCATTGCCAGCCACATTGAACGGCTCCGTCTCCCTTGGCCAGCCTCCATGTCGCTGCCGCAAGGGTTATGCCACGTGGGGTGTGTTGAGTGGGTTACCGGATTGCCCCAACGGGGCACGGCATACCAGCCCAGGGTGAAACCCTGGGTACGCGACACACCAGGCCGATGCGTTCTGAAGGAACGCCGCAGCGCTCTGTAGGACCAGCCTTCGAAGGGTGCGTCTCGGGTGCTGGCTCCGCGGGCCCTTGTCCTCCGCGCGCTCAGGAGGCTCTGGGAAGGATGGGCTTTCGCGCTGCGCGCGAGTGGGTGTGGTGTTCGCCTCCAAGGCGCGCTACGGCCAAGGTCCCGCTGCGTCCAGGGTGGTGCGATGGGGTGGTGCGATGGGGTGGTGCGATGGGGTGTGTTGCAATGAGGTGTGGTTGGGTGGCTTTCCGGCGTGCCCCAACGGGGCACGGCATACCAGCCCAGGGTGAAACCCTGGGTACGGCACATACCAAGCCGATGCGTTCTGAAGGAACGCGGCATCGCTCTGTAGGACAGGCCTTCGAAGGG
>CAMCYJ010000125.1 GCA_945883815.1 Akkermansia muciniphila | reverse complement strand
TACGCACGGCAGTTCCTCGACCAGATGCAGAAGCCGGAGGTTGACCACATCGAGGGGTTGTCTCCGGCCATTGCCATTGAGCAGCGCACCAGTGGGGCCAATCCGCGCTCGACCATTGCGACCACCACGGAAATTTACGATTACCTGAGGCTTCTCTACGCGCACCTGGGTCAGCCCCATGATCCGGAGACCGGCACGCCCATGGCCTGCCAGTCGGCCACCGAAATCGTCGACCGCATCGCGCTCCTGCCCGCGAAAACGCGGCTCATGGTGTTGGCCCCGGTGGTCGAAGATCAGCGGGGAGAATTCCGCGATGTGCTGGAGCGACTGCAGCGGGAGGGGTTTGTCCGCGTTCGCGTCGATGGTCAAATTCAGGAGCTCAATCCGAAGGAACCCATTCGCCTCGATGCCAAGGCCACCCACACAGTCGAGGTGGTGGTGGACCGCATTGTCATCGCCGAGGGCGTCCGGGTGCGCCTGGCCGATTCGGTGGAGACGGCGTTGCGCTGGGGGGAAGGGCGGCTGAAGGTGCTGCATCAGGCCCCGGACCGGCCGACGGATCCGTGGACTGAGACCCTGCATTCCACGCGGATGTATTCCCCGGCCACGGGGCGTTCATTCGACACGCCCACCCCGCAGCACTTCTCTTTCAATTCACCCAAAGGCGCCTGCCCGGTGTGCCATGGGTTGGGGCAGAAAATGGTCTTCGACCCGTCGCTCATCGTGCCCGACGAAACCAAGTCGCTGGAAGATGGAGCCGTGCAGCCGTACCGGCGCATGGGCGGCAAGAAAATGGTGAGCTACTACAAGGGGCTCATCAAAGGCGTCGCCCAGCACTGTGGTGCGCCCTTGGACCGGCCGTGGAAGGAGTTGTCAGAGGAGGCCCGACGGACGCTCATGCATGGCTCCGGGACCGACGAGGTGGACTTCTGGTTCATGTCAGGAGGGGCGCCCAAGAAGACACGCAAGCCCTTCGAGGGAGTCCTGCCCAATTTGGAACGCCTCTATGCGGACAGCGAGAGCGAGTTCACCCGCAACCGGTTGAAGGCCTACATGACGCTGCATCCGTGCGACGCCTGCGCCGGTCGACGGCTTCGACCGGAGATGTTGGCGGTGACGCTGGGGGCCGAGACCCTCGCGGGTTCGCGGGTGCCAGGTCGGAGCATCGCCGATTTCTGTTCGCTCTCCATTGCCGAGGCGCATGTGTTTCTTGGAGGGCTTGTCTTGAGCGATCTCCAGCGACGCATTGCTGGCGAGGTGATCCTCGAAATCCGCAAGCGCCTGGGATTCATGGTCGAGGTGGGCTTGGGGTACCTCACGCTCGATCGGGAGAGCGGCTCGTTGAGCGGTGGTGAGGCTCAGCGCATTCGCCTGGCCACCCAAATCGGGGCCGGACTGGTCGGTGTGCTCTACATTTTGGATGAGCCGAGTATTGGGCTGCATCAGCGCGACAATGACCGGTTGCTAGAGACGGTTCGCCGCCTGCGGGATGCCGGCAATTCGGTCATCGTGGTGGAGCATGACGAAGACACCATTCGCGCGGCCGATCACGTCTTGGACATGGGGCCCGGGGCGGGGATTCATGGTGGGGAACTGGTGGCCCAGGGGACGCCGGCTGAGATCATGGCCAGTGCCCGTTCTGTGACTGGGCGCTACTTGTCGGGTGACTTGTGCATTCCGGTCCCGCGTCATCGGGTGGATCCGCGTGAGGACAAGGGGTGGATCGAAATCATCGGGGCCACCGAGAACAATCTGCGCAATGTCGACGCCCGGATTCCGCTGGGCACGCTCACTTGCGTGACCGGCGTCAGTGGCAGCGGTAAGTCCACGCTCATCGACGACATCCTTCGGCGCACCGTCTTCCGCCAGTGGTACGGATCCAAGGAGCGCCCCGGGGCGCATCGTGAGATTCGCAATTTGGAGCTGCTGGAGAAGTGCATCGTCATTGATCAGGCAGCCATCGGTCGCACTCCGAGGTCCAACCCGGCCACCTACACCGGGATGTTCAATGAAATCCGCGACCTCTTCGCCTCGGTGGCCACGGCCCGGGTGCGGGGCTACGACGCGGGGCGATTCAGCTTCAATGTCAAAGGCGGGCGCTGCGAGAAGTGCGAGGGCGATGGTGTGCTCAAGATCGAAATGCACTTCCTGCCGCCGGTGTATGTCACCTGCGAGGCGTGTGCGGGCAAGCGCTACAATCGCGAGACGTTGGAGATCACCTACAAGGGCCTGAACATCGCTGATATTCTTCAACTGACGGTGGATGAGGCGGTGAACTTCTTCCGGGCAGTGCCCAAACTGCACGCTCCCAGTCTGACACTGGCCGAGGTGGGCCTGGGTTATTTGCGCCTGGGGCAATCCGCCACAACGCTCTCTGGGGGCGAGGCTCAGCGACTCAAGTTGGCTGCCGAATTGTCCCGACGTCAGACCGGCCGCGTTCTGTATCTCCTCGATGAACCGACCACGGGTTTGCACTTCCAGGACATCGCCAAATTGCTGGAAGTGCTCTTCAAGCTGCGCGATGGCGGCAACACACTGGTGGTCATTGAACACAATCTCGACGTGATCAAGACGGCCGACTGGGTCATCGACCTCGGTCCGGAAGGCGGGTCCGGCGGCGGCCAGATCATCGCGCAGGGGACGCCCGAGACCGTGGCCGCCACACCCGGCAGCCACACGGGCCGATACCTCACCCGGTTGCTCCGTCAGAAACCCTCGCCGACGTCCCGCTCGAACCGAGGTTGACGTTGCAGAGAGTCCGCCCACGTTCCCACCATGCTCCGTCTCGAGGATCTCGCTGAACTGGCCGCCCGCCATGCCGATGCCCTGCCGTCCCGTGTGGCCGCCTTTGACCTCGGGGGCCGTCGCTTCGATGGCAATGCCCGCAGCGAATTGATGGGGGTCATCAACTTGTCAGCCGATTCGTGGTATCGCGAGAGCGTGGTGCTGACGGCGGAGGCGGCCATCCGGCGTGGCCGGGTGCTGGCGGCGCAGGGTGCGGCGATCCTGGACATCGGAGCGGAGTCCACGCTGTCCCATGCGGCCCGGGTCGATGACGTCGCCCAGACCTCGCAGTTGCTGCCGGTGGTTCGGACGCTGGCTGGTGAAGGCCATGTCGTATCGGTGGAGACGTATCATCCGTCGGTGACCCAGGCCTGTCTGGAGGCGGGAGCCAAGGTGCTGAACCTCACCGGCAACGATCGCAGCGACGAGTTGTTCCGCATGGTGGCCGATCACGATGCGGCGGTGGTCTTGTGCCACGTGCAGGGAGCCAATGTCCGCGAGGTCGGCGAGTTCAACCTCGAGGGCGATCCGGCGGAGCATTTGTACGAACATTTCGCGCGTCAGACCGAAGTGGCCCTGAAGAACGGGGTGACGCGCCTGTGGATCGATCCGGGTTTGGGTTTTTACTACAAGAATCTGGGCGACTCGAAGACGCGCATCCGGCACCAGATGCGGGTGTTCCTCAACACCTTCCGGCTGCGCTCGCTGGGCTTCCCCACCTGCCATGCCTTGCCCCACGCCTTCGAGTGTTTCGAGGACGAGGTGCGCTCGGCCGAACCGTTCTTCGCCGTCTTGGCGGCCTTGGGAAAGACCGACCTGTTGCGGACTCACGAAGTCCCGAAGACTCGCGCCGTGCTCGAGACCCTCGGGGTTTGGTGAGGCGGGTCTCGGTTCCAGGCCCTCGCGGCTCGTTGATCGCCGATTACTGGACGCGGGGTCGCCCATCGTCCCGTTGAACCGTTGCTTCGGGCTGCATTTCCGGTTCACGATTTGCACCATTGGACCCGTCTCTGACCATCCGACCCATTGGTTTCCTGCGATCTGGGAAGGGGGTGCGTTTCAAGACGCTGCATCAGCCCGACGAGGCGGCGGAGGAGACCAATGTTCTGGAGCTGAATCCGGGGCCCGGCATCCGTGAGGCGTTGCGGGATCTCGACGGCATGGAGCGCATTTGGCTCATCTGGTGGTTTCATCGCGCCGAATCCTGGCGGCCCTTGGTGTTGCCACCTCGGGGACCCTCGCAGCGACGTGGCGTCTTCTCGACGCGTTCTCCGCATCGGCCCAATCCCATCGGGATGACACCCGCCCGCCTGCTGGGCATGGAAGGATTGCGGTTGCTGCTGGGCCCCTGTGACTTGCTGGAAGGAACCCCGGTATTGGACATCAAGCCTTACGTTCCGGCCTACGATGCGTTTCCGGAATCCCGTGCCGGTTGGATCGAGTCCGTCGAGGCGCTGCAATCCCAGCCGCCTCGATTCTCGGTATCTTGGAGCGCGTTGGCGCAAGAGCAGGTGCAGTGGCTCAAAGTCGCGGGGTCAGTGGACTTCCAGCAGCGGGTGGTGGACATCCTGGGGCGCGATCCCAGCCCGCATCGTACCCGACGGATCCGCAGACTTCCCGGAGGCGACTTCGAGATGGGTTGCGGCGCTTGGCGGGTGGAGTTCCGAGTCTGGGATGCTGCGGTGGAAATCCTCGCCGTGAAGCCGTCCTTTCCGGTGCGGTTCCTGTTGGAGGTTTGGCGTGAAGAGATTCCGGATCGCGAAGCCCAGTTGGCCTTTCTCCAACGATGGCCGTGTCCTGAATTGGATCTCCGCGAGGGATTTCCCCCCAGCGAGACTCGACCGTAGTGAGCCGTATATGACTCCTGTCCAGGAGGGGGCGAGGGGGTGGATTCATCTCAGGTCTACGGCTGTGTGGATCTTCAGATGGATTTTTCCTTTGTGTGTGAGCTTGGTTTTCGCCAGAAACAACGTTCTTTGATCCGGCCATGGCCCTGATTGTGCAAAAATTCGGCGGAACTTCCGTCGGCAATACCGAGCGAATCCAGAATGTCGCTCGACGCGTCGCCCAGTCGCGGGCGAAGGGCGACCAAGTGGTTGTCGTGGTCTCCGCCATGAGTGGAGTCACCGACAAGCTCATCGGCTTGGCCAAGGAAATCACGGCACTGCCCGACGAACGCGAGATGGACATGCTCCTGGCCACGGGCGAGCAGCAAACCATCGCCCTGACGGCCATCGCCCTTCAGGCCCAGGGCCAGAAGGCGGTTTCCTTCACCGGAGCCCAGGCGGGCATCGTCACCGACGGCACGCACACCAAGGCCCGCATCCAGAACATCACTCCCGACGAGGTGCACAAGGCCCTCGACGAAGGCAACGTGGTGATCGTGGCCGGTTTCCAAGGCCGCACGCGCGACGGCGACATCACCACGCTGGGCCGTGGGGGTTCCGATCTATCGGCCATCGCCTTGGCCGCGGCGCTCAAGGCCGACCTCTGCCAGATTTATACGGATGTCGACGGTGTCTACACCGCCGACCCGAGGCTCGTCCCCGCGGCGCGCAAGATTCCTGAGATCTCCTACG
Source organism: Akkermansia muciniphila (assembly GCA_945883815.1). Taxonomy (GTDB): domain Bacteria; phylum Verrucomicrobiota; class Verrucomicrobiia; order Limisphaerales; family UBA9464; genus SXXZ01. The sequence goes on along the minus strand of CAMCYJ010000125.1, from coordinate 4,089 downwards.
ACGAGATGCTCGAAATGGCCGGCGCTGGATCCAAGGTGATGCAGCTGCGCTCGGTCGAGTTTGCCAAGAAGTTCAACGTCGTCTTCGAAGTCCGTTCCAGTCTCAACGACAATCCCGGTACCATCGTGAAAGAAGAAACCTCCAGCATGGAGGACGTCGTCGTCCGCGGCGTCTCGCTCGACAAGAATCAGGCCAAGGTCACCGTTTGGGGCCTGCCTGATCAACCCGGCCGTGCGGCCCGCATTTTCAACGCCCTGTCCGAGGCGACCATCAACGTGGACATGATCGTCCAGAATGCCAGCCATGCGGGCGGCAATCCGGCGACCGACCTGACCTTCACCGTCGACAAGCCTGACCTCACCAAGGCCGGCAAGGTGCTGGAGAGTCTCCGGACCGAGCTGGGCTTCCGGGAAGTGTCCACCGATGAGAGCATCGGCAAGGTTTCCATCGTGGGCGTGGGCATGCGCAGCCACAGCGGCGTGGCCGCCCGCATGTTCACCGTCTTGGCGGCCGAGGGCGTGAACATCGGTCTCATTTCCACCAGCGAGATCAAGATCAGCGTGGTGATTGATCTGGCCAGCGGCGAGAAGGCCATGCGCGCGCTGCACAAGGCCTTCCTCGAGTAGTCTTTTTCGAGGCGTCGGGCTTTTGCTGGGTGATGGTTGGGCGGTTTTCTTGGAAACCATCCATCCCATCCGTTTCGGGATCGGCAAATCCTCGCTTGCCGCCGGAGGATCGGCTCTTTAACGAAGGGCCATGATTCCGGTTCTTCGACCCCGGCCTTCCGCCTTCACCCTCATCGAGTTGCTGGTGGTGATCGCGATCATTGCGATCTTGGCCGGCATGCTTTTGCCAGCATTGGCCAAGGCGAAGGCCAAGGCCATGGGCACGGGTTGCATGAACAACCTCAAGCAGCTCCAGCTGGCCCACATCATGTATCCCATCGACAATGAGGATCGCATCACCCAGCCAGGTAATTCGCGCGATGAGCGATTCCAGTGGGTCGGGGGATGGATGGGCTGGCCCGGGCCGTTTCCCGGAGACAACACCAACCAGCAGATGCTGCTCAATTCCTCCAATTCGTGGTTGGCGCCCTACTTGCAGTCAGCGGCGATCTACAAGTGTCCGGCCGACCTGAGCAGGGTGACGTTGTCGGGCACGAAGCATGCGCGGGTGCGCAGCATGGGGATGAGTCAGGCGATGGGTGGTCCGGGCGGATGGCTTCCGCCGGGATCCGGCTATCAGGACGGCCAACAGCGCTACAAGATCTTCAAGAAATCCTCCGACATCGCTGCGGCGGGGGCTTCGCAAATGTACGTGCTGCTCGATGAGCACCCCGACAGCATCAACGCCGGCGGCTATGCCAATCAAATGGTGGAAAGCGCTGGCGCCGCACGCATCATCGATTACCCCGCAAGTTACCACAATCGTGCTGCGGGCATCAGTTTTGCCGATGGGCACACGGAGATCAAAAAGTGGCTGGATCCGCGGACCGTCCAGCCGGTGAAGTTCTACGACATGCCGCTGAACGTGGCCTCGCCGAACAACGTGGACGTGATCTGGTTGGCGGAACGAACGTCCGTCCGGAACTGAGCCGGGGAAACAAAAAGGCACCCCGATCGGGGTGCCTTGTCCGTGTTCCGGTACGACCCGGATGCTCATTCGAAGGTTCGATTCACTCGCCGATCTGGAATCGCAAGAAACGGCGGATGGTGATGGTGTCGCCCAGTTGCTTGCTGACCGCGCCCAAATGGGCTTCGACCTTCAGATCGGGGTTCTTCACGAAGCCCTGTTCCAAGAGGCAGTTGGTCTCGAAGTACTTGTTCAGCTTGCCCTTGAGGATGCTTTCCATGGCGGCGGCCGGCTTGCCCTTGAGGGCGTCGGACTGGGAGGCGATTTCGCGCTCCTTGTCGACGATGTCCTGGGGTACTTCGTTGCGGCTCACAGAAACCGGGCTGGCGGCGGCGATTTGCAGCGTGACGTCGCGCAGGAGCTGCTTGAACTCCTCGGTGTTGACCGAAGCAGCGTTGTTGGCGCCGACCTCGACCATCACGCCGACCTTGCCGCCGGTGTGGATGTAGGCGGCCAGAGCGCCGGTGCCTTGCACTTCGAGGCGCGTGGCACGGCGGATCTGGATGTTTTCACCGATCTTGGCCACGGCTCCGACGCGGTCGGGCTCGAGGTCTGCTCCCGGCTGGGAGGCGGCCTTGGCGGCCAGTTCGGTGACGAAAGCCTTGAAGGAGTCGTTGCGGGCGACGAAGTCGGTCTCGCAGTTGACCTCGATGAGTGCGCCCACCTGGCCGCCGCTTAGGACGGCCTGGCCGATGAGGCCTTCGTTGGCGGCGCGGTCGGCCTTCTTCACCGCAGCGGCGGCACCCTGCTTGCGCAGGAGGTCGACGGCGGCGTTCAGGTCGCCCTGGGTCTCGTCCAGGGCCTTCTTGCAGTTCATCAGTCCGGCGCCGGTCATGGCGCGGAGTTGCCCGACAAGGGCTGGTGTGATCTCAGGCATGAAGAATATCGATTGGGGGTGGTGTGTTGTGAGAAAACGCGCCGGAGCGTCATCCGCTACGGCGCGTTCGAGAGAGAGGAATGATCAGGCAGCAGCCGGAGCAACCGGAGCAGCTTCGGCCGGTTCCGAGGCAGCAGCGGGGGTAGCAGCGGGAGCGGGAGCGGCGGGAGCGGCGGGAGCGGCGGGAGCGGCGGGCTCGTCGCGGTTGATGCGGCGGCTCTTCTTGGCATCGGCCTCGGCCTTGCCCTGGGCAATGGCCGTGGTGACGGTCTGGAGGAGAATCTTGATGGAGCGGATGGCGTCGTCGTTGCCGGCGATCGGGTAGTCGACCAGATCGGGGTCGGCGTTGGTGTCGACAATGGCCACCAGCGGGATGCGCAGGCGGCGGGCCTCGGCGACGGCGTTGTGCTCGCGCTTGAGGTCGATCACGAACATGACGTCGGGAGCTGCGTCGATGGTGCGGAGACCGTCGAGGTTCTTGAAGAGCCGCTGGTGTTCGCGGCGGATCATGGACTGCTCCTGCTTGACGGACTGGTTGATCGAGCCGTCCGACGCCATGCGCTCGATTTCCTTCATGCGCTTCATGGAACGCTTGACGGTCTTGAGGTTGGTCAGGGTGCCGCCGAGCCAGCGCTCAGTGACGAAAGGTTGTCCACAAGCCTTGGCCGACTCCTTGACGGCTTCCTGGGCTTGCTTTTTGGTGCCCACGAACAGGATGTTGCCGCCCTTGGCCGCGGTGGCGGACAGGAACTTGCAGGCCTCTTCGATCTGGCCGACCGTCTTGGACAGGTCGATGACGTGGATGCCGTTGCGGGCCTCGAAGATGAAACGCTTCATCTTGGGGTTCCAACGACGGGTCTGATGGCCGAAATGAACGCCTGCTTCGAGGAGTTCCTTGATTCCGATGGTGCTCATGTTTTTGACACTGCTTCCTGGTATTGGGCGACGACGCTCGCACGGGGTGCGGCTGAGGTTCCCATCCGGCGGAAGGGCCGGATTATTCAGTTAGGTACGATTGTGGCCACCCCACGCACATGCGTCGGGCCGGTTTAAGGCCGTGGCCTACGGGTGAAAATCACCTGCAGGAACGGCGACCTTACCGGTTGGAAACCCCTCAGCAACAGGTTTTTTGAGCTGGACGCTCCGCGGGATCGATCCTGCTCTCGCAGTGGTGGCGCGCTCCGCGGGACCGGTCCTGCGCTCGCTGAGGAAGCTCGGGGGAGGAAGGGGCTTTCGCGCTGTGCGCGAGGGGATTTTGTTGTTCGCCTCCAAGGCTCGCTACGGACCGATCCCGCTCCGCTTGGGCGTATTTTGGCGCTCCGCGGGACCGGTCCTGCGCTCGCTGAGGAAGCTCTGGGGAGGATTGGGCTTTCGCGCTGTGCGCGAGGGGATTTTGTTGTTCGCCTCCAAGGCTCGCTGCGGACCGACCCCGCTCCGCTTGGGCGTATTTTGGCGCTCCGCGGGATTGGTCCTGCGCTCGCTGAGGAGGCTCTGGGAAGGATGGGGTTTTCGCGCTGTGCGCGAGGGGATTTTGTTGTTCGCCTCCAAGGCTCGCTACGGACCGATCCCGCTCCGCTTGG
>CAMCYJ010000124.1 GCA_945883815.1 Akkermansia muciniphila | reverse complement strand
GGGCGTGAATTTCCTGCTCACCCAGGGCGGTGAGATGCGCGATTACCAAGGAATCGGCAAGGCCACCCGGCCCATGCTGCCGCTCATTGCCATCCCCACCACGGCGGGTACGGGCAGCGAATGCCAGAGTGCCGCGCTCATCGCCGATGAGGCCACTCATCACAAGATGGCGTGTCTGGACCCGAAGGCTGCCGCGCGCATTGCCTTGCTCGACCCCGAATTGACGGTGTCCCAGCCGCGCCGCGTCACGGCCCTGACCGGTCTCGATGCGCTGGTCCACGCGGTGGAGTCGGCCGTCACCACGCGCCGCACGGTGTGGTCGGCCATGTTCTCGCGGGAGGCCTTCCGACTCTGCTCCGGGGCCTTGGAAACCGTGCTGCGTTCGCCCGGCGACCTTGAGGCCCGCGGCCGCATGCTGCTGGGGGCAGCCTTGGCGGGCACGGCCATCGAGAACTCCATGTTGGGCGCGGCCCATTCGGCGGCCAATCCGTTGACGGCGCATTTCGGGGTCGTCCACGGGGCGGCCGTGGGTCTCATGATCCCGCGGGTGATTCGCTTCAATGCAGCCGATCCCGAAGTCCGGGCCATTTACGCCGACCTAGCCGCCACCGCCGGCTGGACCAGCCCCGATGCCCCGGGCGGCGTGGCCGCTGACGAGGTCCTGGCCCGTCGCTTTGAGGGTTGGCTGATAACCGCCGGTTTACCCACCACCCTCGCCGAGGCCGGCGTGGATCCGGCCAAGATCCCGCTTCTGGCCGAAGAAGCCTCGCGCCAGTGGACCGCCACCTTCAACCCCCGCCCCATCACCGCCCCCGACTTCGAACGCCTCTACCGCGAAGCGCTCTGAACCGCCAAAGGGGTCGGTCCTCACTATTGACACAAATCCCTCAGCGTCTCGACTTCATCCGGTTTGACGGTTTCGCCCCCAGCAGGTTGGAGACGTAGGTCCAAACCCCCATACTCAGACGACGGGCGATCCAGGCGAGGGTCATCGTGGTCTCGTGACGGAGCCGACGGGCGATCCTCACCTTGTCCGGGTCGCCCTTGCGGCGTTGGCACAGATCGTTCTCTTCCCAGCCGAGCGCGGCCAATTCCTCGCGAACCAATCGTTCGGCCTTGGCCTCCTCGCTTTCCTGCCGCTCGGTTCCGTAGTTCTGCGCCCCCACGCGCTCCGAGGCTTTCGCCAGCAGGTCCTCCTTCAGCGCCTTGTCACCGAAGAACCATCCCCTCCGGATGGGCGCCCACTGGCTGCCGTCTCCCTCCTGATGCCGGCGGTCTTCCATCAGTTGCTCGAACTCGCGGCGGACCATCGGGCTTTCTTTGGAGAGTCGCATCTCGCCCATCAGGCGGTCCACGCGCAGCCAGGGCCAACGCCGGGCCTCCGGCTTGAGGTACTCGGCGTGGCTGCTCCAGCGGTAGTCGCGCAGCGGTTGGCCGGCCGGGACCAGGTTCGCACGCACCGGGTTCAGGTGCACGTAGTCGCAGACGGTTCGGAAGTATCCCGGGGCGTTGGGGTCGACCAGCAGTGCCTTATAGCGTCCGCCGAAGAGGTGGCCGGTCAATCCATGCCGGCGGTTGAAGCGCGCGGTGTAGGTGCCGAGGAACCACTTCATGCCGGCGACGAGGTTTCGCCGCGGCGTCTCCACCACGAGGTGAAAATGGTTCGGCATGAGACACAGTGCATGGACTTGCCATTCGGTCTTGGCACAGGTTTCCCCGAGCGTGTCGAGGAAGCGCAGGCGGTCGGCGTCGTCGCGGAAGATGGGTTCGCGCCGGTCACCGCGGTTCATGACATGATAGACCGCACCTTCGTACTCGATGCGCAGGGGACGAGGCATGGACCGAGGTTGCAGGATCGCTGGAAGTTGTGTCAATAGTGAGGACCGACCCCTATGGTTTTTGGCTTGCGGAAACGGGAGCTACCTGTTTCAGGTTTACAAAACCCAATGAAGACTCGTTTTCAGCCGTGCCGTCGTGCCGGTTTTACCTTGATCGAACTCCTGGTGGTGATCGCGATCATCGCCATCCTGGCCGGGATGCTCCTGCCGGCTTTGGGTCGTGCTCGCATGAAGGCCACCGGGGCCAATTGCGTGAGCAACCAGAAGCAGCTCGTGCTTGGTTGGATTCTCTACTCCAACGACAACCAGTCCGACCTGATGCCGCTCCAGGTCCGCATCAACAATGCGCTCGTCGACTTGGTCGGTGGTGGCTATTGGCGCAGTCCCATGCCGGGTCTCTCCGCTGGCATCACTCAAACCGAGGCCCTTCGCCGGGTCTACAACGGCATGAGCAACGCCCCGCTGCAGCAGTACTGCCCGGGCTATCAAGTCTATCACTGCCCTGGCGACTCTCGCATGAAGCTCGCCCCCGGCAGGGGATGGGCCTTTGACAGCTATTCCAAGGCCAATGGCATGAACGGCGGCCAATGGGATGCCTCCATACCCTACAAAAAGGAGTCTGAGGTCACCAACCCCTCCGAGAGCATGGTTTTTGTCGAGGAGGCCGATTCGCGTGGCTACAACATGGGCACTTGGGTCATCAACACGGCGCCGCCGGGTTGGGTCGACCCTTTCACCATTTTCCACGGTCAGGTTAGCACCTTCGGGTTCCAAGACGGTCACTCCGAAAGCCACAAGTGGGTGGACGGCGCGACCATCAAGGCGGCGAAGGATTCCGGTGCCGGAAAAGACAGCTTCTACTGGGCGGGCGGCACCGCGCGCAACCCCGACTTCCGCTGGGTCTGGGATCGCTACCGGTACGTGAACTGGAAGCCGCTGAACTGAGGCGGACCGCCGAGGTCGGGCCCGGGTTGGACGAGAGGCTCGGCTGTCTGGCCTCCCACAATCCTGAAGGCTCTTCAGGCACGATCCGACGAGGCGCGGGGGAACACCTTCCGCGCCTCTGTCGTTTCAAACTGGCCTCGGGTGACGCCGAGTTGACTGGAGAGTTTGAGTTCCTGCCACAGCGCCTGGCCGGTGATTTCGCCGCGGAGCAAGGCCCGATAGCGGCCGATGACCGTGGCCACCTGTTCGGCCGTTTCGTCCACGAATTCGATCCGAAACACCCGGGCACCGAGGTCGAGGAAGCGGCCCAGGGATTCGGCTCCGGTCTGAGCCCGGGCGTTGAACACCGTATTGCGGCAGCCGCTGTCGGCCTTGAGCGGGTGTTCGGCGCCAGTGCGGTCCCGGAGTTTGACCACGTGCTTGTCGCAAGGACGGCCGCAGTTGGAGTAATCCGTGCCTTGCGAGAGGAAGGCGCAGAAAACGCAATGCTCCATGTGGAAGAGGGGCATGTGCTGGTGCAGCGTCAGTTCAAACCACTCGGGAGGTGCTGCCCGCAACAGCCCGGCCACCTGCTCGGCGTTGAGGTCGTAGCTGACCGTCACGCGTTCGAGTTGCTGATGCGTGATGAACCAATCGGCCGCCAACGGGTTGGCGACATTGAGTGAGAAATCCCCGCGCCTGCGTTGACCGGCGAAGAAGCGCAGGTGCTCCGGGTTTCGCACCAAGTAGCCATCGGCGTTGCTCGAAAGCACCTGCTTGAGAATCCACTCTTCGCCGGGTTTGAAAACGCGGGGTGGCGCCACCCAGATTTCGGGGCGTGCGGCTCCGGGAGCGACGCTACAGCCATAGGCCGTGTGAAAGGTCGTCACCGCCTCGCGGTATTTCTTCGGATCTTCGAAGTCGCAGTAAATCGTGGTGACTCCGCAACGTAGGGCTGCATCCAACTGCGCCAGCGAACGCACCAGCACGATGAGTTCGGGCGTCTTCGCGGCTGTGGTCGATGGGACTGTGGGGATGCTGTCGGGCCGGACGGCGGCTGCCACCGAATGGGATCCGGGTGCCGCAGGGAGGAGGTTCCAGATGCGCGGGGTGGCCCGCAGGATCTCCAGTTGGGCAATGGCCTCGCGACGCAGTCGGTTGAGTTCGCTGACGGGTAGGATGAGTGCGCCTTCGAGATGAACCTCCATGCCTCCGAGGTGGAAGGGCGTGCCGCCCAAACGCCCGAGCGAGTCGCCGAGGGATTCGACCGTCATGGGCCGCTTCTGCGCCACCATCAGCAAGATCGATGACGACACCTGTACCACGTGACCCTCGCTGTCCCGCACGATCAAGGTCATGGGCGCTCCGGCGCTGCCATGCACCTCGAAGCGCAGCGGGCGTGTTTGCCGCCGGGCCTCGCCTTCAAAGGTCTTGCGAAGGTCCCGGTTCAACTCGGGATCATCGGTCTTCCAGAGGCGGTGTCCGGCCTCGATACGTTGGAAATCCACCGCTCCGCTTCCGAAGGTCAACTCCACGAAGCCATCCCGCAGGGGGCGTACGCCGTAAATGCGGCCGCCTTCTTCCGGCAGATCAGGTCGTCCGGCATCGAAGCCGACACCATCACCCGGTTTGAGCGGTCCTTCGAGCCGGAGTCGAACGGCATTGGGTCCCACAGCGGAGACCTCGCCCAGATAGACGCCCCGCTTTTTGCCGAAGCGGGCATGGGCCAGTTCCTGATTGTTGATGCCCCGAAACCATCCTGTGTAAAGCCCGCGGCTGAAGGCCATTTCCAGTTCGTAGCGGGACTCGGAAGAGGATCCGGCCGATGCTGAGGCGGCCAATTGGTCCAGAGCCCGCCGATAAACCCGGGTGATGCTGGCCACGTATTCGGCCGACTTGAGACGGCCCTCGATCTTGAGGGATCGGACTCCGGCCCGCACGAGATCTGGCAGGACTTCGAGCCCGGAAAGATCCTGGGGCGAGAGCAAGTAGCGCCGGTCTCCGAGATCCACGGTCTGGCCGTCGGAGACCAGCTCGTAGGGCATGCGGCAAGCCTGGGCGCACTCGCCGCGGTTGGCGCTGCGGCCACCGAGAGACTCGCTGGTCAGGCATTGTCCAGAGTAGGCGACACACAATGCCCCATGTACGAAGACCTCCAACGGCAATGGGGCCGGGGTTCCGGCCACCGAGGCTTGATCGCGTTGGGCGGTTTGGATGGCTTCGATCTCCCGGATGGAATTCTCACGGGCCAGCACCACCAGCTCGCACCCCAGCGACCGGGCGAACTCCACGCCGGCCGGGCTGGTGACCGTGAGCTGCGTGGATCCGTGGATGGGGAAATCGGGTGAGATCTTGCGGATGAGTCGGCAAATACCGACATCTTGCACGATGGCGGCATCGACGCCCGCCGAAATGACCGAGCGCAGATAATCCTCCGCGTCGGCCAGTTCGTCGGTGAAGACCAATGTGTTGAAGGTGACATAGCCGCGGACGCCGCGTCGGTGCAGGAACTCCATCAACGCGGGCAAGTCGGCCTCGGTGAAGTTCCTGGCCCGCATGCGGGCATTGAAGCGGTCGAGGCCGAAGTAAATGGCGTCGGCGCCGTTTTCTACGGCCGCGCGGGCGCAGTCCCAGTCGCCGGCGGGAGCCAGGAGTTCGGGCAGTTTCAGCGGAGGGAGGGCAGCCGTTTCGGTCACGAGGCCAATACCGTATCAGGAGCGCGAGCCGCCGGGAAGACGCGCCGGAATCGGACTCGCGGACCTTCATCGCCTTCTGCTTTGTGCCGGAACCCGACCCGGGGCATGGTGTCCGCATGAACCACTGGAAGGGCCGTCTTTGGGTGTTGGGATGGTTGTTGGCAATCGTGAAGATGCCGTGCGGGTTGCTGGCCGCCGAAGAAGCCTGGACACCGCTCTTTGATGGCAAGACCCAAGCGGGATGGGCCAGCACCCCCTTTGCCGGTGCCGGTGAGGTGGAGGTGCGCGACGGCACTTTGATCCTCAACCAAGGCATCCTGACCGGAGTGAACTGGACCAACGACTTTCCTGCCGTCGATTACGAACTTTCCCTGGAGGCGCAGCGAGTTCTGGGGATCGATTTCTTCTGCGGACTGACCTTTCCGGTGGGTACCAATCACTTGTCGCTCATCGTCGGGGGCTGGGGCGGCAGCGTGGTGGGGCTTTCGAACATCGATGGCGATTCTGCCAACCAGAACAGCACCACGCACTTGGAGCGCTTTGAAAGCGGTCGTTGGTATGCGCTGAAGTTGCGCGTGGTGAGCACCAACGTGGCGGTGTGGCTCGACGGCAAGCAAATCATCGATTTGGACACCCGCGAGAAGCGCCTGTCGCTGCGTGAAGGGGAAATCGAGCGCAGTAAGCCCTTAGGAATTGCCTCCTGGAGCACCACGGCCGCCGTGCGCCAAATTCGCTGGCGTTCCCTGGCCCCAGCCAAGGCTCCACTTCAAACCGCCCTGCCGCCCGAGACCCGCGCGGCGATGGATCGCCTGGTGTCCGCCATGGGAGCTTCCCGTGAGGGTTGGGATCGCTTGGCTGAACTGTGCGACACCTTCGGAGCGCGCCCGAGTGCGTCACCGGCACTGGAATCCGCCGTGGATTGGATTTTGGAGCGGATGCGCCGCGACGGGTTGGAAAATGTCCATGGGGAACCGGTGGTCGTGCCCCGCTGGGAACGCGGAATCGAGTCGGTCGAGATGCTTGCGCCACGCCGTGAGCGCCTTCCGATGTTGGGCTTGGGTGGCAGTGTGGGCACGCCGCCCGGCGGCATCACCGCTCCAGTCAGCGTGGTGACCAACTTTGCCGAATTGGCACAGCGGGCCGCCGAGATCCGGGGTCGGATTGTTGTCTTCAATGTGCCTTTCACCGAGTACGGCGAGACCGTCCGCTTCCGATCTCAGGGAGCCATCGAGGCGGCCAAGGCCGGTGCCGTGGCCAGTCTCATTCGTTCGGTGGCCGACGACTCACTGCGTACTCCCCATACCGGTGCCATGCGCTATGAGGACGGGGTGACCAAGATCCCGCACGCAGCCCTCACCCCGGAAGACGCCGGACGCATTGCCCGGGAGGTGGCCCGCGGTCGATCGGTCACACTGCGTCTGGAAATGTCTGCGGCCGAGCGTGGCGTGGTCACCAACCGGAATGTGATCGCCGAAATCCGGGGTCGCGAAAAACCCGATGAAGTCGTGGTGCTTGGAGGGCACATTGATTCGTGGGACGTGGGTCAGGGGGCCCAGGATGACGGCGGTGGTTGTGTGGCGGCCTGGGAAGCGGTGCGCTGGATGAAGAAGCTCGGCCTCCAGCCGCGACGCACTGTCCGTTGTGTGCTATGGACCCATGAAGAATGGGGCGGTCGTGGAGCCCAGGGTTATCGGGATGCGCACGTCGCCGAGTTGGGGCGGCACATCGTCGCTCTCGAGGCCGATGCCGGTACATTCACTCCCAAGGGCTTTGGTTTCACGGGCAGCGCAGCAGCCCGAGCGATGCTGGCACCGGTGCACGCCTTTCTGGGGGAGCGATTGGGTGCGGGTCTGGCGGATTCTCGGGGAGTGGCCGCCGACATTGCGCCGCTCTTGGAGCGGGGTGTTCCGGTGATGTCCTTGCACGTGGACCGGGCCCGGTATTTCCGCGTGCACCACACCGAGGCCGACACGGTGGACAAGGTGGATCCGGAAGCGCTGGCCCGTTGTTCAGCGGCCATGGCCGCGATGGTCTATGCCATTGCGGACCTGCCCGAGGCGCTGCCGCGCTGAGAGATCACCCGAATTTCGTGGGGCTCATTGAACCCCAAAAATCCCCGTCGCGGCTCAGTGCCCTTCAGCGCTGGGGCCGGCGGGCTCCGAGGAAGCGGGGCTTCCAGTAGGTGTCATCCAGCGAGGCAAAGCTCACCCCGGTGCCCACACTGCTGTGGGTGAACGATCGGTCGCCCACGTAAATTCCCACGTGGATGGGCGACAGGGAGTTGAGGTCACCGAAGAAGACGATGTCGCCCGGCTCGAAGGCGGCAATGCCCACGGGCTTGCCCGAGGTCCACAGCTCGGTCGGGGTCTTGGCCAGAGCGCTCGCGGAAACCTCCTTGTGAAGCTGTACCACGTAGCCCGCGCTGTCGGCTCCCTGTCGGTCTGCCCCGCCCTCGCGGAATGGAGTGCCCCGCCAGCCCTTGGCGGCAGTGACCCAGTCATTGGTGGCCTTGGGTTCCCGATACGGCCGCAAGGGCGAAGCCAGCAACAGGGCAGTGGGCTGGACTCCAGGCACGGAGCTGAGCGGAGCGGGCGGGTTGAGTTCCGGGCGGAAGCCGGCCGGCGGATCGACCGTGTAAACCGGGGCGGTGGGTCGGTACGGAAGTCCGGTTGAGGTCACCACGGCCTCGTTGCCCTGGGGCACGGTCATGCGGGACTGCGCCTTGGAGCCGGAGGAACCGCAGCCGGAGGTGAGCGATAGGGCCAGCAAGGTGGTCAGCAGTGCAGCCGGGGGTGGCGTCGGGGTGCGCGTCATGAGGAATTACGGGTTGGCAGGACGGAACTCGGTCTGAGCCTTGGGGAGAAGTTGTTGGATCTTGGCGATACGCTGTTGGTCGAGCGGGTGGGTTCGCAGGAACCACGGTGTCTGGCTGCCGGCCGCTTGATTGTGAGCGGCGAAACGTTCCCAGAAACCCACGGCTTGTTTGGGATCATACCCGGCGCGGGCCATGAGGATGAGACCGATTTCGTCGGCGGAGCTCTCCTGCATCCGGCTGTGGGGCAGAGCAACACCCACTTGAGACACCGGCGCATAGAGTTGCTGGAAGTAAGGGCCGTATTCGCTTTGCGACATGGCCGTGCCTCCGAGGATTCCTGCCAGTTCGAGGCCCTTGGCCATGCTCATGCGCTCTCCGCCGTGACGGGCCAGGGCGTGGGCCACCTCGTGTCCGATGACTGTGGCCAAACCGGCTTCATCCCGGGTGACGGCCAGGATGCCCGTGTAGACCCCGACCTTGCCGCCCGGCAGGCAGAAGGCATTGGCCTGCGGGCTGTCGAAAAGCACGAATTCCCATTGTGCATTGGGCAGGTCGGCCACGGCGGCGATCCGGCGACCCACCTTTTCGAGCAACGCCTTCTGGGCGGCGTTCTTGCTGATGGGTGTTTCTTTCTTGAGCGAGTCGAAGGCACTGAGTCCCAGGGCGACTTCTTGGCTGGCCCCGGTGACCATGAATTGCTTTCGCCCGGTCACCGGCTCGGTGACGCAGCCGGCAGCGACGAGAGCCATGCTCAGGAGCAGGCACTGGTGGGTTTGCAGGCACGTCGATTTCATGGTTTGAGAGAAAATCACAAGATGGCCTCCGGAACAAGGCGGACCGGCTCCCGGATGGACTGCATCGGGGTGATTCTGGTTTGAGGCGGGGGCATCCAGCGGTGCGTCGCTTGGTAGGTAGGTTCGTCAACGCCCCTTGCGTGGAGCCTCGAGCCGGATGGCGGCCGAACGCCCGTGGCCGTCGAGGCCTTCCAGTCCAGCAAACGCCGCGACCCCTTTGAGGGCCTTGCGCAGCGCGGGCTTGGAGTACTCCACCACACTGGTGCGGCGCTGGAATTGATCGACGGTGAGTCCGGCGAAGCTGCGACCGGCACCGCCGGTAGGCAGCACGTGGCTGGGGCCGGCGACATAATCGCCCAAGACTGTGGGTGAGCCCTGGCCGAGGAAGATCGCACCCGCTGCGTGGATCCGCGGGACCAACGCCCTCGGGTTGCGCGTCATGATCTCGCAATGCTCCGGGGCCAGTCGGTTGACCAGCGCCACGGCCGCATCGAGATCGCGGACCTGAATCAACCAGGTGTTGGCATCGAGGACCTTCTGGATGAATTCCCGGCGCCCCAGTTTGGGCAACTGCCGCGCGATTTCCCTCTCCACGGCCTTCAATTGGGCGGCAGAGGTGGTGACCATCCAGACCCGCTCGTGGCCGGAACCATGCTCTGCTTGGGCGAGCAGATCGGCCGCGACGAAGCGGGGGTCGGCCGAGTCGTCTGCCAGCACCAGGGTCTCACTGGGGCCGGGAAGCAGGTCGACCGAGACATGCCCGAAGAGCAGTCGTTTGGCAGCCACCACGTAGGCGTTG
>CAMCYJ010000123.1 GCA_945883815.1 Akkermansia muciniphila | reverse complement strand
CCCCTACAACATCGGCCGATCGTACCACGGCAACCCGACAGGCTCTGCCGTCACCGAGATTAGCGCCGGCGCGACGACTCATTTCTCAGGCGGCACGAATGCGGCCGTTGTCGTCCAAACCTCGAGGGCGGCAGCTAGCGAAGTCACCCTGGTCTGGAACGCGCTGGAAGGCGGGACGTATTCCGTGGAGCGATCCACCGATCTCAAGAACTGGACCAACGCTCAGACCAACATCGCTGCCGTGAAAGACCAGGGCACCCTGCTCACGGCCACCCCGGGCGATGCCGAATTCTTCCGCGTTCGCCAAACCGCCCTCGCCGCCTTTGATCCCGCGACCGGTACGGCCACAGGCGGCGGTGGCGGTGGTGGCGGAGGAGGAGTGCCTCCCGGCGGGCCCACTCTAACATCAGTGTCACCGAACAACGGCGCGCGAGGCTCCTCGGTGTCTCTGACGATGATCTTGGGAGGCATGACCCCGCCCCCGACCCTGGCTCCGACCGCGGCCCTGCTCGGAACGCTCAGCGGCAGCAACGTGCAACGCAATGGCAACACCGTGACCGCGACCTTCACGATCCCGGCCAACGCCCCCAGCGGTTCTCAAACCGTCAGCGTCACCTTCCCAGGCCCTCCCGGCCAAGGCACGGTCACCTTCACCCTCGCCAACGCCTTCACGATTCCTTGAAGGCCATCTGAATCGCTCAGCGTCCCCAAGCGCTCCCCTTCCCGAGGTCCTCCGGCTTCAGAGGGGGAAATTTCATTTCCAGGATTCCCGCAACTCGACGGGGCTGCGGCCCTGGTCACGCAGCGTGCGCAGGCTCAGGGCGGCGTGCCGCTTGGCCAAGCGTACTCCCTGTTCATCGGTCATGAGCGGGCAGTGGAAAAAGTCAGGCGCAGTCCAACCCAGCGCCAGATACAGAAGAATTTGACGCGCGGTGCTGACGAGCAAATCGGCCCCGCGCACCACTTCGGTGATGCCCATGGCGTGGTCATCGCTCACACAGGCCAATTGGTAACTGGGCACGCCGTCGGGTCGCAGGGCCACGAAGTCTCCGAAGTCTCGGCCGGCGACCCAAGATTGCGGCCCTTGCCCGCCGTCCATCCAAGACCCGATTTGTCCCTGAGGCACCCGGAACCGCCACGACACCGGACGCCCCGGAGGGATCTCCGCCGCCGACCGATGCCGACACGTGCCCGGATAAATCGGCTCGTCGTCCGCCGCATGGGGAGCCGCGACGGCCGACTGGATGTCTTTGCGGGAACACGTGCACGGAAAGAGCCAACCGGTGGACCGAAGCACCTCGAAGACGGATTGATATTCGGTCCGGCGCTCCGACTGGGAATACGGAGCCTGCGGGCCGCCACAATCGGGCCCCTCTTGCCACTGGATCCCGAACCACCGCAAGTCCTCCAGAAAGGCCGTCACAAATTCCGGTCGAACCCGGTCGCGGTCCAGGTCTTCGTTGCGAAGGATCAGAGTTCCGCCACGGGCCTTGGCCCGCTCATGAGCCACCCAGAAGGTCCGCGCATGGCCCAAATGCAATTGCCCCGTGGGTGATGGAGCGATTCTTCCGCGATAGGCTGAATTCACAGAGGCCCCCAATCGACGCATCTTCCGAAATCTTAGGCTCCGGCAGTCACCAACCACCAACCTCCGACGGCGAAGGCCACCGCCGAACACGCCCACAGGAGTCCGCGGTACCAGTGACGGGTGTGGAGCGCCCACCGACTGGCCACCTCCCCGAGCAGCGCCGAGAACCCCGCCATGGCCAAGACCGTGCCGAGGCCGAACGCCGCCAAATAAGCCACCGCCTGCCCCGCATCAGCGAATCCCAGCGAGGGCAGCACTCCGAGAAAATGAGAACTGCCGGCCAATCCGTGCAAAATGCCGATCCCGACGGCCGCATGCCCGTGGCCATGCTCCGGAGACGAAGCCGCCTCTGAAACCGGATGCGCGTGACTCGGCCCATGGAAATGCACATGCCCGTGGCTGCTGCCGTCATGAGCGTGCTCGTGAGCATGCACCTCAACGCGGAGCGCCTGGCGCACCGTCCAAATCCCCATCGCGATGAGCAGCACTCCGACCAAGCGTTCACTCACCGACGAGACCTGACCGATGGGGAGCACCGATTTGAAGAGAATCGCCAGCACGCCAATGATCAGCACGCCCGCCGAATGCCCCAAACCCCAGCGCACGCC
Organism: Akkermansia muciniphila; assembly: GCA_945883815.1. GTDB lineage: Bacteria > Verrucomicrobiota > Verrucomicrobiia > Limisphaerales > UBA9464 > SXXZ01. The sequence goes on along the minus strand of CAMCYJ010000123.1, from coordinate 7,730 downwards.
GGACATCCAGGCACGCCGATGACTGCGGACCGCCAGAGGCGCCACCGCCGCCAGATGGTCAGGCCCCGCCAAGACATGGAGGAACCCAGCCACCAACCCAGAGAGCACCGCCAACATGCGCGCAAGGCTACGGATTCGCCGCCCTGCCGCCATGCAAATCCCCCCCGGGGTCCGTTTTCGCGCTCATCTCATGGGCCGGCGAAGATCCTCCTGGGCCTTCTCCCAAACGTGAACGCCCTAGCGACCGTCCCGAACGCGATCCGCCGTTTGTTGCAGCACATCCGCATGCCAGCCCGGCGCTTCCCCTGCGGCTCGGGACTTGGTGCCTCCACCGGCTTCGTCGAGCGCAGCAAACAACTCACCGATCAACTCGAACAAGCGCGACAGGGCAAAAGCCAACGCACTCAAAATCCACATCGCCAAACCCGCCAACCATCCATAGTGGAGTAAGGTGAAGATACCCCCAAAAAAGGCCACAGCGGTCACCCCCAACAGGGCGGCCTCCATTCGATCCGCCGAATGACGCCGCTCGTACCTGACCTCGCGTTTCATGCTGAAGCTTACTCAGTTCTGCAGACGGCCCGCAAGTTGTGGGCGTGGCGTACGCTCACGGATCTCTGTTGAAAGGCAAGCGGCCACGACTCGCCCCAACTCGGGACCGGCAGGAAACTCAATGGGTCGAGGGACCTTCCGATTTCTTGTGTCAGCTTCGGTTCTTGGCGAGGAACCGCCCGGTTCCAAGTCGGCCGCGGGGATTGCGTGATTCTTGGAATCTGCCCCCATGGCGTTGCAAAGCTCCCGCTTGTCGAAGGTCGGCATCCCGTTAGCTGGCCTGCAAGACAACCGTCGTGGAGGCCGTATACGAACAGTGTTGGCTCAAGCCATTGAAACCGCTGTTGCTGCCGGAGCACTCCCGCGTGCGGTTTACGTTGACGGTGGAGGCTGCTGAAGACGGCGGACGTCCAGAATGGCTCATACAATCAGAGCGCTCGCTGATGCGGGTGTGGGACAACCCGGCTGACGATGTCTTCAATCTGCTGATCAAGAAATGATGTCGTCCTGCTGCCGATCCCATTCACAGAGCTCAGCCGCAGCAAGGTCAGGCTCGCCATCATTGTGGGATTCGGTTCGTTTCCTGGCGACCTCTTCGTGGTTCCGATCACGTCCCCAGCGTTCTACCGGGATGCTCCCCTCAAAGAATGGCAACGGTCCGGCCTCAACGTGCCGAGCGGGGTGAGAGCGCAACTGGCTGCAGGACCCCGTTGGCCGGCAACCTGAATCTCTCCTCCATTATCCATTACAGTGAGTCCGGGGTCCTTTGAGTTGCCAATCCGTCGGGTGTTTATGGATGTCGGCCAGTATCGCGGGATAAACCTCGTTAAAACCGTCGTCGCATCGGCTGTCGTAGGCGTCCAAGCGTGCCCAAACTGGCTCGAATTCATCGTCCGAAGCATCGCGCTGGACGAGAGCATCTATCTCGCGGGCTGCTGGCTTACAGGACCTGTCCCGGCTTCCATTGCGGTCCATCGACCGCTGTGGTAAACTAGTCAAAGACTGGTTAATTCAGGAACAAACACCATGGCCACCGTCACCGCTTTTGAAGCCAAGACCCGGTTCGGCGAACTCCTCGACCGCGTCGGCCGCGGCGAGGAAATCGTCATCACCCGGCACGAGAAGCCCGTCGCCCGCATCGTTCCCGAAGGTCTGCGGAACCTGGAGCATGTCCGTCAGGCGGTTTCGGCGCTGCACGAGGTTCGCCGCCGGATCGCCGGCCGGACCAAGGGACGTGGAAAGCTGTCGGACGCCGATGTCCGATCCGCCATCGAGGAAGGACGGCCCTGATGGACCGCCTGATCGTGGACGCCTCGGTGGCCATCGCGTGGGTGCATCCCGGCCAGGCGACCCCGGAAACGGACGCATTGCTGGCCGAGGTCAACCAGGGTGCCATCCTGGTCGTTCCCGCCCTCTGGCCGGTTGAGACGGCCAATGCCCTGGTGGTGCTCGAACGCCGGAAGAAACTGACGGCGGAGGAGCGCGACGACGCTCTGGCCGCGCTGCGCGGACTGGCATTCGAAACCGACCATGAAATGTCGGTCCTGGCCTTCACCAAACTGGCGCAACTGGCCACCGATAATGCCTTGAGCGTCTATGACGCCGCCTACCTGGAACTGGCCGTGCGCTTGAAGATACCCCTCGCCTGCAAGGACGGTCCGCTGCGCGAAGCGGCAAAACGCCGCCGGGTTTCCTTGCTGCCCTGAGGCGGGACCCCGTTGATGTTCCGTTCCTGAATCACCCGCATGCCGTCATAGAGATAGCGGGTCTCCGAAGCGAGGACCCATTGCCCGGACGAGCCCTTGGTTTCTTCCCGGGTGACCCGGCGCCGCCTTGGCGCAAGCCTCGCCCAGCGTGTCAACGAAGCGCTGGCGATCCGCATCATCCATGAAGATCAGTTCGCGCCTGTCACCACGATTCATGATGTGCGCCAGCAAACTCGACTCTCAATTTGCGAGCCATGTCGGGGGAGTGGCTTTGGACGATATACCAATATCAAGAACTGACCCCTTTACAGTCCACGTTGACCGCGTCCGGAATGTGGACGCCGTGGGCCGCGCCGTAGCGGGCCGACGGGTAGATGCGGCCATCGCGATGCACCGGGAAGATGCGCGGGCCGTCGCCGGAGTCATTGTGGGTCCAGTAAACGTCGGGCCAGCGCCGGCTCTTCACGAGCCCGGACGGCTCCAGGTGGGCGGGAATCTCCAGCGCGGCGTAGGGTTTCAACGCGACTGGCTTCAACGCGGGCAGGTTCACCCGTTTCATCCCCTCGGCGGACTGCGCGAGGCAGGCGCCACCGGCTAGCGCGGACAGCACGGGAATCATCCGGAGGCATCGGCGAAGGGCGACGATCAGGCGCATGGCGACGCACGGTGAAGTTGCCTCTGGCGGCTTCAAGCCGAATTCCGGTCCGGCGGCCGGCAGCCACGATTCGCTGCATCCAAGCCGGCGGCAGGGTCGTTATCCAATTGTTTCACGGTGCGGCAAACAGGCGCTTGGCATCCGGGTCAGGTTACGGCAGAAAACGCCAGCCACCCGGGGCAGCGATGGCGGAACAGGGTTCCGTAGCTGCCGTGCGCGGGCGGCTTTTTTGTTGCCCGCACGTCGAAAGAATCGCGTCACCGGTCCGCGCGTAACGACCGGCAATGGCAACATGAACTACGCATCGTCCCTCCGTCTCACGGCCGGCCTCGCCGGCCTGCTCGCTCCCGTCGCCGTCCTCGCCAACGAACCCGAAACGCTCCAGACCATCTTGGTCACCGGGCGCGCGGACTCGCTCCTCAAAGTCGCCAATGCCGCCTCGGAAGGTTACGTCGGCCGCGACCACTTCGAATACCGGCCGCTCCAACGTCCCGGCGAACTGCTGGAAACCGTTCCCGGGCTGATTGCCACCCAGCACAGCGGCGCGGGCAAGGCGAACCAGTATTTCCTCCGCGGCTTCAACCTGGATCACGGCACCGACTTCGCGACCTCGGTGGACGGCATTCCGGTGAACCTGCCCACCCACGGGCACGGCCAGGGTTACACCGACCTCAATTTCCTGATCCCGGAGCTGGTCCAGACGGTCCACTTCCGCAAGGGGCCCTACTACGCCGACATCGGCGACTTCGGCTCCACCGGCGCGGCGGAACTGGAATACAGCAGCCAGCTCGACCGCAGCCTGCTCCAGCTTGAAGGCGGTTCGTTCGGTTACGGCCGGGCGGTGTTTGCGTCGTCGCCCCAGCTTGGCGAGGGCCGGCTGCTCTACGCGGCGGAAGTCGGCCACGACGACGGCCCGTGGGTGAATCCGTCGGACTTCCAGAAGGTGAACGCCGTGCTGCGCTACAGCCGCGAGGCGCTGGAAGGCGGCGTTTCCCTGACGGCGATGGCGTATGCCGGCCGCTGGGCATCCACGGACCAGATTCCGCTGCGCGCGGTCGCCGGCGGCATGCTGGACCGCTTCGGCGCGCTCGACGAAACGGACGGCGGCGACTCGAAACGCTTCAGCCTGTCGGGCAAATGGTATCGCGAATCCGACGCGGGCCATACGGAGGTGCAGGTCTATGGCGTCTATTACGACTTGGACCTGTTCTCGAACTTCACCTACTTCCTCGACGATCCGGTGAACGGCGACCAGTTCGAGCAGTTCGACCGGCGCGGCTTCGGCGGGCTCAAGGCGCATCACACCTGGAAATACGACCTGCTGGAACGCGAGGCCGAATCGACCGTCGGCGTGCAGGTGCGCGGCGACCACATCGAGAACGGGCTGAACCACACCGCGCAACGCCGGCTCGTGTCGGTCACCCGCGCCGACACGACCGGTGAAGTCAGCGTGTCACCCTTCGCCGAGCACAAGACGAAGTGGGCCGACTGGCTGCGCAGCACCGTGGGCCTGCGCGCGGACTACTACGCGTTCGACGTGGCCTCGGACAACGCGGCGAACTCCGGCTCGGCCGACGACCTGCTCGTGAGCCCGAAAGGCAGCCTGGTGTTCGGCCCGTGGGCGCAGACGGAATTCTACGTGAGCGGCGGCCCGGGTTTCCACAGCAACGACGCCCGCGGCGTGACCACCACGATTGATCCCGGCTCCGGCGCGGCGGTGAATCCGGTGGACCCGCTGGTGCGGACCTACGGCGCGGAGTTCGGCGTGCGCACGCTGGCGGTGGACCGCCTGCAGAGCACCGTGTCGCTCTGGTGGCTGGACCTGGACTCGGAACTCCTCTTCGTGGGCGATGCCGGCACGACCGAAGCCACGCGGCCCAGCCGGCGTTACGGCCTCGAGTTCGCCAACTACTACACGCCCACCGACTGGCTGACCCTCGACGCCGACTTCTCGTGGTCGCACGCGCGCTTCCGCGACCGCGACCCGGCGGGCGACTTCATTCCCGGCGCCATCGAGACCGTGGTGGCCGCCGGCGTGGTCGTCCATGACGTGCCTCAACTCGGGGGCTTCTTCGCCGGGCTCCGGCTGCGCTACTTCGGGAGCCGTCCGCTGGTCGAGGATGACTCGGTGCGTTCCGGCGAGACGATCCTGCTCAATGCGCAGGCAGGCTACCGCTTCAGCCCGGATTGGGCGCTCACGGTGGACGTCTTCAACGTGCTCGACCGGCAGGACGACGACATCACCTACCTCTACGAATCGCATCTCGCGGGCGAGGCCGCGCCGGTGAACGACCTCCACTTCCACCCGGTGGAGCCGGTGAGCTTCCGCGTGGCGGTGACGGGACGATTCTGACTGTCGCCATCCCAAGTTCTGAAACTGTGCGGATACGGAAGCGGAAGGATTGATCGAAAGGCACGCGGGCGCCGCAACCCGACCGGCGGTTTGGTTTCACTGACCCGGCGGCGGACGCTGGCCGGACGCGAATTCCTCCAGCCGCACCAGCCGTTCGCCCGCGGCCCGGAGGGTTTCCTCCTTCTTCGCGAAGTGGAACCGGATGAACCGGTGTTCCGGCTCGCGGAAGAAACTGGAGGACCTGAGCACGGGTATATGGAAGCTTGTCGAAGGGTTCTACACGCGGCGGGAGAATCCAACCGTGCAATTGGATAATAGACCAGCACCTTCCCTACCGAAGTCTCTAAGCGCTTGCTGACCGGCAGGCGTCGCCAAGTAAGCCACTCCCGCGGCGGCGGCTGCATAGCCATAGTAGGCTGCTGGGATGACGAACACGATTTCACCAGTTGGATCAATTAAGTTAACCGGGTTATTGTAAACATACCCGTAAACGTTGATCCCTCCCTGTTCACCGATCGGATCCCGGTTCAACCACCTCTGGGTGGCGGGATCATAGAAGCGGTAGCCGAAGTAGTAGAATCCGCTGGCGTTGTGCCAGTCTTTGCTGCTGAAGCGTTGGGTGTTGCGGGCGGCAAGGTCGGTGGGGGTGCCGATAAGACAGCCGAACGGGTCGTAGCGGTAACTGCCCGCCAGCGCGATGTCGTTACCGTTGGGCACGGCCAGCGCCGTCACGTTGCCGACGACGTCGGAGTGGTAGAAGGCGTGGCTCCAGGTGCTGCTGACGCTGTTCCACTCGCTGCGCGCCAGAAGCCCGCCGATGCCCCCGGCCCCTTCCAGGGTGCCACTCAGGTCCGGACCTCGCGTGTAGGCCACCGTCGGAACCCCGTTGCTGGTCCGTTCCTGAATCACCCGCATCCCGTCATAGACATAGCGGGTCTCCGAAGCAAGGACCCATTGCCCAGACGAGCCCTTGGTTTCTTCCCGGGTGACCCGGCGCCGCCTTTTCCCGTCGTAGACGAAGGTCGTACGGCGGTCGGTTCCCTGGGTGATCGACACCAACTGGTTCTCGTCATCAAACTCGTAGGACGCCAACGTGGTGGTGACCCCGATTTGTGCCCCAGAGCCACTCTTGAGCCCCACCGGCCCAAAACTGCTGCCGCCAGCACCGTAGCGGGTATAGCCGCCGACGGCCGGAGCCCACACGGTGGACACAATGCTCACGCCACCCGTGGACGAGACCGGTTGGTTCATGGACTCAAAAAGAAGGACACTGGCGGGGCCAGGGATGCTACCGAGCGGCAGCGGGATCGGGTCGGAGCGAGCTCGGGAAGCGATCAACCTTTTCCCTCGCGCGCAGCGCGAAAGCTCCAGCCTCCCCGGAGCTTCCATGCGAGCGCAGGCCCGGTCCCGCAGAGCGTCCCGCCCACACGCCTGCGAATCCCCGCGTCTGGGAAACCCGCCCGCCCAGGGTGAGTCACCCCTTACCACGCGTTTCCGCTGCTTTTCTTGCCCGTGCTATTCGAAGAGAGCCGAACGGCGTCCTAGAGGCCCCATCACCCGCAAAACCTCAGCCGACCGAGCCGACCCCGCCGTGTGTGCTGACCCTACAGTCTGCGCCGGCCTTACCAATCGTGCCCGCAGATGCCTCCGCCCGCAGACGCCGGATCTCCGAGAAAAACACAACACTCGCGGCGGCGACGTTGATCGAGTCGACTCCGGATTCCATAGCGATCGAAGCGCTCACCTCGCAGACATCCAGAACCTCGGGCGAAATGCCCTCGCCCTCCGCGCCCAACACCACGCACAATGGCCGGTGGGCCGGCAGGCGGTGCACCGAACACGCCGAGGCTCCCGGGTGGGCCGCCACCACCATGACGCCCGCCGCACGCAATTCTCGCAGCGACTCGGGCAGACTTGCGGCCAGCACATAAGGCTGGTGAAACACCGTACCCATCGAACTGCGCACGGAACGCCGCAGGTAGGGATGGGCCGAGGTGGGGCCGATGATGAGCCCGCGGGCCCCGAACGCCGAGGCGTTGCGAATCACCGCGCCCACGTTCTCGCCGCTGGTCAGTCCATCCATCGCGCTCAGCAGCACCGGGCCGGGGCCCGCGAGCAGGTCCTGCAGGGAATCCGGGCGCGGCACCTCTCCCAAGGCCAGGATCCCTTGATAAATGGGGAACCCGGTAAAGCCCTCAAGCACCGAACGCGGGGCCACGAACAAGTCCACGGTCCTGCATGTGGCCCGAAGACGGGCCTCCAGCGCATCAACCCGATCGGCAGGCGCGAGCACTGATCGCAGGCCCAGGGACGAGTCGATGAGCCGGTGCACCAACTTGTCGCCCTCGGCCACGAACACCCCGCCTCCCAGATGAGAGTGCTGGGCCTTCATCGTCCGGTAGGGAATGAGCTCGGGAGCTTCCCCATCCGGCAATTCCCGGCGCGTGACCATGGGTTGAGAACT
>CAMCYJ010000122.1 GCA_945883815.1 Akkermansia muciniphila | reverse complement strand
GTCGCAGAATTTCGTGATCGGCAACCCGTCGACGAACTCCATGACGAAGAACGGGCTGCCGGTCTCAGTCGTTCCTGCGTCAAACACCCGGGCGATCCCCGGGTGATCCATCATCGCCAAGGCCTGCCGTTCGGCATCGAACCGTGCGACGACCTGCTTGGTATCCAGTCCCAGCTTGATGACCTTCAGAGCCACCTGACGTCGCACCGGTTCCTTCTGCTCAGCCAGGTAAACAATTCCGCAGCCTCCGGAGCCGATCCGCCGGATCAATCGGTAGCGCCCGATCATGTCGCCCGGCATTTTCTCCGCCGCGACCCGCGGGCGTTCGATCGCCGGTGTTTCGAGGAAACGATCGGAGGCTGCGAAGCCACGCAGGAGCGCCTCGATCCGGGCCCTTTGCGCGGGATCGCTCGAGCAGACGCGCTCCAGATAAGCTGCTCGCTCGGAGTCGGGCAGGTCTATCACGACCGCAAAGATCTCGTCGTCGGGCATCATGGGCTCAAGACCGGTCGTGCCTGACGAGACGTGGGAGCCAAGTCGGGCACGGCGGCATCGGGGCGCTGGCGATCGAGGGAGTTCACTCTTCCTGGAGACGCTTCACTTCGTTGAAGAGCCAGGCGCGGGAATAGGCCCAGTCGCGCTTGGCGGTTCGATGGGAGATTTCGAGGGTGTCGGCCGCCTCCTCCAGGGTGAGGCCCGCAAAGTATTTGAGTTTGACCAGTTCGGCCTTGCGGGGGTCATGGGTGGCAAATCGGTCGAGAGCGTCATTCATTGTAAGCAACGTCTCGCTATCCTCGGTGGGGGCCGCGACATCGAAGCCTGTGGCATTGGCGCTGACCTTGGCCAGTGAACCGCCGTGTCGGATGGCGCGCTTGCGTCGGGCGTTGTCGACGAGGATGCGGCGCATGCTCTCTGCGGCCGCTGCAAAGTAATGGGCCCGGTTGCGCCATCGGGGTTGTTGGTCGCCGCCCAACCGGAGCCACGCTTCGTGAACAAGATCTGTCGGAGCCAGGGTCTGCCCAGGACTCTCGCGGGCCATCTTGGAGGCCGCCAAGCGACGCAATTCCTCGTAAACCAAGTTTAATAGTTGAGCGGAAGCCTCCGGGTTGTCGGGGTGAATTCGCTCCAGAATTGTGGTGATGTCCGTCTCGTTCATGGATCAAGACCAGAACCGTGGTTCCGAAACGGCGGGCTGAACACGATTGGTCTGATATAATTAGGTATAAAATTTACCTCAAAAGTCAATCAACTCAGATAAACGCTGTTTTCAATCCGAGATCGAGGTGATCAAGAACAACATCATGCCCATTCTGAAACCGGGTCGTTGGTACTCCATTCGGAGGATCCGGGATGAAGTGGTCTCAGGAGTCGGTTGGTCGGATATGCCCGGGTTTTGGTTGGTTGCTTTTTAGCGACTTCTGCCGTCGGTAGTGGCTGCATGAGGGTTTTCGGGCTGGCATTGGATTCCCGCAGCGTCAGTTGCGAGGCGGCCATCGTTGCGCTGACGGTCGCCACATGGCTCCAAGCTTCTCCGAGTGTACCGAAGAGGGATTTGATCCGCTGGGCCAGGATCACCCAACCCCAGGCGCTGACATGAATGGAACCACTTCGGTCCCGCAGAGTGGCCTGGAGAGGGGGAGAGGTCGTGGCGCTGCGGGTGGTCAGTTGGAAGCACCCCGAGGCATCCATCCAGAGAAGATGGCCGAATTCACTCAAGGGGTGCCCAGTGATGCTGTAGTCACCACGGACCTTGCCAGCTGCATCCAACCGCAGGTTCAGTGTGTTCAGGCACGGGGCGAAGTTTCCCGGCAGATCCCAAGTGGCGTTCGCGGCCAGGTTGTAGGTTCGGGTGCAGCCCTGATCACCTGAGTCGGATTCGGCGGACTCTTGGACAGCAAGGTCTGCCAGCAGGCAGCGGTCGCGAAGGTAGAGGGATCGTTTCGGGTGTTTCGCGGTGTAAACATCCGTGGGAAGTTTCCTGCCAGTGAAGTGGTCCGAAATCGGACTCCCGCTGCGGGTGTGCGCCTCGGTCTCCAACAACGGGGTGAACACCGCGCCCAAGCGAAGGTGTCCGTCGGTCGATCGGGACTCCAGATGGCAGCGCAGCAGGCCATTCAGCGCGGCAATCCATCCGTCGGCCTCCGAACCATCGGGCACCGCCAGGCTGAAAACGGTTCGAGGGTGGTTCAAGTCCATGGCCACCGTGAACATGGGTGTCACTCCGGGTTGATTTTCTTCGACACCGAAGATGCTGGTGACATGAAGCAGGGTTGTTTGGGGGATTTGGATCGGGGATCCAAAAACAGTCAGAATTCCAAACACCGGGATCGTGATTTGGGCGACCGAAAGGGTCGTCCAGTCGTCCGATGAATTCACACTGAGGCGAGGCAATCCGAGGAAACCGCCGAACTCCAGGCCTTCGTGTCGAAAGTCAACACGGCTGGACATGGAACCTGCATCTGCGTTGGGGTTCATCGGGTCAGGAGTTGGAGTCTTGGGCCAGCCAGGCGGAGACGGCGTGAATTTCCCTCAAGAGGCTTTCAGGCAGCCCGAGATTGGCCAGCTCCAGAGCGCGCAGCGGGTCGGTCACAAAGAGTCGCGCATTCTGGGGCGAATCGGCGACCCATTGGAGCAATGCGCTCTCGTAGGGGATGAGTCGGGCCAGGATTGATTGAACCCGACAGGCTTTGGACCTGGGCGATGGTGTCGCGATCGATCTCACCATCGGTCCTGAAGTGTGGAAACAGGCTTGGAGAGATTGGGGGCCCCGTCCCTGCGTATGCTGTGCAGGGAGATCGATCGGAATGACGATGGGTGGCGACCAGTTGGGGCGATACATGCGAGTGGGCGGATTGGGATCGAAAGAAGTGGGGTGAGATTGAGGTGGGTTCGCTTATGGGTCGAAGTGCCTGCCCGATTCTAAGAAACTGTCCGCCCCTCAAACTTCGATCCGTTAAAGATGTTCTCGGAACTAAGCAGAGGCATCGTGGACCTCAGCCAAACGGCTGGCGGTGCCAGCGACCTGGGCCCGGTTCAAGGCCACTAGCGGATCTTCGAAGAAGATGTGCCCGTGGGTGGGACAGGCGGTGACCCATTGAAAGAGGGATGCTGCGAATGCGAAGAGTCTCTTCAGCTCGGATTGCACCCTCGGGTCGATGGACATTTCGGGGTCTTGCGGGGCGAGTGGAATCACCCGGGTCGCACGTGGCACGAGCGGCACGAAGCGCGAACGAAGCGAGTTCTGGAAGTTCATGGTCTTTTGGGTGAGTTTTGATTGGGCCATCCGCCAGTTGTCAGCGGGATGCTCACAACTCACGCGGAATCCCAATCCAAAATGGGCCATCGCTTGCCCAGAAAGCTTGCGGAGGTCCCGCTGGAGGGTTTTCAAGATCCCGATCCAGCCCAGGAAAGGGTTCGAGTCGAAATCCGATGGTCTGGGTTCGAACGGTGACCTGAGACGCGCCGAATCGAATTCAGGGAGGGCGTCGCCACGGGTCGGCGTTTTTCTGGGTTGGCATCCGGTGAAGCGAGTCCAAGATCCGGTTCCTTCCATGAACGCTCGCGCTTTCAGGTCATTGGCCCGTTGGGTCGTCATCGCAGCATTGGGTTGCGGTCCGATGGCCGCCGCGGCAGCCCCGGCTTCGGCGACGACGGCAGGACCGGTCCAGTTCAATCGGGACATCCGGCCGATCCTCTCCGACCACTGTTTTTCCTGCCACGGCCCCGATGTGCAGAAGATGAAGGGAGGCCTGCGCCTGGACCTTCGCGAGGCGGCGCTCCGGCCGGCCAAGTCGGGCAAGAAGGCAATCTTGCCGCGCGATGCCGCCGGCAGCGAATTGGTGCATCGGTTGCTAACCGATGACGCCGACGAGTTGATGCCGCCCCCCGAGGCCCACAAACCGCTCAAGCCCGAGCAGAAGGCGCTGCTCCAGCGGTGGATCGCCGAGGGTGCCGAATACCAGGGGCATTGGGCCTATCAGCCGATCCTTCGGCCGTCGGTTCCCCCAGGAGCCGAGGGCGAGGGTGGCATCGATCGCTGGGTGCGTACGCACTTGGATTCAGTGGGTCTGAAACCCGCACCCGAGGCAGACCGCCGCACACTGGCTCGCCGGTTGAGCCTGGATTTGACCGGTTTGCCGGCCAACCCAAAGACTGTAGCCGCCTTCGAGGCCGACACCGCTCCCGGGGCTTATGAACGGATGGTCGATCACCTGATGGCCTCTCCCCAGTATGGGGAACGCATGGCCATTGGTTGGCTCGATGTGGTCCGATTTGCTGACACCATCGGATACCACTCGGACACTCCGCGGAACATTTGGCCTTACCGCGACTACGTCATCCGCTCGTTCAACAACAACAAGCCCTTCGACCAGTTCACCCGGGAACAGTTGGCCGGAGACTTGTTTCCCAATCCGACGATGGAAGCCCGGGTGGCCTCAGGCTTCAACCGGCTCTTGCTAACGACCGAAGAGGGCGGAGCGCAGGAGAAAGATTACGAGTCGCGCTACCTCACCGATCGGGTCCGCGCCGTCGGCACGGTTTGGATGGGTCAAACCATTGGGTGCGCCCAATGCCACGACCACAAGTTCGATCCGATCACGGCCCGGGATTTCTACTCGATGGGTGCCTTCTTTGCGGATGTGAAGGAGACGATCATCGGCCGGCGCGAAGACGGCATGCTGGTGCCTACCGAGCCCCAGGCCCGCGAATTGGCCCGCCTGACCACCGAGGCCGAGCGCCTCAAGAGCCAGTTCGAAGGTCCCCATCCGAAGTTGGAAAGCGCCTTCGGGCGATGGCGGCAGGAACGGTTGGAAGCCCTGCGTTCTGACTCGCTGTGGACCGCGACCGCACCGGCCTCTGCTGATTCAACCGGAGGAGCCACCGTCACCATCCGCGACGACCGCTCGGTGCTCATCGGGGGCAAGAATCCCGACACCGACAGCACGGTGGTCCGATTCGCCTCACTGCCGGAACGGGTGGTCGGAGTGCGCGTGGAAGTGCTTCCCGACAAGTCCCTGCCGTCTCAAGGACCGGGCCGCGCCGGTAATGGCAATTTTGTGCTGACCGAGGTGGTGGCTCGCGTGGTCCGCGACGGAGTCCCGGCCCGGGATATCGCCTTCGAATCGGCGTGGGCCAGTCACGAGCAGACGGTGTCGGCCGATAAGAATCCCTATGGCAAATGGTCGGCGGCTTCGGTCATCGATCATGATGCCCGCGGCACGTTCGCCGGTTGGGCCATCCTGCCCGAGGCGGGCAAGCCGTCGCAGTTGCGGTTGCGTCTGAAGGAGCCGCTCACCTTGGCCTCCGGAGAGCGGTTGGAAATCGAGTTGCAACAGAAGCACGGGCACGGCCACCACACGCTCGGATGTTTCCGCCTTGGCGTGGCCACCGATCCAGCCGCGGTCGTGCCGCCGACAGTTCCCTTGCCGAACGCCGATCTCGCGGACCGACTAAAGGTGGACCCGTCCGCTCGGACCCCTGAGCAGTCGGCCAAGTTGTGGGCTGAGTTCAAGGCGGTGGCGCCGGAGTTGGCGGACTTGCGCGCACAGCGGACCGCGGCCGACAAGGCGCGCGCCGATTTCGAGGGCACGATCCCGCGCACTCTGGTGACCGAGCGCTCGGAAAAGCCCCGGACCGTCCGGGTGCTGCCCCGTGGCAACTGGCTCATCGAGACCGGCGAAATCATGGAACCGGCCATCCCGGCGCAGTTCCGTCCGGCTTCTCGAGCGGTCTCCGATCGACGGCTCAATCGCTTGGATCTGGCCGACTGGTTGGTGTCGCCCGAGAACCCGCTGACCGCGCGGGTGGTGGTCAATCGCTTCTGGCGTCAGTTCTTCGGCACCGGCCTCTCCAAGGTGCTCGATGACTTCGGGGCCCAAGGCGAACCGCCGCGCCATCCCGAGTTGCTCGATTGGCTGGCGGCCGAATTCCGGGACAGCGGCTGGGATGTGAAGCACCTGGTCCGCTTGATGGTCACCAGCCGAACCTATCGGCAATCTTCCAATGCTTCCCGCGAGCTCCTGGCCCGCGATCCCGAAAACCGGGAATTGGCCCGTCAGGGACGCTGGCGCATCGAGGCGGAAATGGTTCGGGACTCGGCTCTCCAGGTCTCGGGCTTGTTGGTGCCGCGCATTGGAGGGCCGAGCGTGCGCCCTTACCAGCCCGACGGGTACTGGGAGAACCTCAACTTCCCGCAGCGCGGCTACGATGCCAGCTCGGGCGGCGATCAATATCGGCGTGGCCTCTACACTTGGTGGCAACGCTCCTACGTGCACCCGAGCATGCTGGCCTTCGACGCGGCCACCCGCGAGGAGTGCGCCGCCGAGCGCAACCGCTCCAACATTCCCCAGCAAGCTCTGGTGCTGCTCAACGATCCGAGCTACGTCGAGGCGGCCCGGAGTTTCGCGGCCCGCATCCTTCGCGAGGGTTCCGGCGACGACACGGCACGTCTGACTTGGGCCTGGCGTCAGGCGCTGGCCCGGGCTCCGTTGGACTCGGAGTTGAGCGCGCTGCGTCGCCTGCTCGAAACCCAGCGCACCGCCTTCGCCAAAGATCCGGAGGCGGCTGCGCAATTCACCCGAACTGGCAAGGCACCGACGCCTGCCGGCCTCGATCCTGTCCAATGGGCCGCCTGGACCGATGTGGCCCGCGCCCTGCTCAACCTCCACGAGACCATCACCCGTTCCTGACCATGAGCCCTTCCTCGGAGATTCGTCAGTTTATCCAGCAACAGCAGACCCGCCGTGTGTTTCTGGGTCGGGCCTCGCAGGGCTTGGGCGCCCTGGCACTGGGTTCCATCCTCCAACCGAGACTCCTTCAGGCCGCTGCCAACCGTGCGGTTCACGGTGCCGTGAATCCGTTGCACTTTCCGGCGAAGGCGCGCCGGGTGATTTGGCTGAGCATGGCCGGTGGGCCGTCGCACCTCGAGACCTTCGATCCGAAGCCCAAGCTGGTGGAGATGCACGGCAAGCCCATGCCGGAGTCGTTCACCCAGGGCAAACAAATCGCCCAGCTTCAGGGGCAGAAACTCGTCTGCTACGGTCCGCAGTTGCCCTTCAAGCGCTTTGGCAAAGCCGGGGTCGAACTGTGTGAACTGTTCACCCAATTGGGCTCGATCTCCGATGAAATTTGCTGGGTGCGTTCCATGACCAGCGAGGCCATCAACCACGATCCGGCCCACATGTTCATGAACACGGGCTCGCAAATCGCGGGTCGCCCGAGCATGGGTTCGTGGGTGACCTATGGGTTGGGTTCCGAGGCGGAGAATCTCCCCGGCTTCGTGGTGCTGACTTCGCTCGGGCGCGGTGGCCAGAACCAACCGATTGCTGCGCGTCAGTGGGCGCCCGGGATGCTGCCGAGTCGTTTCCAGGGGGTGCACTTGCGGGGTAAGGGCGATCCGGTGATGTACCTGACCACCCCGCCGGGAGTCACCCGCGAAGGGCAGCACGAAGTGGTGCGGACGATCAACGACCTCAATCGTCAGCACGACACGGTGGTGGACGACCCCGAGATCGCCACCCGCATCGCCCAGTACGAGATGGCTTTTCAAATGCAGGCAAGCGTGCCGGAGTTGATGGACACGGCGAGCGAACCGGCCTCCATCCAGTCGCTCTACGGGTGCAAGCCTGGGGATGGATCCTTCGCTTCGAACTGCCTTCTGGCCCGCCGCTTGGCCGAGCGAGGCGTGCGGTTCATCCAGCTTTACCACAAGGACTGGGACCACCACGGCGAGGTGAAGCAGGGCGTCGAGTTCAAGGCGGCCGAGATTGATCGGGCGTGCATGGCGCTCATCACCGACCTCAAGCAGCGCGACATGCTCAAAGACACGCTGATCGTTTGGGCCGGCGAGTTTGGCCGCACCCCGATGAGCCAGGGCGGCAGCGGCCGCGACCATCACAATGCCGGTTTCACCATTTGGATGTGCGGCGGCGGGATTCGGCCGGGAATGATTTACGGGGCGACCGATGAGCTGGGTTATTCCGCCGTCGATTCACCGGTGGATGTGCACGACATCCACGCGACGCTGCTGCGCCAGCTGGGCATCGATCACACGCGGTTGTCGGTGAAGTTCCAGGGGCTCGATGTACGGCTGACGGGCATCGCAGGTCGCGTCATTCAGGACATCATCTGACCGCGGGGGTGCTCTTCAGGGTCGTTGCGAACAGTCGGGTTCCGGTGGCGACGTAGAGGGTTCCGTTGGCGGCCACGGCGGAGGCGCTGATGGGTGAACCCAGAGCTACGTGCCCGAGGAGCAGTTTTTCGCGGCTCAAGGCGAAGGTCCAGAACCCGCCGCGCCGGGTGCCGATGTAGACCTTGCCGTCGGCCACCAGTGCTGAGGCCCAGACCTCGCCGTCGAGTTCGTGGGTCCACAGGCCTTTGCCTGTGGCGGCGTCGATGCAGTGGAGGGTGCGCATGGAGTCGGCGCAGAAGACCAGTCCATTGGCGATGGCCGGGGTGCTCATGGTGTGGCGACCCAAGGGGTACGACCACTGGGTGTTCGAGGCGCTGACGTCGCCCTCGCCGGAGAGGCTCACGCAGCGGACCCAGGCCTCGTTCTTGCCCCAGAACCAATCGCCGCCGCCGGCGACGTACATCCGGTCTCCGAGGGCGACGGGCATTCCGTAAATGTTGCTGGGACCTTCGCGTCGGTTGTTGAGGAAGCTGCCGACGTTGGTCTTGGGTCCGCTGGGGTCGAAGTCAAAGCGCCAGGGGTTCTTGAGGATGGCTGGTTCGGAAGAGGTGTTTCCGGGGCGGTAGGGATCGAAGCCGTAGACGACGCCGTCGCCACCGGCGAAGAGGATGCGGGGCTGGCCGTTGGCGGTGGTCAGGGAGGGGGAGGACCAGGTGCAATGGAAGATGCGCGGGGCGATGCCGAGTCCGTCCTGGGCGACCCAGCGGCCGGTGCGTTTGTCGAGCACGACGAGGCTGGGGGCCTTGGGTGTGCGGATGACGCGGTGGGTGTTGTCCACGCCGGTGCTGGTGTTGATGTAAAGGTAGTCGCCGTGGATGAGGATGGAGCTGTGGGCTCCGTCGTGGGACCAGATGCCGGCCTCTCGGGTGAGGTCGAACGACCACAGGATGTCGGCGTCGGGCACGGCCGCGGGCACGGGCACGGGCAGGGCGTTGGTTCCGCGCAAGTTGAGGTAGTTGGCTTCGTCGAGGAATGGGCCTTGGTTGCCGTTGGCTTGGCCCCGGATGTCGAGGCATTGGACGACGCCCCGGTTGTCGACGAGGTAGACGCGGTCGCCTTCGACGGTGACGGGCGAGGCCATGCCGGTCTTGGGCCAGTCGTGGTAGATGTCTTCTTCGCGTTTGGGGACGGCCAGTTGCCATTCGAGGGCTCCGGTGGCCTCGGAAAGGCAGAGCATGACGCCGCGATCACCTTTGCGTCGGGCATCCCGTTGTAGCTCGTTATTGGTGCCAATGAAGATGCGTCCATGGGCGACCACGGGGGTGGAGTGGGATTCGGTTCCCGAGGCACCCAGGGGAATGCTCCACCGGATGTGGGTTCCGTTGGTCGGATTGAAGGTGGCCGGGAGGTTGACCTCGGGTGAGGTCATGTTCCGGGACCAGGCCTCGCCAAACTGGGGGCGATCGGCTGCCTGAAGGGGCATCAAGGCCGCCAGGGTAATGAGCGCGCAGGCGCGGGAGGTCATGGGTTTGAATCTAGGATGTAGGCGGTGTCGACGGAACTCCTATCGGATGGGGGTATTCGGAGCACTCCGAAGGATGAACACCTCCCCAGGTAGGGCTGGCTCTCCGAGCCGGCCGCCTCGTGCCGTCACCGAGGCTTTTCCGGCAGAGATGGCCCTCCGATCGATCCGCCTTGACTGGCCTCCTGTCCGGGTGGGGCTGGCTCTCCAAGCCGGTCGCCCCCTCCCCCGGCCCTTTCGGGGAAAACGTCCTATCATCCTGCTTATTCCCGTCAACGGCCGCTCCAGAGCAATCCCACACGTTTGCAGAAAGGGTTGGTGTCGACGTTCCTATGCTCGCTCCGGCCCGATCCCGCTGCCGCTTCGTGGTTTGGCGGTTGGGCTG
>CAMCYJ010000121.1 GCA_945883815.1 Akkermansia muciniphila | reverse complement strand
CCGGGTCTTGCAGCGGCTGGATCCAG
The DNA here is from genome assembly GCA_945883815.1 of Akkermansia muciniphila. GTDB lineage: Bacteria > Verrucomicrobiota > Verrucomicrobiia > Limisphaerales > UBA9464 > SXXZ01. The sequence continues at coordinate 10,166 of CAMCYJ010000121.1, read as the reverse complement.
CGGCTCAGGCGCGGGGAGTCCGGACCGTTTTGCACAGTCATTCCCATCGGCGGATTCACAACCGGGATGCCAACATCCTCCTGCTGGTGGTCGAGAATTTAGTCAGCAACGCGCTGGAGGCAGCGCCGGATCAGTCCGAAGTGCGGATTGCCTCGGCCGATGGCTCCGATGGCAGTTTGACGGTGCGCGTCACCGATGCCGGAACGGGGATCGCACCGTCCGTGCGGGAACACCTCTTCGAGCCCACGGTTTCCACCAAGCCGGGCGGCAGCGGCTTGGGCTTGGCCATCACCCGACAACTGGCTTTGAGCATCGGCGGTGACGTCTCATTGGAGTCCACCGGATCGGATGGCTCGACCTTCGTCGTGCATTTCCCGCCCCCGGATCAAGTCCTTGTGGCAGACACCTGAAACTCAGGGGAGCGCATTGCACAACGGCTCCCCAACGCCTATAGAAACGCAGTGAAAACCCTCGTCCGCAGAAGCAAGGAGGCCTGTGCCTTGGGACCAACGGGTCGATGGCGGTTCGTGTATCTTTTTTGGCTGATCGTGATGGGTGCCGTGCTCGGATCAGAGTCGGTCCTAGCCCAAGGCACCAATTTGAACTGGCGCTGGTCCAATCCCTCTCCCTTCGGCAATTCCATCACCGATTTGGCGTGGCGCACCAATCGCCTGTACCTCGCCGTGGGAGATCGCGGCGCACTGTGGGTGGCGGACGTTCTGCCGGACTGGCGTCGGGTGAAGACCGGAACTTCGGTCGCGTTGCGTGGAGCCACCTATCTGGGAGATCGGGCGATCGTGGTGGGCGAGTCGGGGACGGTTCTCTGGTCCGATGGAGAAGTGTTTCAGTCGGCCGTCTCGGGCACGACCCAGTGGCTGGAAAGCGTGGCCGCTTCGACCAATCGGGTTGTGGCCGTGGGCGACGGCGGGACGGTGCTGGTCAGCACCAATGGAGTCCAATGGACGGCCGCCTCCGTGGGCAAAACCAACAACCTCACCAGTGTGACTTATGCCTCGGGCCTGTTCGTGGCCGTGGGTGACTCCGCCTTTGTGGCCAGCAGTGCCGATGGCCTGAGCTGGACGGTGCGCAACACCGGCAGGTCGGGCTTCAATTGGTACCGCGTGGCTCCTGTTTCAACCGGCGTGATGGCCGTGGGTGATGCGGGCAATTATGTGATCAGCCGCACGACCCAATTGCTCCAATGGGACGCCGGGCGGATCAGCACCACCAACGCGCTGACGGCCGTTTTGGCCATTGGCAACGAGCGGTTGGTGGCCGGTCCTGGTGAATTGCGTTTCGGTGTCAGCCTGTTCGGCAATTGGGTTTGGTCGTCCGAGGCCAATCCCCTCCGGGCCAATCCGGCTCCATTGGTGACCTATCAATGTTTGTTGTGGGACGGGCAGCAGGTGGTGGCCGGAACACGCAATGGCCTGGTTGTCACCGGGATGCGCTCTTCCACTTTGGCCGGATTCAACTGGAGCTACACCGAACCGACCGGCATTGCCGCTATTTGGGATTCCCTGGTTCTCACCGTCCCCGGCACCAATGTGAGTGTCGCATTCACAGGGGCAGTGCCCACCTTCACCACCAACACCCAACCACAAACCCTCCGAGTCACGGCCGGGGAATGGGCGCAGTTCATCGACAGTCCGGACGGCAAGAACTGGAACCGGGGCCTGGCGCCGGCCAGTGCGTCCGGAGTGAATTACTTCGCGCTGGGCGGCCGTTCCAATTGGGTGGTCGCTGCGGGATCCTCAGGAGCACTGGCCTTGAGCCGCACCGACTATGCACCGTTGGTGAGCACCAATTCCGTGACCAACGGAACCCAAGTGGTCCGGGTGCTCATCACCAATCAGGTGAACACCCTGGGCGTTGCCTGGGAAGCGGTCGCCTCCGGAGTCACCGCCGACTTGCGGGCGGTCTGTGCGAATGCCGACCTCTTTGTCGTCGCCGGTTCCGGGGGCACCCTCCTGACCAGTCCGGATGCCCGGTCGTGGACGCGGCGAACCTCCGGATCCACCGCCATTCTGAGCGGCGCCACCGAATGGCCGGGTGGGTTTTTGGTTTGCGGACAAACTGGGACTCTCTTGAGCAGTGCCAATGGCACCAACTGGTCCTCCCGCCCCTCCGGCACCTCGCGCTGGCTTTGGCGGGTGCGATGGCTCAACGGTCGTCTGGTCGCCGTGGGCGAAGCGGGAACGGTCTTGACGAGCACGGACGGGGTGGTTTGGTCGGCGCGTTCTACGGTCTCGACCACCTGGTGGAATGATGTGGCATGGTATTCCGGCTGGTTCTGTTTGGTGGGCGATGGAGGCGTTGTGGCTCTGTCACAAGACCTCTCGAATTGGGTGGAACTGCCCACCCTCACCACTCGCAACCTCTACACAGTGACTGCGGCCAACGGCCAGTGGATCGTCGCTGGTTCGGGCGGGGCCATCCTGCGGGCCAGAGCCACAGCCTTCGATGCGCCGGTGCAAGTCCTCAATTATCCGAAGGCTTCCGAAGACATCCTGTTCCTCTTCGGTGGACAGATGGACCAGACCTTCCGCCTGGAGCGCTCTGTCGATTTGCAAACCTGGCAGGATTCCATGGAGTTGGAGATCGGTGATCCAGAAGGGGTACTCATCCTCCTCGACTCCACGACCAATGCTCCGAACGGTCAGTTCTTCCGGATCCTCAATCCATGACGGTCGGCGGGTTTGGAGGCCGGAAGACGCGGATTCGGCCTGCAAGCGGTGCGGTGACCGCTTAGTACGGGGGTTCCAGTCGAATTCGCCGCGCTTGTCAGTCTTGGCCGCTCGGGTATCTTGCGGATTGCCCGTCATGAAAACCCCAAAAATTTCCTGCCGCCCATTCGCGCGTCGTCACGGCTTCACCCTCATTGAGCTGTTGGTGGTCATCGCCATCATCGCCATTCTGGCCGGGATGCTCTTGCCAGCTCTGGCCAAGGCCAAGTCCAAGGCTCAGGGCATCGGTTGTATCAACAATGGCAAGCAGCTCACCTTGGGCTGGCATCTTTATTCCACCGACTACAACGATGCGGTGGCCAACAATTATGGTGTCAGCGAAACCATCCAGGCCATTGATCAGAGGGTGTTCGACAACTGGGTGAACAACGTCATGACCTGGGGCGTTGGCGGCGGCACCGCCGAGCGCAGTGTCACCAATGATGCCTGGGTGGCCAATGGTGTCTTGGGTAAGTACACCGGTGGGGCCGTGGGCGTGTACAAGTGCCCGGCCGATATCTTCGTGTCGCCGGCCCAGCGCGGCAGGGGTTGGGCTCGTCGCAACCGGAGCATGGCCATGAATTCCTTCTTCGGCCGCTTCAGCATTGGCGATGATCCGACTCGGGGCGGACGCAATTGGGCCTTCACCGATCGGATCCAGTTCCTCAAGCAGTCGCAGGTTCCGTCGCCCGCCAAGACTTGGCTCACGCTCGATGAGCACCCGGACTCCATCAACGACGCCTACTTCGTGAACAACCCCGATGCCACGGCCTGGCAGGATATTCCGGCCTCGTACCACAACGGCGCCTGCGGATTTTCCTTCGCCGATGGGCATGCCGAGATCCGCCGCTGGCTGAGTGGCGCCTCGAAGTATCAGGCGGTTAAGTTCTCCTACCCAGCGACCAAAACCTTCGATGCCCAGGGCCGCGTGGACTTCCAGTGGTACCGCGAGCGCACCGGCTACATCTTGGCCAACGGCAGCGTGCCGCAGTACGGCTACTGATCCGGAACGATTCCTTTGCATCGGGGCATCCAGGGATTCTTTTCCGGGTGCCCCGATCGCTTTTCCAGGCGGGGTGTTGTTGGCTCGGGTGGCCGCGGTCGAACGGCCGGAGAGGCGCTCTCGGGGTCCCCGGATCGGTGTGCTTTCAGAATCCTTCCATACCCACCACCCGCAGGATTTCTTCGAGGGTGGTTTCCCCTCGCAAGGCCCGCCGCAAGCCCGCCTGCCACAAGGTCTCCATGCCCTGAGCCTGGGCGATTTCTTGCAACCGGCGCGTGGGGAGCTTCTGCAGCACGGCATCCCGCAGGGTCTCGTCGACTTTCAGCGTTTCCATCACGGTGGCTCGGCCGTTGAAGCCGGTGTGGTTGCAGGCCGGACACCCTCCGCCTCGCCGGAACAAACCTGTTTCCCGGATTTCTTCCGGCACGCAGGCCAATACGGAAGGTTCTGGTTGATAGGCCTCGGAGCAGACGGGGCAGTTGCGCCGGATGAGCCGCATGCCCAGCACCCCCGTGATGGACGACGCCAGCAGGAAGGGCTCGATGCCCATGTTGATGAGGCGGGCGAAGACTCCGGTGGTGCTGCCCGAGTGGATGGTGCTAATGACCAGATGCCCGGTGAGCCCAGCCTGAACGGCGATTTGGGCTGTCTCCGGATCGCGGATCTCGCCGATCATGATGACCTGCGGATCTTGTCGCATGAGCGATCGCAAGGCCACCGGGTAGGTGTATTCGCGAGCCACGTTGCACTGGGATTGCGCGATGAGGGGCAGCGTGAACTCCACCGGATCCTCGACAGTGGCAATGCTGATGCTTGGGCCTGACCGCTCGATGAGGTGGCAGAGCGAGGCGTAGATGACCGTCGTCTTGCCCGAGCCGGTGGGTCCGGTCATGAGCAGGAGTCCGCTGGGGCGGGTCAGCAGGCTCTTGAGGGTTTCCAGGGTGTCTGGCTCGAGGCTGAGAGCCTCGAGGTTGAAGGCCCGGTTGGAAGGATCGAAAATGCGGATGACCGTCTTCTCGCCTCGAATCGTCGGGAACGTGGAAATGCGCAGCACCACGTTGCCGGCTTCCGGGAAGGTGTTCGCGCGGCCTTCTTGCGGGAGTTGAGTCTCGTGGCCCATGAGGTTGGCCATGACCTTCAGGCGACCGGTGATTTTGGGCAGGAGATCGCTGGGAAGGTGGATGAGTTCATTGAGCACGCCACTGATCCGGACCCGAACGGCAATGCTCGATTCCCAAGGTTCGATGTGGATGTCGCTCGCTCCAGAACGGACGGCATCGATGAGCACGCAATCCACGAGTCGAACAACATCGATGTCCTCATCGGAGGGACAGGCTTGGAGAAAGCGGACGGTTTCGCTCATGGAAGGAGTGGAGAGGACCTCGGTGCAAAAGCCAAATGCTCATCCGACAATCCGACCGGTCCAGGACGGGGTGAGGGGTCAGGGATGATACTTGTGAGCTCACCCCGTCTGGAGGGTCTCGGATTGTCAGGGAGCTTTGGGTCGATACTCGAGCAAGAAGGCTCTCCGTTGCTCGGCGAAGTTCTTCAGGCCCATCGAGCCACCCCCGCCCGGTCCGAAGCCGTTGCCGGCAACGTCTTGGGTGAGGCTCTTTTCGAAGGCCTCGGTGGAATCCAGCTTGCGGCCGTCGGCGCGCACATCGGCGGCGATGAGTTGGTGAAGCTTCTCGGTCAGCGGGCCGAGTTTCTGCCAATCGAGCGATTTCTCGGCGATGGTGCGGACATGGACTAGATAGCGTTCGCGCAGCGCAGGCACCGCCAGCAGCTTGGAGATGAGCGGCTTGTTGGCATCTTGCGCGGCATACAGCGGATCCAGCTTCACTCCATCGATGCGATTGCCTCCTCCGCCCGGCCCACCTGGACCGCCTGGACCGCGGCGTCCACCGGGGCCGCCGCCGAAGCCGGGACCGCCGGGGCGGTTCAAGCCTTCGTTCATGTCATGCGGCACCAGATGGAAGCGTCCTTGGGGATCTTGATAGAGCGTGTAGTCGCTGGTGCGAATCCAATAGCCGTCGTTGTTGATGAGCGCATTCTCGACCGCCAGGAATCGCAACGCCCCGTCGATATCGAAGATCGGTGCGAGGGCCGACTCCAATTGGTCGGCCGGAGTTTGGTTGAGGACCCGGGTGAGTTGGATCAAATCCTTCCAGGCTTGGTCGCTGTCCTTGCCCTTGAGGTCGTAGATCTTCTTGTACGGTGCAGGCTCAAATCCCAGGTAGGCAAGGGTGCCGCGACCATTGGGGCTGCCCGACACCTTCCACCGGTGTCCTTGAGTGGATCCGAAGAATTCCTGGGTGAAGTGCTTGTCGAATTGTTGGGCGCTGGCGTAGATGCCCCAGTTCTCGCCATTGATGACCACCCGCACCAGGTTGGCCTTCGGGGCCGGCAAGTATTCCCGGGCGATATGGCTGTACAGCACCGTCCGCAGGAAGGACGGATCTTCGTGGGAATTGAGCAAGTTGAGGGTCTTGTTGCCGCCGATGGCCTGGTCCTTGTGGGCGAAATCCAACGACACATTGAGCGAGCGTTTCTGGCCTTCCCGCACCGTGAAGAAGGAGGACATGCCTCGGAAGTGCACGCCCACTTCGCGGTAGGCCTTGCCATCGACCGTGAGCGTGGCCGGCACTTCCACATCGGTGTTGTTGAAGTCGGCCAGTTCCTTCTCCCAATCGGCACTCTCGAACTGGAGGAACAAGGTCCGCAGGATGCCCTCTTCGTACAAAGGCGCGTCGGGAAAGTTTTTAACCTCGGCTGGTGTGAGCTTTTGACCGGGAGTGGGTTGGCTGAAGGGTTCGCCGCCCCGAGGGCCTTCCGGTGGGCCTCCAGGTGGGCCTCCTCGTCCGCCCGGGCCGCCCGGGCCGCCGGGCCCACGACCGCGGATACGTCCGGCGGCCTTTTCTCCGATGAGGAATTCCCGGGCCGCCGTGCGTTCCTGAGCATCGAGGCGCTTGTCGCCATTTTGGTCGAAGCGGGACACCAACAACGTCTTGGGTGTCGAAGGAGGCCCGCCCGGCCCGCGGGGACCTCCGCCTGGTCCGCCCGGGCCAAAGGGTGGTGGCCCACCGAAGTCGGGTGGCGGACCCGGTGGTCGGTCGAAGTCGTTTTGTGAGAGGGCTGCCGGTGCAAAGGTCAAAGACCACAAGGCCGTGGTCAGGCAGGTCAGGGTTTTGGGGTTCATGAGGATGGTGTGACGGTGACCGGGCCTATCGGGAACAGGTTTCTCCTTTTTGGTCGGAACGATTCCATGGAGATCGCTCGTTCCAGTTTCGCCGCCGTGGCCCGATCGTGTCCCTCCGAGTTGGCCGCAAGGACTTCAAGCCCGTGTGTGGAACGGGGCATGGATTTGTGAAGGGGCGGTAAAGGTGGTGGGTGTACCCAAGTGGGGCCATCAGCCTCAAAAACGCACGGCCTCGTTGGTCTTGCCGCATTGCGGACAACGGGACCGTTCTACCTCGGCATCGTCGGTGTAGACCGCGCTGCATCGCACGCAACGGAACACCTGATCTTGCGAGACATCCGATCCGATGCGTCGGCGCCGGAACTCATCGGCCAGGGCAAAGAACCCCAACCCGGCCAGTAGCAAGGTCACCCACATCGCAATGACGGATTCCGGCTGCATGGTCGTTCAAAGCGGATTGCCTGGTTTCTGGATCGCGTCACCAGGCACCGGGTGGATGCTCATCACTCCCCAAGTGAGACGGTCGGCCTGCAAGGCATCTGATGATCGAGCCTCGGGCAATGGCTGGAACCGTGCGCTGCGAACGGCCTCCAGTGCGGCCAGATCGGCTGGCTTGGAACCGGATCCCACGATCACGCGCGCCGTCAGGACTTCTCCCCACGGATTGACCGCCAGTTCGATGCGGGTGGGCTGTGGCGAGTCGCCTTCGGTCCACGGTGGGATGCTCAAAGGGCGGGCTAGTTGTCGTGCCGCCAGATTGCCTCGGATTTCGCTGCGCGCCTGATCGGCCGTCATGCGGACCGGACTGTCCGAGATCGGAGTCACCGCACGGGGTGAGGCGGCTCGGGTTGGCGGGGAAGGGGTTCCCGGGGCGGGTCCCAAATTGGACCCGCTGGGATCGGCTGGAAGGAACGAGGGACGTGGATCCGATCGGCCCCATCTGTAGGTCACCGGTGGCAAGGCCTGCGCGGCATCGCCCGAAAACCCGCCACTCTCTGGCAAGGCGAAGCGGGTGGGTGAGAGGATCGAACCTTCGAGGACGTCGGTTGAGGTGGAGGACCAGACCAGTTCGAAGGTGTCGGGCTTTCCCAAATGGGGGCCTTGAGGAAAACGGGTGACCGCCCAAAAGCCTCCAGCATGCAGCAACGCCAGCAGGGCAGAGACGCTGATCCAGCGCCGGGAACTCCATCCTGAGGCCGAGGCGGTCATGGGTTGGGATTTCCTGAACGACGTGGATCGGTGCTGTCACCGTCGCTGCGGCCACCACTGCCACCGAGAAGGATTTCGGACAAACCCGCTTCACGGGCCAGTGAAGCCAATTGCTGAAGGCGTTCGTAGCGCACCGAGCGGTCCGCCTGCAGGTAGAGTTTGCGCGGACCTTTGGGAGCGTTGGCCCGTGCCGTCAATCGGGCCTTCAGGACAACGAGGTCGGGCACGATCTGATTCTCGAAGTAGCATTGCTCGCTGGCATCCACGGCCACCACCAGGAAGGGGTCGCCGGTCCAGGTCCCGATGCGGGAACCGCCCTGCGGCAGTTCCAGTCGGGTGCCCACCGGCAGGACGAGATAGCCCCCGAACAGCATGAAAAACAGCAGCACGAACACCACACACAAGTACGGTGCCAATTCGAACTGTCCCTTCAGCGGTTTGAGGGTCCGCCTGAACTTCATGGGGTTCCTGAGGCCTTGTTGCCGGAGGGGTCTGCGGTTTGTGTCACCATTTTGACGACCTCGGCGGAGGCCCGCTCCATGTCGAGGACCACCGCATTGACCCGGGCCACCAGGTAGTTGTAAGCCGCATAGCACACCGCGGCGATGGCGATGCCCAAGCCCGCGGTGTAAAGCGCCTGCCAGACGCCCGCGAAGAGTTCGGCCGGTGCGGCGAAGCCCGGTCCGGTCTGGAGCTGTCGGAACGTGCCGCCGATGCCCACCAGTGTTCCCAGGAGACCCACCAGCGGCGCGATTTGGGCGAAGGTGGCCAGCAGCGCCAAGTTGGCTTCGAGGCGCGGCACTTCTACCCAGCCCACTTCTTCAATGGCTTCTTGAATGCGCTCGCGACCCGCGTCACGGCTCAAAATGGCCGCCTTCACCAGTCGTGACACGGGCCCCGGGGTGGCATCGCAAATGGAGATGGCTTCGATGACATTGTCGCGCTTGAGCACATTGCGCACGCCCGCCAAGAACTGGGCCGAATCAATTTGCACCCGATGGTAGTAGAGCAGTCGCTCGATGATGACACTCAGTGCCACGCCGGCCAGCAAGGCCAGCAGCCAGAAGAGGATGCCAAAGCCACCGGTTGCGACATCGGCCGAGGTTGATGCCGCGGTTGAGGCCGGCAGGACGGTGCCGTTGGTGGGCGACACGGCCGCCAGCAGGACGGAAAACGTCATGGACCTCAGAGTGAAGCTTCGCTCTGGTGCGGGCAATCTCCGATCCCTGCGCGGGAAGCCTCCCTCTTTCGGCTACTTGGCGTTGTCGGCGAAGATGCGGGCTTCTTTCTCGGTGATCTTGCCGTCTTGGTTGGTATCGGCTCGGCGGACCGACTCGTTGAACACTTGGTGAGGCCCGTTCACGGTGGTGATCTTGTGCGAGAGGATCACCGGGATGTGGAACTCGGTCTTGCTCTCCGTCGGGGTCGACGATGCGCGAATCTTCTCTACGGCCTCATAGAAGGTCCGGGCCGCGGCATCGGTCTCGAAGGAGATGGGCAGGCGCTGCTCGTCCCGGCGGACCGTTTCTTGATGGGAGATGCAGCCCAATCCGACAGCACCCAAGAGCACTCCGGCCGCGACGGGGAGAAATTTTTGGAAAGTCATCACAAGCCCTAGAGACTCCGGGACCCCGCCCCCGTTCAATTCAATTCTTGAACGCACCGGGCTTGAAGATATCGCCCGCTACCCGAGTCTTGCACGACGCATGACGCTTCCCTCCTTCGACAGCACTCTCCGGACCCGCGTGGTGTTCGGGGCCGGTAGCCTGGATCGTCTCGGCGAACTGGCCGCCAGTCTGGGCGGGCATCGCGTCTTGTTGGTGACCGATGCGGGCATCGTCCGTGCGGGTCACGCGGCGCGGGCTGAGGCCCTGCTGCGGGCGGCCGGTCTTGAGGTGACCGTCTTCGACGCGGTCCGCGAAAATCCCACCACCCTCGATGTCGCTCGCGGCCTCGAAGTGGCTCGAGCCGCCTCGGTGGATTTCTTCGTGGGCCTGGGCGGGGGTAGTTCCATCGATACGGCCAAGGG
>CAMCYJ010000120.1 GCA_945883815.1 Akkermansia muciniphila | reverse complement strand
GGACCGTTTCCAGCGCTTGGGGCAAACCCAGGCGGCGCGCTTACAGAACCTCTTCATCAATCAACGGGTTCCAGTTGTCGAACGATCGCGCCGTTGGGTCCTCGACCTCGGAGACGGCGCCTTGGCTTGGGTGGAGGGCTTTCCCGCAGGCGAACGTCATCGCTTGGGGGCCTCTGCTGAAGGAATCCTGGCCATCCAGATCCAGCGACCTCCGGACTGACTGAGCGGACACCGCAACTCGGAAAGACCACATGCGAGCAACCGACAATCCGTGTGTCCGTCGGATTGCCACCCGCGAAAGATCTTCGTACGGTTACGAAACTTGATGGAAAAGTTGCTGCTCATTGATGACGAGGCGGATGTTCAATATTCATTCCGCCGGATCTTTGATGCCTCGGACATTGAGCTTCATACCGCGTCGAGCGGCGAGGAGGGTATACGGCTCATCTCGGTTTTGAAGCCAGACCTGGTTCTCAGCGATATCCGCATGGCCGGGCTCAATGGATTGGAGACTCTGCGGCGCATTCGGCAGTTGGATCCTCAGCTTCCGGTGATCCTCATGACTGCCTACGGCACCACGCAGACGGCCATCGAGGCCATGAAGCTGGGGGCCTACGATTACCTCCTCAAGCCCTTCGATGTCCCCCGGCTCAAGCAATTGGTGGCCAATGCGCTCAAGGCGGCCCGGGATACGCGCCAGACCGTGGCCATGCGCCCGCAGTTGGAGCAGCAAGACTACGAATTGGGAGTCATCGGCCGCAGCGCTCCGATGCAGGAAGTCTTCAAGCTCATCGGGCAATTGGCTGCCTCCGACGCCACCGCGTTGATTACTGGTGAAAGCGGTACCGGCAAGGAATTGGTGGCGCGTTCGATTTTCCAAAACAGCCGACGGGCCAAGGAGCCGTTCATGGCCATCAATTGCGCGGCCATCCCAGAGAATCTGTTGGAGAGCGAACTCTTTGGCCACGAGAAGGGGGCCTTCACCGGAGCCACCGCGCAGCGTCCCGGTCGCTTTGAGCAGTGCCATCGAGGCACTCTCTTCTTGGACGAGATCGGTGACATGCCGCCGGCCACCCAGACCAAGATCCTTCGGGTTCTTCAAAGCGGCACCTTCGAGCGGGTGGGCGGCAACACGACCCTCGAGGTCGATGTCCGTATCATTGCTGCGACCAACAAGCCCTTGGAGGAAGCCGTCGCCCGCAAGGAGTTCCGGGAAGACCTGTTTTACCGACTCAACGTGGTCCGGGTTCACATGCCGCCACTGAGGGAGCGTCAGGGTGACATCCGTCTGCTGGTTGATTTCTTCCTGCGCAAGATCGGTGGAGCGGGTGCCGGATCCAAATCCATCGGCGAGAAAACCCTCGCAGTGCTGGAAGCTTACCATTGGCCCGGCAATGTCCGTGAACTGGAAAATGTTCTCCGGCGGGCCGTGGTCGTCGTGAAGGGGTCGGCGATTCTGGAAAGCGATTTACCGCCCGAGATCCTTCAGTCGGTGCAGGCTTCTCGCACCCCCCATACTGCGCCAGCCTCAGCGGCCAGCGCCTTACAGGCTTCAACCACACAGAATTCATCAACTCCTCTAGCACCCGCACCTTCAGTCGCCTCTCTAGAGGCTGCGGCGTTGACGGCGCTGGCTTCCAACCTGGACCCGGCCATCACCGGAGACATCCGTCCTTTGGTGCTTCAACTCTTCCGCTGGGCCCGACTCCAAAGCGGCATCAAGGTACTGCCCGCAGTGGAACGGGAACTGGTGATTGAGGCGCTCAAAGAGACCCAAGGCAACCAGGTGCGCGCCGCAAAACTCCTCGGAATCACCCGAGCCACGCTGCGCAAGCGGGTGGATAAATTCGGCATCCGCCGGGAACTCAGCGTCAGCTGAGGGGTCCCAGCTGAGAAGGCCCAAAACACTTCCCAAAACCCTTCCCAGAATCCGTCCCAAAACCCGATTTAGTCACCACTCAGTCGGCGGGCCTGGAAGCCACACACCGGAAGAAACTCAAGCCAAGGGTGAGCGTCCTTCGTCGGCGTCGATGTAGTCGACGAAAGTCGTGATATCGGTGCGATGGGCCAGTCCGGATTGCTCTTTGCGCAAGGCCAATCTGGCTTGCAGTTCCGGGTCCTCCTCAGATCCGTAGTGGAGGAGCCATTGATTGAAGGCCGCCTGCTCGGCCGGCTTGTGAACATGGCTTCGGACCCAGTCCGCCACCTGCCCATCGGTGATCGTGTTGCGCACCACTTCGATGAAGGCTTCGGCCTCTAGCCCAGCTGCCTTCAGCCATTGGGCGTCAAATCCCCGCTTCGCGAAATTCTGCTGATAGTCGGAGTGGAGCCGACCTGCCAAGGACAGGCGAATCTTGTCCACGAAGCGGGGTAGATACAGCCAGCCAGACATCGTTTCCCGGGCACTCCGGGGATGGATCACGTCATTCATAAAAAGACTTACGGTTCGATCAGCAGTTTCTCCACCTTAGATGCCAGATCGCTGCGGGCTTCAAGGTCCCGAAGGTTCCCCTTCTTATCCACCAACCACATGGCGGGGATACCGCGGATGCCGAATTCAGAACCAAACTTGTTCTTCCAACCCTCGCCATCGAAGTACTGGGCCCAGCTCATCTTGTGCTTGGCAGTGAAGGCTTTTAACGCATCGGCCTCTTCGTCGAAGCTGATGCCCACGATCTCAAAACCCTTCGGGTGAAGCCGCTCGTAGGCGGCGACGACATTGGGCACCTCGGCGACGCACGGACCACACCAAGTGGCCCAAAAGTCGATCAAGACCACCTTCCCCTTCATTTGCGCGAGATCCACCTTGCGACCGTCCGTCGCCGTGAAAGCAATGTTCAGGGGTTTTCCGATGCGTTCTTGGGTCTTCTGTATCCCCTCGGCCATGGCACGGATCTGCGGAGGCACCTTGTCGGACTTGAGAATCTTAGCCATCAACTCTTTGGACTTTTCGCCGCCGCGCAGTTGGGCGATCTCAAGGTAGGCAGCGTAAATCTCTCCGCGTTCGGGAAATTCTTTCTCCAGCACCATGAGGCGCTTCTCAAACTCACCCAGCACGGCCTCCATCCCTTGGGATTGCAGTTTGCGTGATTGGGCCACCGCATCCTGCAGTTTCGCACCCACAGCAGCAGCGGCGACCTCTTCCTGAGCCTTTGCCGGGTCGGGACCCAGCGCCTGAAGTTCGGAGACCTTGCCTTCGTTGCCGAGGCTCACTGCGACCTCCAGCAATTCTCGGTACAGGCGTTTTGCTTCGGCCGCTTTGGGGTGATCTTTGAAGCGTTCTTGGAACTCCCGAGCCTTGTCGGCGCCGATGCCGGAACCCGTGGCTTTGAGTTGACGGAATGCCTTCACCTCATCGGAGGTCGGCTGTCGACCCTTCCACTCGGCCGGGGGGGCCGGGGGCTTTCCCTCGGCCTCCACCATCGACCAGGCCTTATCGGCATCGTCGGGGAGCAAACGGCGCGCAGTACCGGTAGCCGAACCGCCCTGGGTTGCGGGAACCGATACGGACTCTGCCGCGCGCGCTCCTCCAAGAGTCAAAGTCAATCCCAAGATCCCGATCGCCAGTTGCTTCATGAGCAAGAAACTTGGACGGGGACTATCGGATTGCCAGCCGTTTTTTCTGACCCGATCCCAGAACCGTCTCCGGGATCGGGTCCAGAGGCACCTCAGCGGGTCAGGTAGTACTTCTTGGTGTATTCCTGGACCATTCGCCAAGTGCTGTATTCGGCGGCCAGCGTGGACCACGACTCGCGGATCTTCGAGATCCACAAGCGCGGAATTCCGTCGGCGTCCCGGTTGAAGTAGGTGGGGATCACCTCGCGGGTCAGGACATTGTAGAGGTTTTCGCTATCCACCCGATCCTGCTCGTGCACGTCTTCCGGATGGGAATCAGGTCCGATGGCAAAACCATTGGAGCCGTTGTAACCCTCGCGCCACCAGCCATCCATGATGCTCATGTTCAGGCAGCCATGGGCGGTGGTCTTCATGCCGCTGGTGCCGCTGGCCTCCAACGGACGGCGGGGGTTGTTGAGCCATACGTCGCAGCCGGAGACCATCTGACGGGCGACGTGAATGTCGTAGTTCTCGATGAACACCAGATGCCCCTTGAGCTCACTGAACTTCGAAAGGTGGATGACCTTCTGGATGAAGGCCTTGCCATGGTCGTCTCTCGGATGGGCTTTGCCAGCGAAGACGAACTGGATCGGGTGGCCGGAGTCCTTGACCATCTTCACCACCGCCTCGAACTGATCGAAGATGAGCGGGGCGCGCTTGTAGGTGGCGAACCGCCGGGCAAAGCCGATGGTCAATGCGTCCGAATTGAGGAAGGAATCGAAGGTGATGAAGTCGCCATGGTGGAAGGTGCCGCCCTGCAGCAGCAGCCGGCGGCGAGCAAACTCCACAAGCTCGCGGCGGAGGCGATACCGCATGGCCCAGATTTCCTCGTCGGAAACCACTTTGGGATCGGCCAGGCGCTTCCAGAACTCCGGAGAATTGGCATCGGCGAACCAATCCACCTCGGTTTTGGTGGGGTAGAGTTCGTGGAACTTCTTCTGCCAGACCTTGCGAACAGTTCCCTTCATCCAACCGACCAGATGAATACCATTGGTGACATGGCCGATGGGAACCTCGTCCGGATGCTTGGCTCCGTAGAGTTCCATCCACATCTCACGGCTCACAGCCCCGTGGAGTTCGCTGACACCATTGGCGGCTCGGGAATACTTCAAGGCCAGAACCGTCATGCAGAACGGCTCGGAGGCATTGTCGGCAACCACGCGGCCGAGATTCATCAGCGCCTCGTGACCGATGTGAAGGTCTGCCGTGAAGGGGTGCCCGGCGTAGCCCATCAAGTCGCTGCTGAACCGGTCATGGCCGGCTTCCACAGGGGTGTGCGTGGTGAAGAGGCATTCCTTTCGGGTTTCAGTACCGGCCTCCGCGAATCCCTTGCCGGCGGCCATCTTCTCGCGCATCAGCTCGAGGGTCAGGAAGGCGGCATGGCCTTCATTCATGTGGAAGGTCGACGGTTGAACACCCAACGCACGCAGCAATCGCACGCCGCCGACGCCCAGCAGGATTTCCTGCATGATGCGCGTGGTGCTGTCACCGCCGTAAACCCGGAGGGTTAGGTCGCGGTACATCGGCTCATTCTCAGGTCGGTTGGTGTCCATCAGGTACACCGGAACCCGACCGATGTTTACGCGCCACGCATGGAAACGGACCGTGCTGGCCGCTATCTTGACTGAGCAGACGACGGGTTCGCCACGGGCGTCCAAGACTGGTTCCAGGGGCAGATTTGCCGGGTTGAGATGCGTGTAGAACTCAGTTTGCCAGTTCTCATGGTTGACCGTTTGCTGGAAATAGCCCTCGCGGTAAAATAGCGAGATGCCCACAAAACTCAGTCCGAGGTCGCTGGCAGATTTGGCATGATCGCCCGCCAAAGCGCCCAATCCCCCAGCCGCGATCGGCAACGTTTCGTGGAAGGCGAATTCCGCCGAAAAATAGGCGACCGGCTTGCCAATCAGTGCCGGGGCATTCAGGGCACCCCAAGTGGCCGTATCCGAGAGATAGGCATCGAATCGGTGCAATACCGACCGGACCCGATTGGCAAATCCGGGCTCTTGGAGTCGGACTCGCAATTCATAGGGGGAAACCTCTCGCAATATTGCGACGGCATTGTGGTAGAGGTTTTGCCAGCCACGCGGTGACAGATCGTGGAACACCTCTTGGGCCTGCTGGTCCCAACTCCACCAGAGGTTCCGGGCAAGTCGGTTGAGTCCAGCGGCCAGTTCGGTCAGTTCAGCAGGATGGATCGGATTCATGGATAGTCGTAGGGATTGAACAACAGTTCACCTGTCGGTTGCCGGGTCAGCGGTGACATCATGAAGCGATTTTCAAAAAATGAAAACCCTGAAGATGGAAATGGGCGCTCCTGCCTGGATCCCAGAGAACGCCCTATTCTTCGGACCTAAAAGCGGTCCCCCCGGGTCTGGTTCAGACCAGATAGCCCGCAGCCTGCACCGCCGTAGTGCCGTCATGAACCAGGGACATCAGGGCGCGCGTCATCCCGGCGGGGTTGGCGTGCTGGATGATCTTGCGGCCGTACACGATGCCCGATGCGCCTTGGGCGATGAGTTGTTCGGTGCGCTGCAGGATCTCGGTGTCGGAGGCCTTGCCGCCGCCGCGGACGAGCACTGGAATGCCGCCGGCGATTTGCACCACGCGGTGGTACACCGACACGTCATCGGTGGGGTCGGCCTTGATGATGTCGGCCCCGAGCTCCACGGCCTGGCGCACCAACGGCAGGATTTTCTGAAGATCGCCATCGACCATGTACCCGCCGGCCTTGGCGTTGGGCTGAAACACCAGGGGCTCGATCATCAGCGGCATGGCGTACCGGTCGCACTCGGGCTTGATGCGCAGGATGTTCTGAATGCACTGGTCGGTCACCTCGGGCTGGCCGGGGATCCGGAAGAGGTTCACCACCACGCACGTGGCATCGAGGCGAAGAGCCTGCTCGACCGGAGCGTCGATCATGCGGCTGAAGAGGCTGCGCGGAAGGTCTTGGCCATAGACGTTGGCCACATCAGTGCGCAGGACCAATGCGGGCTTCTCCTTGCCAGGCAGGGCCTGAAGGTGGCGAGCCTGTCCTACGGTCAATTGGACAGCATCGGGTGCTGCGGTGACCACGGTTTGCACCGCCTTGCCCAGGTCTTCGATGCCGCTGAGGAAGCCGTATTCGTTGAAGAAGCCGTGGTCCATCGCCACATCGAAGCAACGGTTGGACTTGGCGTTGAACAAACGGTTGAGCCGGTAGGATTTCATGAACGCGCTGAGAATCACCCGCAGAGGCCTTGGTCGCCAATCTCGAAAGATTGGAGAAACAACGGACCCCTCTGTTCAGTCGCGGCGTTTTCGCCCACAGTCGCCCGCGTGTTCGAACTCCTCTCCAAGGATCCTTCCTCCCGGGCCCGGCTGGGCCGCCTACACACGGCGCATGGCGTCGTCGAAACGCCTGTGTTCATGCCCGTGGGCACGCAGGCGAGCGTCAAGGCCCTGGACAACCGCGAACTGTTGGAGATGGGCACGCAAATCATCCTCGGCAACACTTACCATCTGTCGATCCGCCCGGGCATGGACATCATCCGTCAGGCCGGCGGATTGCACCGCTTCATGAATTGGTCGGGGCCGATCCTGACTGACTCCGGTGGCTTTCAGGTTTTCTCCTTGGGCAAGATCCGCAAGATCCGGGATCACGGGGTGGAGTTTCGGAGCCACCTCGACGGGTCGCCGATCTTTCTGGGGCCCAAGGAGAGCATGGAAATCCAGCGCACGCTGGGTTCGGACATTGCGATGGTGTTCGACGAGTGCCCGCCGCACACCGCCGACCGCGACGAGGTCAACCGCGCCGTGAAGCGCACCCTCCGCTGGGCCGCCGAGTGCAAGGCCCAACCCCGCGCTGAGGGACAGCTGGTCTTCGGCATCGTCCAAGGAACCCACCATGCCGACTTGCGCAAGAAGTGCGCCGAGGCACTCGTGGAGTTGGACTTCGACGGTTATGCCATTGGTGGTGTGAGTGTCGGTGAACCGGAGCCCGAGATGATGCACGCGGTGGAAATCTCGGAACCTCACTTGCCGGAACACAAGGCCCGCTACGCCATGGGCCTCGGCACACCCGCCCAGCTCATCGAGTTGGTGGCCCGCGGGGTGGACATGTTCGACTGCGTCCTGCCAACTCGTGTTGCCCGCAATGGAACGGCGTTCACTTCAAAAGGCACCTTCGCCATCAAGGGTGGGGCCGTGAAGGCCGACTTCGACCCCATCGAGCCGGGTTGCGAATGCTTCGCCTGCCGTCATCACACCCGGGCCTACATCCGTCACTTGCTCAACGTGAATGAGATCCTGGGCCTGCGGCTGGTCAGCATCCACAACAGCCACTTTTTCCTGAAGGTCATGGCCGATGTGCGCATGCACCTGCGGAGCGGCACTTTCGGCGAATTCCGCCGCCAGTTCATCGCCAACTACGTTCCGACGGAAAAGGTCCGCGCGGATCGGATGGCCCATCAAGCCAACAAGGCGAAGCTGACCAGCCCATCGCCCACGCCCGAGACGGCTCAGGAGTAGGCGCCTGCCGGCGGAGGGCAATATCGCAGAGAACAGCGGGAGGGCATGGCTGGCAAGTCGTCCAACGCCCACATGAACCGATGGCGCGACTTGCGGCGACCCAAAGACTGCGGCTTGATGCACAAGATTCTCCCGATGATTTTCCCGTTCCAATGGTTGAGGCGAGGCCTGCTCCTGTGGGTCCTGAGTGGTTGCTGCCTTGTGCCTGCGGTGGCCGCACTCGAGTCGCAGCCTGACCGGGCGTCCAATCACTGGTCTTTCCAGAAGTTGGTTCGTCCGAAGGTTCCTGCCGGAGCGCATCCCGTGGACGCGTTTGTGCAGTCGGCCTTGAAAACTCAAGGATTGAGCCCCAATCCACCGGCTTCCCCAGGGGATTTGATCCGTCGCATCCATTTGGATCTGACAGGCCTTCCGCCGGAACCACAGGTCGTGGCGGAATTCGAACGGGATCCCTCCCTGCCTCGTTATCAAGCGTGGGTGGAGCGCCTTCTGGCGTCACCGCAGTATGGGGAACGCTGGGCACGTCACTGGTTGGACGTGGTTCGCTACACCGAAAGCCAGGGCTTTGAATACGACCGTCCCCGAGACCACGCGTGGCATTACCGCGATTACGTCATTCGCAGCTTCAACGCCGATGTGCCATACGACCGTTTCATGCGGGAACAAGTAGCCGGTGACGTGCTGGAACCGGTGACCTCGGAAGGAATCATCGCTTCGAGCATGCTCGTGTCCGGACCGTGGGATCAGGCCGGCAATGCCCAGGCCAACGCCACGCAACGAGCCATCACCCGGGAAGAGGAAATGGATGATTTGGTGAGTGTCGTCGGACAAACCTTTCTCGGGCTGACGGTGAATTGCGCCCGATGCCACGACCACAAGTTCGATCCCATCCCGATCGACGACTACTACCGGGTCAAGGCCGTGTTCGATGGGGTCCGTCATGGGGATCGTTCCATTGAAGGCGCTGAGGACGTGCGCCTGCGTGAACAACGCAAGGAACAAGGGCGCCGGGACATGGATGCTCAGGCCCGGGTAATCGCGGCCATCGAAGCCAAAGGTGCAACCCGAGTCCCTCGCCGATCAACCCAGGGGCCTCTCGCACCCCTGCCCCGCTTCCAATGGAATTTCGAAAAACTGGAAAGTGCCGAGATTTCCGGAGACTTGCGCGGCGAAGCCAAAGTAACCGGCGGCATCTTGGAACTCCCCAAACCGGGGGCTTATTTCCAATCCATGCCCCTCACCCGGGACATTCGTGAAAAAACCCTCTCCGTATGGGTTCGCCTTTCTGACCTTCAGCAAAGCGGTGGTGCGGCCATTTCACTCGAGAAGTCGAACGGACAGGTCTTCGATGGCATTGTTTTCGGAGAGCGGCAGCCCCGGAAATGGATGGCCGGCAGCGAGGGGTTTCAACGGACCCGGGATTTGCAGGCTCCGGAAGAATCCGAGGCCCTGAGTGGTTGGGTGCACCTCGCCGCCGTTTATTCTGCGGATCGCAAGGTGGCCCTGTACCGGAACGGTCAGCCCTACGGAGATGCCTACGAAGCCCCGGCGCTCGTGACGTTCCTCGCTGGTGATGCCCGGGTGGTGATTGGCCGACGTCACGAGGGGGGCGGCAAACCGTGGCTGACCGGGGCCATCCGTCAGGCAGCCCTCTTCGATCGGGCCCTCTCGGCGCAGGAGATCGAAGCGGTGTTTCAAGAGGCTGGAGGAGGCCCTTCGCTTTCGGAAGTTCTGGCCCGGTTGACTCCGCGTGAGGCGCAAGAACGAGAGGCAGCACGACGACGTCTGCAAGAAGCCCAACAGCGCTTGAAGTCCGAGGAAAAACCGACGGAGCAAGCCTACGCTGGACGCCGCGAGCAACCGGCCCCGACTCGGATCCTGCGCCGCGGCGATGTGAAGTCCCCAGCCGATACGGTCAGCCCCTCAGGATTGTCGGCCTTGAGCCCTCTTCCCGGGAATCTGGGATTGGCCCCGGATGCACCCGAGGCCGACCGTCGCCGCCGCTTTGCCGACTGGTTGGCCGATCCCCGCAATCCGCTGCCTGCCCGTGTCTTGGTGAATCGGATCTGGGGATTTCATTTTGGCCAGGGACTGGTCAGCACACCCAGCGATCTCGGTCGGAGCGGATCCAAGCCCAGCCATCCGGAACTCCTCGACTGGTTGGCGAGCGAATTCATCTCGCAAGGTTGGAGCATCAAGGCCCTGCACCGAATCATCGTTTCCTCTGAAACCTACCGGCAGTCGTCCGAAGCGCGCAGTGAGGCTTTGGCGGTCGATGCCGACGCGGTGTTGCTGTGGCGCTTTCCTCCGCGCCGTTTGGAAGGCGAGGTCATCCGGGACGCCATGCTGGCAATTAGTGGTCAACTGAACCTCCAGACCGG
>CAMCYJ010000119.1 GCA_945883815.1 Akkermansia muciniphila | reverse complement strand
GGTCGGTTTTGCCCAGCAACGCCTCGGCCCGCGAGCAGACCGGAACAGCGAGCAGTATGGCGGCGAGGGTCACGGAGACCGCCAGCCAGAGCGGCAGCGACAGCAGTGGGACGCTGAGAATGAAGCCTACAAGGCTACCCCAGGTCCCGGGACCCGGGCGTAGTCGCCCCGAACCGAACCCTTCGGCCAGCCAGAGGATGCCACGGTCGAAGAGGCGCATGTTCCAAGTACGGTATTCTTCTGGGTCGTGCCCTGTCGCGAGCAATTATCGGTGGAGAGACCGACAGTCTCAGGACGTTTTGAACTCCCACGGCGGCACGTCGCGATGTCGAGTGACGGGTGGTTTGCTGGGTCCGACCGGGGTCCGGGTGGGCAATCCAGTGGGTCGATTTCAACGCTTTTTAGGAAAAAAGCGGGCGCCTTGCGACGCCCGCCTAACCCAAACAACCAAACTAATCCTCCTCTACCAGTCCGCTTTTTGAGCGGTCCGGCATGAGAGCCTCCCTTGCGCTGTTGCGGCGTTCAAGAGGCACTCTGGAGAACCAACACGCTAATAATGCCACTGGTTCGGCGGTCGGCCAGAGGTTTTTTTGTCTCCTCCCTTGTCCACCAGAAACAATCGGCACTTCTTGGTAAGCCTCTTGTTTCTTTCCGGGCTTCCGTTGTCCGAGATGAATGGCTTTGATCAAGGTCATGAGCTTGCGGTTCCTTGTTCTGATGACGTTCTGGGCCTCGTTCGTCCACGCCGAGTCCGCGCCGCAGTGGATTTGGGGTCCGGCCGGGGCGGAAAATGAAGTCCGATTTTTCCGCAAAACCTTCACCGTGCCGCCCGGTGCCATGGGCGGAGATGTCGTCATCGCCGCCGACGATGAGGCCGAAGTGTCCGTCAATCGTCAGCGTCTGGGATCCAACAATTCCTGGAAGAAGCCGACGCGTATCAAGATCCGATCGGTGTCCCGGGGAGAGAACGTTCTGGAAATCCGGGCGCGGAATCTCTCGGGAGGCGCTGGAGTCTTGGCTCGGATCGAGTTCATGATGCGGGACTCCCCTCGTGCGGACATCGTGACCGATGGCTCTTGGGAGACCTCCACCGACGGAGTGTCCGGTTGGGCCCCGGTCCAGTTGCTGGGGGTGGTGGGGACGCCGCCCTGGGGTCCGATTTCGTTGGAGCCGGTGGCCACGCCGGTGGACGGTATTTCGGTGAAGGAAGGCTTTCGACTGGAGTTGGTCCACAGTGCACGGCCGGGTGAAGGGTCGTGGATCTCCATGACGCGGGACGATCAGGGGCGACTGATCATTAGTCCGCAGGGGTCTGAGCCCTTGCTCCGCCTGACAATCGAGCAGGGCAAGTTGGCCAAAATGGAACGACTGGAGACCCAGGTGGGAGGGGCCATGGGTCTGCTGCATGCCTTCGGGGCGTTGTATCTGAATGGTCGGGGTCCGGACGGGTATCACTTGTACCGGATCCGCGATGCCGACGGTGATGGCCGCTACGAGTCCACCCAATTGCTTCGGCGCTGGACGGGCAGTGGCGGTGAGCACGGACCTCACGCGCTCGTGAAGGGGCCGGACGATCGGATCTACGCCGTGGCCGGCAACTTCACCGACGTGCCGAAGGATGTGTCGCCCCAGTCTCCGGTGGCCCATTATGCCGAGGATCTGGCATTGCCCCGACTGGACGACGTCAACGGATTCGGGGCCGGACGCAAGGCCCCCGGTGGCTTTGTGTTGAGCCTGGATCGGGATGGTCAGGATGTTCGCCTCTTCTCGGCGGGTCTGCGCAACGCTTACGGTATCGCCTTCAACACCGACGGTGAACTCTTCGGCTTCGATTCGGACATGGAGCGTGACTGGGGAACTCCCTGGTACCGGCCCTCGCGGATCCAACACCTCGTCAGTGGTTCCGACCACGGTTATCGCGAAGGTTCCGGGAAGTGGCCCGACTATTATGCCGATTCGCTGCCCCCAGTGGTGGATGTGGGCATCGGGTCGCCGACCAGTATCCGGTTCGGGACGGGTACAGCCTTTCCCGCCCGCTATCAGAAAGCGCTCTTCGGCCTAGACTGGGTCTTTGGGCGTCTGATCGCTGTGCATCTTCAGGAGCAGGGAGCCGGGTACACCGGTCGGGTGGAGACGCTCTTTCGGGGCAGCACGATGAACCTCACCGATCTGGAAGTAGGATCCGATGGCGCACTTTATTGCATCACCGGCGGCCGTGGAACCCAGTCGGGACTCTACCGGCTGAGTTTTGTCGGCAATCCGGCCTCCGAGCCCCTGGTCGCAGCGGTGGCCGGCACCCAAGAAGCCCGGGCGCAGCGGCGTCAATTGGAAGCCGTTCATGGCCGAGTGGATGCGGGATGGCTCACCTCGGGTTGGTCGCAGTTGGGATCGTCCGATCCGCTGCTGCGCCAGGCCGCCCGGATTGCGCTGGAATCCCAACCGGTGGCCACTTGGGCCGAAAAGGCCTTGGCCGAAGAGAATCCCAAGATCGGGCTGACCGCTCTGTTGGCCCTGGCGCGCTGCGGGGATGGGGCGCAGCAAGTGGCGCTGCTCAAGGCCCTAGGTCGCTGGCCCCTCGACTCGCTGGACGAGGTGGGCTTTCTGACCAAGCTCCGGGTGATCGAGGTGGCATTTGCCCGACATGGAATTCCGGAAGCTCTCCGACCGATGGCCATTGAAAAACTGGGCCGTCAGTTCCCGGCCGCAAGCTGGCCTCGCAACCGCGAGTTGTCGCAGTTGCTGGTAGCCCTGGGTGATGGCGAATCCGTGGCCAAGATTCTCCAACTGCGGGAAGCCTCCAAGACCTGGCAAGAACAGTTGCACTACACGGCGGTCTTGCACGGGATGACCTCAGGTTGGACTCCGGCCTTGCGCCAGCGCTACTTCACCTGGTTCCGGCAAATCCCGTCGGGATGGGGCCACCTTCCGGCTGCCTACGATCAATGGTTCTTGGATGTGGACCAGAAGCCCAATCCCGGGGCTGGATTTGATCCGTTGGTCAAGCGCCTCGGGCAGAAGGCCTTTGCGTTGATTCCCGATGGGGAAAAAGCCCCGATTGCCGAGCTGATGAATGCTCAGCCATCCGCCGTTCCCGCTCCCGCTCCTGCTGTTCCGGCGTCGACCCCCAGTCGTTCGAGTGGGAACCGGGCGTGGAAGTTTGACGATTTGGCTGATGTCTTGAGCTCTCCCCTGTCGGGACGGAATTATGCAAGAGGTCAGCAAGTCTATCAGGTGTCCCAATGCGGGGCTTGTCACCGCTTTCAGGGCGCTGGAGGTGCGGCGGGTCCCGAGCTGACCGGGGTGGCCAGCCGGTACTCCCGGGCGGACTTGTGGCGTTCCATCGTCGATCCCAGCGCCGTAATTTCAGAACAGTATCAATCCATGGTTTTGACACTGAAGGACGGACAGGAGATCACGGGCCGGGTGTTGGAAGATTCTCCGACCCAAGTTGTTGTCGGGGTCGATGCCCTGACCGACCGAAAGGTGACGGTACGGCCCAGCGAGATTCGTCAGCGTGTCGCCTCCAAGGTGTCGTCCATGCCCGAAGGGCTGCTCTCGGCCTGGGGGCGGGAAGACATTCTCGACCTGTTGGCTTATTTGGAGTCCAACGGGCGGGAGGATTCGCCGATCTTCAAGCGGCGTTGAGCGTTTTCCACAGCACGTGGACAGCCCAGAGGACGATCATTCCGCTGGCGCTGGCTACCTTGACTGCGGTTCCAGCGATGAGGCCCAGTGCCGCCCCGATGCCTGCGCCGCCGGCATCCCTCCAGGGGCGTCCGCCGACCCATTCGCCGAGAATGGCACCCAGCAACGGGCCTACGATCCATCCCAACGGAGGCCACCACAAACCCAGCAGACCGCCGATGGCCGCTCCCACCATGCCGCGCCAAGTGGCCCCCAGTCGCTTGGCCCCATAACTGGCGGCCGCGAAGTCCAGGGCGGCCGAGAGGACCGCGACGATCACTAGCGTGACCAGGACCCAAGTGCCTGCCCCGCGATCGCCCAGGAACCATCGGTGCCCGAGCGCAGCGAGGGCGATCAGCGGAGTGCCAGGGATTCCGGGCAGGAGTGCGCCAGCCAAGCCAACGAGCATGATGAGGAGGGTTAGGGCGAAGGCGGTGATTTCGAAGGGGCTCATGGTCGTGGTCGGGATGAACTGGTAGCAGGGTGGCGGATTTGCAGACCAACAGGGCGTTTTTTTATTGGCGAGAGCTCCGCAGAATATGTTTTTGACTGAGATTCTCATCCGGGTGAGGCCTTCGATCGGCCCGCGCCTCGCTCTTGACTCGTCTTGCGAAAGAATTCTCCACGCCATCCCGGGTCTTCCAACGGCATCGTCCCGGCCGAGGTTACCGCTTCGGCATTGTTCGCAAAATCCTGATTGAATTGAACATTCTTCCAGCGCTGCAGTCTGGATGACTGTTCTTTTCAATTCGAGAAAGTCCCCCAAGAAGCATTGAATTCGGCACCCATCCAAACAAATTCCGGCCAAACAAATTCCGTCCGATCGAACCGCAGGCCCGTTGACCGTTGCAGTCTCCAACCGTTGTCGGAGTTGTCGGAGTTGTCGGAGTTGTCGGAGTTGCGCTCAAGGTTTCCGTCTCCCGCGCAGCACGTCTCCCGCGCAGATGGTTTCGGTCCCCACCCCGCGCCGCTGGTTTTTTCAGTCAGTTGTCCATTGACTCAGCGGAAATCTTCGTTAGATTCGAAAAGTTCTTTGGATGCAGAGTGTTGATAACGCGTTGATTCGCTTTTAGAGGTGTTTGAAAGTCCAGACCTTTCCAAGGTCCGCATTTCATCAATCAGCCCTCGTTGAAGAGAATTAAAGCGTTGTTTAAATCGTAGGGCTGAAGTTTTAGTGCCTGATGCTTATCGGCTTTGAAAGAGTGGTTTTTATTGTTTGAGGTTTATTGTTTAAGTTTTTTAGTGGGCTATTTTGGTATTGGGTTGTTTTGTTGATGTTTTGTTTACAAAAAACACAGCGATCAATTCCTAAACAAAGTTGCTTTCAATGGTAAAACTAACAAAAAACCAACCAAAACTAACAGTAAAAATCCAATAGTATAAAATTAGTGGTTAAAAATCAGTGGTATAAAACCATTGCTCAAACCATTGCATTGAAAACCGATCGGTCAGTGTCACTGTTCGTTTTCTGAGGTGTCGTTGTTCAACGCCTCAGGATCTCCACTAAGTCCTACAGAACTGATTCTGATTATTCCCCGGGGCGTACGGTCATCCTCTGACTGGCGCCCCGGTTTTTTTTTAGGCCTTCGTCGGAATGACGGGGGCCTTTTTTGTTTTCGAGGGACAGGCAGGACAGGCAGGACAGGCAGATCACCGTCAGGATTCAGGAATCCTAAATGATATCGTTGTTTTGCCTATCGCCGGAAGAATTGGCATCCTTTGCCGAACAGATGCGTCGCATTCTCTACATCTGGCTGTTGGTGTGGCTTGGGGTTGGGTTCCCCCGACCGGCGCTGTTGGTTGCAGCAACCACTGCGGCCACCAATGCCGCCATTCCAATCCCCGCCAAGGCTCGGATTCACGCCGTTTCCGATCCCAAGGCGACGTCCGCGTTCATTCCGGATCCTGGAGTGGTGCGAAAACTGGTGGATCGGGGTTTGCTTGCGCTGTCCGGCAAGACCAATACGACCGCCGCCTGGAAGGTTTGGGTCCAGCCAACGGATGTGGTGGGCTTCAAGGTGATCTCAGCCCCGGGAACGTTGACCGGTACCCGACCGGCCGTGGTCGAAGCGTTGGTCGAGTCACTGATCCAGTCCGGGCATCCTGCCATGCGGATTGTGATTTGGGATCGTCAGGCCCGTGATCTCAAGACAGCCGGTTTCCAGGAATTGGCACACCGACTGGGTGTCCGCTGCGTGGCCACAACCGATGTGGGCTGGGATGGAAATCAATTCTACGAGGCGGATGTGCTGGGAAAACTCGTCTTCGGCGATCTGGAGTTCGGGAAGGGCGACCGCTTTGCTGTGGGGCGGCGCTCCCATGTCTCGAAACTCCTCACTCAAGAAGTGACCCGGATCATCCCGGTGACACCCATCCTGACCCACCATTCCGGTGGGATCTACGGCCACTTGCTGTCGCTGGCCTTCGGTTCCGTGGACAATATGTACCGCTTTGAAATTGATCCCAACCGCACCGAGGAGTCGGTGCCAGAACTTTGTGCATTGGATGACCTGATGCCCAAGGTGGCCTTCGGTGTCACCGATGCGTTGGTGGGCCAGGTCCGGGGCGATGACAAGGCTCGGTTGCACGACACGATCGCTCTCAATGAATTGCGCTTCAGCAGCGACTTGGTGGCCTTGGACGTGACCTCGATGGCCGATGTGGCTGGCGCGCGCAAGGCCTATCCCATCGAAGGGGAAAAACCCATGCGCACCGAACTCTTCTTCAATGCGGAGTTGCTGGAACTCGGAATCGCCAACACCAACCGGATCGAGGTTCTCCGGGTTCCGTGATGAACCCGCTGGCGGCCAAGTTCTGGATTGAACCTGCAGGTGAGGCAGATCTGCCGAATGTGCGGGCCTTGGCCGAGTCCATCTGGAGATCTTCTTATGCCGGGTTGCTGTCAGCCGGACAAATCGAGTACATGCTGGATCAGATGTATAGTCCGGAACGCCTCCTGCAGGACTGGAAATCCGGGGTAGTGTTTGAACGACCAGTCGTGGATGGGATCCCGGTGGGCTACATGGCCACCCAAGCCGACACGACCACCCAAGTGATGCACCTGCACAAGTTGTACGTTTTGCCCGAGTTCCAGGGAAAGGGCCTTGGTGGCCGACTTCTGGAACATGCCTTCCAATCGGCCACTCGGGTTGGGTGTCGGAGCGTTCGACTCCATGTGAACAAAGAGAATCACCGGGCCATCGCCTGCTACCGTCGAAATGGATTTATTCAGGAAGCTTCGGTGGTGAAGGACATCGGCGGCGGATATGTCATGGACGACTACGTGATGGTCCGTCCGCTGGACACGCACCAAGGCCAGTCGGGGCCGAGTCCTAGTCTGTCGCGGTGAGGAACCGCAGGCGACAGCGTCCTGATCTGGGTCCGGTTCGATGCAGCCCAAGCCGCCGGTGCCAGCGTCGGACAAAGCGCGATGGAATCCTGTTCAATCCGATGGCACTCAACTGGCCAGTTGCCCGAGCCGCTCTTGCAGTTGCGAGGTCCATCGACTGACATAGCTCATGGCCCGGGCCGCCTCCTCCAGAGACTCCAGCGGCAGGTGATTTTTTCGATCGGGTGCCGAGGGCGGGGGGGCCGATTCCCAAGCCTCATTCAGGCTTTGCAGCGTGGCTTCCAACGCTGCTCGCCGCAGGTTCACCTGTCGCTGAAGGGCCATCAGCCGGTCACTCCATTCCAGAGCCTGGCGCATCCGCTGGAGTTTGAGCATGGGGGATTCCGAATTCGGGTTCGTCGCCAAGAAGGTATCGGCATCGCGGCAGCACTGACCAATTTCGACGAAAAGATCCATCGTTCCGGCGGGGATGCGCTGGATGTCCCGGGATGGAGCACCGCGTTCGAGTTCCAGCAAGTGGAAGAGCCGTTCGCGGGATTCGCGCAGCGTGTTGTAGGCGGCGTTGAGTTCGGCGGAGCGGGCATTGGCGTGGGCCCGTTCGGATTCCGTGCCGCCATGGACACGGTCTGGGTGCGCGGCTGCGGACAATTCCAGAAAACGGGCCTTCAGTGCGTCGGCATTGAGCCAGGGGCGACGCGGTTCTTGGAGTAACTCAAAACAATCGGTCATGAACACGGAGACCGTGGCCCCGGATGCCTCCAGCTTCAAATGCTACGTCAAACCATCGCCCGAGTGGTTGCTCGGAACGGTTGGGCCTGAGAATGATGGAGAACGAGGACATGGATTGGGGTGTTGGCCGTTGGATTTCACTGGATGAGCATTTCAGCCTCTTTTCGGCCTCCAGTGGTCCTTGCAGCACGGAAGGACTCCGCTCTCTGCCTTGGCTGGGCACTGGTGCATTGCTGACATTCCAGCGTGCCATCTGCGCATAGCACTCCTCGAAGGATCCGATACTGTAAGCCTCACAACGCTTCCATGGACTGCCCGGGTTCACCCTTGCCGTCGTGCGTTCCGAGAGGATCAATCCTTCCCTGAATGCGCGCGTCGGTGACGGCGTCCGCGATTTGCGTTGTCTGACTGAAGCCATGAAACAGTTCCTGAGATCACTCCTGCCGATGTGGGCCTTGTTGGCCGTCACCTTCGGTCTCCATGCCGCTCCGCTTCGCGTGTTCATTCGCGGCGGTGTCAAAACCCACGGCCCCAACCAGCACGATCACCCGCGATTCCTGGGTGAATGGGCCAAGCTCCTCACCGAGCGGGGAATCACTGCCAGCGGCGCCATGGAATTCCCAACAGTGGCCCAGCTTGAGGCGACCGACGTGCTGGTGATTTATGCCGCCGACGGCATGAAGATCACCGGTGACGAGCGCGCCCGCTTCGAGCACTTCCTCTCCCGGGGTGGTGGCGTGGTGGTGCTCCATGACGGTGTGGTCAGCGGTGACCAGCACGAGTGGTGCAAGAAGATCATCGGCGGCGCCTGGCGCTGGGACGGCGACAAGAAGACCCAGTGGCACGAGGGGAATGTTGGCGTCTATTTCGTCAACCCGGAGCATCCGATCGTGAAGGGGGTTTCCAACTTCGACTGGAAGGACGAGGTCTACAACCGCCTCGACATGGCAGAAGACGTCAACGTCTTGGCTCAGAGCTTCGTGGATGTCTTCAACATCTGGCCCCAGCTGTGGACCTACGAGAAGACGCTGCCCGAGGCCAAGGTCCCATACCGCGCCTTCGTGAGCATCCCGGGCCACGAGTACGACTCCTTCAACACGCCGCACTACCGAGCCATCTTGTTGCGCGGCATCGCCTGGGCGGGCAAGCGCGCCAACGCCGATGAGTTCTGCAAGCCCGAGGAATTGGCCTCGCTCAAGTATCCGGCCGGTGGCCCCAAGCCCGCCGCCGAGGCGCTCAAGACCTTCCAGACGCATCCGGAGTTCAAGGTGTCTCTCACGGCCGATGAGAACGTGGCCGAGAAGATTATGTCCATGGACTGGGACGAGAAGGGTCGCCTGTGGGTGGTCGAGACACCTGAGTACCCGGGCGGTCGCGACGTGAACAAGAACGACTTCAAGGCCTACTGGAACCGAGCCCAAAACCCAGCCGCATTCCCGGTGGGCGGCAAGGAATCCCGCAAGCCGCTGGATCGCATCTCCATCCTGGAAGACACCAATGGTGATGGCGTGGCCGACAAGCGCACCCTCTTTGCCGATGGCTTGGAACTGCCCACGTCTCTGGTGTTCTGGAAGGACGGCGTGATCGTGGCTCAGGCCCCGGACATCTTGTGGATCCGCGACACCAACGGCGACGGCCGCGCCGACAAGGTCGAGACCCTCTACACCGGCTGGGGCACCTTCGACACCCATGCGGTCATTAGCAATTTCCGCTGGGGCATGGATGGCTGGATTTACGGATCGGTGGGCTACACCCGCGGTCGTGTGAAATCGGGCGACGGATCCAAGGACTTCGGCGACATCGCTGCGGGCATTTACCGCTTCAAGCCTGATGGTTCCGCGGTGGAGCAAATCGCCGCCGGCGGCTGCAACACCTGGGGCTGCGAGATCGCGCCCGACAACGAAATCCTCTTCACGACGGCCACCTGCGGCGAGCCCATTTGCCACGTGGTCATTCCTGAGAAGATTTTGGCCCGCGGACAGATCGGCGGCATGAAGTCATTCCTCAATGTCATCGAGGAGAACAAGATCTACCCGGCCTTCGACGAGAAGCGTCAGCCGTACGTGCAAATCGACTGGGTGGGAGCTTGGACCGCCGCCGCGGGCGCGACGATTTACGACGGCGGCGCCTGGCCGGCCAAGTGGGCCGCCACCGAGCGGTATTCGTTCTTCATGAGCGAGGCCACCCGCCAGCTCTTCCATCATGAGTTTCTCGACCCCAAGGGCGCCACCTACCAGGGCCGCAAGGAAGACGGCCGCAAGCAGACCGAGTTCCTCGCCAGCACCGACTACTGGTTCCGCCCCATCCACAGCCGTGTGGGTCCGGACGGGGCCATCTACGTGGTGGATCTCTACAATCAAATCGCCGTCCACAACGACACCCGGGGTCCCGGTCACGGCGCCCGCAACGCGGCCTCCCGTCCGGATCGGGATCACCATTTCACCCGCATCTGGCGCATCCAGCACCAGGAAGCCAAGACGCTGCCGACCGCGAAGTTCGACCGCAATGACGCCGACACCCTGGTGGCGGCCCTGAACCATCCGAATGGGTGGGTACGTTCCACGGCCAACCGCCTGTTGATCGAGCAACCCGCCTTGTTGGAGTCCGCGTTGCCGGGTCTGGGTCAGTTGATCGGTGATACCGAGGCCCCGGCCGAATCCCGCATTCAGGCGCTGTGGCTCTACCGCGTGGCTGCTTCCAATGGTCCGGTGCCTTGGCAGGATGAGGCGGCGGCTTCCGTGCTCAATGACCCATCAGCCTGGGTTCGCAAGAACGCCCTCCGGGTGGCCACCGAGTTGGTGTCCAACCCCGCCAACCTCCGTTCCAAAGATTCCGATCCGGTGAA
>CAMCYJ010000118.1 GCA_945883815.1 Akkermansia muciniphila | reverse complement strand
AAGCGACTCGCTCCGTAGCGTTGTAGCTGGATGCCATTCCACTGCATGGACCTCCTCCGGATTGCAAATTCCCGCGCTATCCAAGGGTTGAGCCGTAAAAAAGAGGTCCAACACCGGATAGGTCACTCCGTCAAAGAGGTATTCGTTGGGCTGGGAACAGAGGAACTTGAGTCCGCAAATTCGGATGCCCACCTCCTCCAAAATTTCTCGATGCACGGCCGATTCGGCACGCTCACCGATATCAATGAATCCGCCGGGAGGAGCCAGGAGTCCGGCTCCCGGATCTTTGGCACGCCGGATCAACAGGATGCTCCCATCATCTCGTTGAATGAACACGGCGACGGCCACCGCGGGATTGAAGAACAAGCGGAAACTGCAGGCAGCGCAGATCATCGGTGCCCCGAGGGTCGGCGGGGTGATGGATTTTCCGCAGCGAGGGCAATAGTGGAACTGTCGGGAGGGATGCATGATGCGAGGCCGACGGGACGGCCTTTTCCGTTCACTGTTTTTCTAGAATAGGGGTTCGGTAAGGCCGCTGAAAATCAAATCAACTTGGCATCCTCGAAGGCGCGTTCTTTGCAGCATCGGTTCTGCGAGGCACACTGTCCGGACACATGAGCGTTCGATCACGGTCTGAAGCCCTGTTTACCGAATCCCTCAAGCACATTCCTGGCGGCGTGAACTCTCCGGTGAGGGCTTTCCGTGCCGTTGGCGGCACCCCCTTCTTTGCAGCCTCGGCTTCGGGTGCACGGGTCAGTGACGTGGACGGCAATACCTACATCGATTACGTCGGAACCTGGGGGCCAGCCATTCTCGGTCATGCCGCTCCGTCCATTGTCCGGGCCATCCAAAGCGCCGCAGAGCGTGGCACGAGCTTCGGCATTCCTCACGCCGAGGAGGTAACCATGGCTCAACGGGTCAAGGCGATGGTGCCATCCGTCGAGAAGGTGCGCTTCTGCAACAGCGGCACCGAAGCCACCATGTCGGCCATTCGAGTGGCGCGCGGCTTCACCGGGCGGGATCGCATCATCAAATTCGACGGATGCTACCATGGGCATTCGGACGGCCTGCTGGTGAAGGCGGGTTCTGGTGCTCTCACACTCGGAAACCCGGACAGTGCTGGCGTGCCGGCTGCGGTGGCACAACAAACCGTGGTACTTCCATTCAATGATCCGGAGGCCCTGCGGGAGGTGTTCCAGAATCAGGGACGGGATATTGCCGCGGTGATTCTAGAATTGGTGCCTGCCAATGCTGGGTTGTATTTGCCCAAACCCGGATATTTGGAACTGCTCCGGCAACTGACTCGAGACCATGGAACAGTGCTCATTGCCGATGAGGTGATGACCGGATTCCGTCTTGGCCCAGCCGGTGCCCAAGGGGTTTTCGGGCTGACCCCTGATTTGAGCTGCTTCGGCAAGATCATCGGTGGCGGTCTTCCGGTCGGGGCCTTCGGAGGCCGAGCCGACATCATGGACTATCTGGCTCCGCTGGGTCCGGTTTATCAGGCAGGCACGCTCAGTGGAAACCCCTTGGCCATGGCCGCTGGTTTGGCCGCGCTGGAAGCCCTGCAAAACACCGATGCGTGGAGCCGGCTGGAGAATCTGGGCGGCGAGTTGGAGCAGGGAATGGTGGCCGTCGCGAAGGCCGCCCAGATCCCGGTGCAGTTCCAACGCATTGGCTCGATGTTCTGCGGCTATTTCACCAGCCAACCGGTGTGGAATCTGGCGGATGCGATGCACAGCGACCGTGCCCGTTTTGCCCGATTCTTCCATGGCATGCTGGATCGGGGAGTTTATTTGGCACCGTCTCAATTTGAGGCTGGTTTCATTTCCACGGCACACACCTCCGCCGACATCGAGGCGACGGTCCGGGCGGCGGAATCGGTTTTTGCATCCTGGTGATTCGAGCGTTGGTTGGGCGGATTCTGGAGATTTATTCCAAGGGTTGTCTCGGGCCGCTGGGAAGGTAGCGTTCGGCCCATGTCCCCACTGCGCCTCATCCTTCTGGCCGCCGTTGCCCTGTCGCTGAACTCCCATGCGGTGGCAGCCGGGCCCCGAGCGCTGCCCGCTGGGCAACGTCCCGACGACCTTCGGCTCCAAGCCCCGAAGGATCTTGACGGTTACTTTCCTTTCCAACCGCCCGAGTCCAAGGAGGCTTGGGACCGCCGTGCCTCTCAAGTGCGCCAGCGAATCCTCGTCTCACAGGGCCTCTGGCCCATGCCCACCAAGACGGATCTCAAGGCCCAGATCTATGGGCGCATCGATCGCGCGGATTACACGGTGGAGAAGGTTCATTTCGAGAGCGCTCCGGGTTTCTTTGTGACGGGCAACTTGTACCGCCCCAAGAAGGCTGCTGGTGGCAAGGCGCCGGGTGTGCTGTTTGCTCACGGGCATTGGGCGGATGCGCGGCTCTCCCAGGCCAACGACTCGGAATTGCGCAATGAAATCGCCACAGGTCAGGAGCGCTTTGTTGAGGGAGGCAAGAGCCGCTTCCAATCCATGTGTGTTCAACTGGCCCGGATGGGCTGTGTGGTGTGGCAGTGGGACATGCTGGGTGACTCCGATTCCCAACAGCTTTCCCGCCAATTGGTCCACAGCTTCGCCAAGCAACGGCCCGAGATGAACACCACCGAGAACTGGGGTTTGTTCAGCCCTCAGGCGGAGACGCATCTCCAGAGCATCATGGGGCTCCAAACTTGGAACGCTGTGCGGTCGCTCGACTTCTTGCTCGAGTTGCCCGAGGTGGATCCTCAGCGCGTGGCCATCACGGGCGCGAGTGGCGGGGGTACCCAGACGATGCTGCTCGCCGCCATCGATCCGCGCATCTCGCTCTCCTTTTCGGCTGTCATGGTGAGCACGGCCATGCAAGGCGGCTGCACTTGCGAAAACGCCAGTTTGTTGCGCGTGGGGACAGGCAATGTGGAGTTTGCCGGTTTGTTCGCGCCCAAACCTCAGGGCATGACCACTGCCGATGACTGGACCAAGGAGATGTCCACCAAGGGCTTCCCGGAACTCAAACGCCTGTACGGTCTCCTGGGTGCGCCCAACCAAGTGATGCTCCAGCGCGGCGAGCACTTTCCGCACAACTACAACGCCGTTTCACGCACCGCCTTCTACAATTGGCTCAATCGATATTTTCATTTGGGTCAGCAAGAGCCGGTTCTGGAACGCGATTACACGGTTTCCACTCGTGCGGAGCTAAGTGTCTGGGATGCTGAGCACCCCGCACCGAAGGCAGCGGAGCCGGAGTTTGAGCGGGAGCTTCTGAAGTTATGGGCGACGGACGCCGAGCGACAGCTCGAAGCGTTGGCGTCAAGCTCGCCAGATCAGTACCGCCAGGTGCTGAAGGCCGGCTGGGACGTGGTCTTGGACGCCCGCGACCCGGCCCCGTCGGGTTCGATCGCCTGGGTGCTCAAGGACAAGCTGGATCGAGGGAGCTGGATCCAAATGACTGGCCTGCTGCGCAACGGTTCGCGTCACGAAGAAATCCCGGTGATCTTCTGTTATCCCAAGCAGTGGAACAACAAGACCGTGGTGTGGCTGACGTCTGAGGGGAAATCCGGCTTGTATGCTGCAGACGGCTCGCTGATCCCGGCCGTCCAGAAGTTGGTGGATGGTGGCTCGACGGTGGTGGGATTGGATTTGCTCCACCAAGGAGAGTCGTCGGTGCATGGGCAGCCCCTCACACGCACGCCCCGGGTCAAAAATCCCCGAGAGTCTGCTGCTTACACCTTTGGCTACAATCCGGCGGTCTTCACTCACCGTGTTCATGATGTCCTGACGGCGGTGCAGTACATCCGCGGTCATGAGAAGCCCTCCAGTCAAGTTTCATTGGTCGCCTTGGATGCAACGGCTCCGATCGCGGCTGCTGCCCGGGCGCAGTCCGGCAAGATGGTGGATCGCGTGGCGCTTCACCTCGGAGAGTTTCGTTTCGGACGAGTCTTGGATTTGCACTCCCCAGATTTTCTTCCCGGTGGCGCCAAGTACGGGGATGTGGACGGGTTGATCACCTTGGGTGAGTCCGAACTCCAGCGCCTGAATGCTCCAGATGCGACCGCTGCGGCAACCTGGGTGTTGCGCTAAGCCGGAACGATTCAGTTGGATCGGTCGTGCTGGCTGCGTCTTCTTCCGCAAGAGCTTCGTTGTTCGCTCGATCCAGGCCTCAACCATTGGCCTTCCATCGGCCCGCGCCTCACTCTCGCCTCGTCTTGCGAAAGAATCCGCGACGCCATCCCTTTCCTCCCAACTGAATCGTTCCGGCGAAGATGGGTAGGGTTCTGGCAGGCGGCTGCGGCAAAAAACCGCAGACCCTCTGAGGGTCTAACGAACCCTGAGGATTGACGCGCCTCCAACGGGCATGCTCCCTTGATTGGGCTGTGAGAAAACGGTGGAGCCAATGGCTGGTGATTGGACTCGTGGGGATATCCCTCGGGTTCCAGTGGACCTTGCTCCAGTCCGTTGCTTGGACGGTCATGCTCTTGGATCGGAGTGCCGAGATGGGCTGGGTGCAGGCCATCGAAACCACCTTCGACGGGCACCATCCGTGTGCACTGTGCAAGGTGGTCCGTAAGGGCCGCGACACACAGCAGCAGGCCACGATTGTTCTCTCCTTCGCCAAGACCGACATGGTTCCGTCGGATCGGGCTTTCGAGTTGCCGGTGCCCGAAACAGCCCCAGCCGAGCGTCTTCCCGCCCGGGATCAACGTGCGGCCCGTCGCTCGGGTTCGCCGCCGTGGCAGCCTCCCCGGTTCGCGTAAATTCCGGTCGATCCTGAGGGATCCGGGCTGCGTCCCGGATCCCCCCCATTTGCCTGCGCATCCGGCCTTGAAACCAAGGGGCCCTGTCGCTCCGGGCCAAATGGATTCGTCCTCAAGGATCGCAGGAATCTCCCCCCCCGATGGGCTGGCTCGCGCCTGTTTCCGGCCAGGTGCGCTCCGTTTCCGGGAATCACCGTCCGGAGTCTTCCGTCTCAATCATTGTCTCAATCATTGTCTGTTTTTCTGTCATGAATCCTTCGTTTTCTGCTGTTTCTACCTGTGTCACCGCACTCTTGGGGGCTTCGGTCCTCCAGGCCGCGGAGTCCAAAGCCCTGCCCAAAGTTGTGGTGGAGGGTGTGTCTGAACCCACTCTCACCGTGCCTTCGGTGAGCGCTGCCACGGCGGAGTTGGCCCGAGTCCCCGGTGGCACAACCCTTGTCGATGGCGCGACGGTGCGCCAAGGCCGCGCCTCCACCTTGCGTGATGCTCTCGACTTCACGACGGGGGTCTACGTTCAGTCGCGGTTTGGCTCTGAGGAGGCGCGCATTTCCATTCGCGGTTCCGGCCTTCAACGCACCTTCCACGGACGCGGCCTCAAGATCCTTCAGGATGGTGTCCCGCTGAATTTGGCCGACGGCGGCGTCGACATGCAGTCCATCGAGCCCTTGGCGACCCGGTACATCGAGGTGTGGCGCGGCGCCAACGCCTTGCGCTATGGCGGTACCACGCTGGGAGGGGCGGTGAATTTCGTGAGCCCGACGGGCCGGGACGCCAGTCCATTTCAATCCCGTCTCGAATTGGGCTCCTTCAGCTATTTGCGCGGGCAGGTCAGCAGTGGGTTTTCTTCGGGTCCGGCGGACTACTACGCCAGCCTCACGCACTTCATCCAGGACGGTTACCGTCAGCACGCCGCGCAAGAGGCCGATCGCGTGATGGCTAATGTGGGTTATCGCATTTCGGATCAGCTGGAGAATCGACTGTGGTTCACCGCCGTGCGCACCGATTCGCAGTTGCCGGGATCCCTGTCGCTGAGCAACGCCTTGAACAATCCTCGGTTGGGCAGCTTCGCCGGCGACCAGAAGCGCGACTATTCGCTGTATCGATTGAGCGATCGCCTGGCCTGGACCTCGGATCAAACTCAAGCTCAGGTCTCCGGATTTTGGAGCTACAAGGATTTGGATCATCCGATTTTTCAGGTGATCGATCAGAACTCGAACGACCTGGGCTTGGATGCTCGCGTGGTTCATTCCAGTGAGGTGGCCGGATACGACAATCGCCTCACTGCCGGATTCGCGCCGGTTTATGGCTGGGCGGAGGACAATCGCTTTGTGAATGGGACTTTCGCGGGACGCCCCCGCCGCGGAGCCAAGACGGCTGAGAGCACCCAGACCTCAGCCAACCTGGACACCTACTTTGAGGACTCGCTGAAGCTCAACGACCGATGGAGCCTCGTGGCAGGCACTTCAGTCACCTACGCCCGCCGGGAGTTTGCCGACCGATTCCTGTCGGACGGCGACCAAACCGACACTCAAGACTACCTCGGCTTCAACCCCAAGGTGGGGGCAATTTGGGAAGCGGCCCAAGGCGTGCAAGTTTTCGGCAACGTCAGTCGGAACTTCGAACCTCCGACCTTCGGAGAGCTGAGTCGACCGGCTACTCCCGGAGCCACCAACGGGTTGGTGCAACTGAATGCTCAGACAGGCACGACTCTGGAGATCGGCACTCGCGGCAAGGTAGGGCGTTTCGATTGGGACGCGTCGCTCTACCAAGCCTGGCTGGAGGACGAGATGCTCAGCTTGCAGGTGGGCAATTTCAACCCACCCATCACCCAGACCTTGAATGCCGGACGGACCATCCACCGGGGCGTGGAGTTGGGTGGGGGATGGCGCGTGGTGGATGGCCTTCTGGCGACGGGCGCCGAGGTTCCGAACGACGGCATCCGCCTTCAGGGCAATTACCTGTTCAACGATTTCCGCTTCGACGGGGATGCAACCTATGGCGACAACCGCTTGCCGGGTATTCCTCGGCACTACCTGCGGGGCGAGTTGAAGTACCAGCACCCGTGCGGCTTTTACTTCGGTCCGAATGTCGAGTGGGCGCCTGAGTCCTATGCCATTGATCTGGCCAACACCGACGCGGCCAATGCGCCCGGCTATGCGATCTTGGGTGTCCGGGTTGGATATCAGACCCAGCGAGGATTCTCGTGGTTCCTGGATGCCCGCAACCTCACCGACAAGGCCTATATCGCCACCACCGGGGTCTTGAATCGGGCCACTCCCGCCAGTGCCGCCTACAACCCGGGAGACGGGCGATCCTTCTTCGGTGGCGTGGAAATTCGCTTCTAATCGACTGCCGCACCCTAAGATCTGGTGAATCCCAAAACCCTTCGACAACTCCATCGCTGGATCGGACTGACGTTTAGTCTCAGTGCGCTATTGGCCTCTTCCAGTGGCGTGATCCATCAAGTCATGACGTGGACCCAGGATCCGCCTCCCAAGGCGATTCCGAGTGGTCCAGAGATTCCATTGGATTCAGTGCGGATCCCGTTGGCACAAGCCGTTCAGGCAGTGCCCGCGGCGACGAATGGGATTCGGGCGGTCAACTTGAGGATGATCGCAGGAGAGCCGACCTATGTGGTTTGGACGCGGGAGGCCAAGGCCCCCGCTTATGTCAGTGGTGCCACGGGCAAACCGGCTCCAGAGCGCGATGAGGTGTTTGCCGCCGAGATTGCCACGCGGTTCTTCGGGGGCGTGACGGTCCGAAAAACGGCCTTCCTGACGGCCTTCGACTCCGAGTACTTGCCGATTTTCCGCATCCTCCCGGTGTACCGGATGGAGACGGGCGATCCGGCCGGGCGCCGAGTGTATGTGAGCACCATGACCGAAAGTGTCACCCGCTTCACCGATGAGGGTCGGCAATGGGAAGCCAATATCTTCAGCAACTTGCACAAATTGGCCTTCATTCCGAACAAGATGCTGCGCGATGGGATCTTGGTTGTGGGGACGACCGGAATCTTTGTGCTGAGCTTGTCGGGGGTGGTGCTGTTCTTTGTCACTCGACCGCGGGTTCGGTCCGCCAACGAGGGTTGAGCCAACTGCACTGCCCATGGCTACGAACACCCATCAGCGGACGAACGCCGCGGAAACGGTCCGGTCATTCCGAGCCGCGTTGTTGATTGAGGGTGATGTGGTTCTGGCCGAGCAAATTCGGGTGCTGTTGGAATCCCACGGCTTGCGTCTTCGACGATGGAAGGAAGGGGAGTCTATCGGTTCTGGAGTGGGTGGGGATGACCCGATGGCGATCCGTTCCCCTGAGACCAACGAGACCTGGGTAGTGAGTGCCGATCCGTCAGCCGATGAGGTCGAAATCTTGAAAGGGGTGCGCTCCGATGCAGATCCAGAAGTGGACTCGATTCAGTCGTTGCATCGGTTGGAGTGGTCCTACATCCAGCGGGTGTTGAGCGACTGCGGAGGGAACATTTCTGCGGCTGCGCGCAAGTTGGGCATCCACCGGCGTTCGCTTCAGCGCAAACTCGCCAAGGTGGCGCCCCAGCGGTAAGGCGGGTCCGGGTTTTAATTCTGCGGATAAGTACCCAATTGTTCGGATTCGATGGCGACGCGGTTGGGCGCCGAGGGCTGCCTACCCGGTCGTCAGGGCCGAGATTCCAAGGCCTTGAGGGCCTCGCGGATGCGGGTCTCCTGGGGACCGGCCGGAACGGTTTCCAGCACCGCTCGCAAATCGGCAGCCGCCCCCTCGCGATCTCCGATCTGGGACTTGAGTCGGGCGCGATCCACTCGTTCGGCGGCGGCATTGCGGGCGTCCGGCGCGATGGCCACCAACAGGTCCGAATAGGGCAGTGCCGACTCCACCCCAGAGCGCTCCATGGTGAAGGCGCGGAGGTTGTTGATCATCCGGATGAGAATGGATCGAGGGCTGGCGGCTTCGAGAAATTCACTGCGCACCGGGACACCGGCACTTTGGCTGCCGAGTTCATCGGCATCGGTGAAGGTGATGGAGATGCCGCCATTGAAGGGATCGTAAAGTCGGGCGGATTCTCCGGGAGGCGCATGGCGTACCAAGAAATGACCCGGCAGGGGCAATCCGTGCATGTGGTCAATCCCGGCCGATTTGGCCACCTCCAGGAACACGATGCTCAAGGTGATGGGAATGCCTTCGCGGTCTTCGAGCACGGATTGCAAATGGCTGTTGGCAGGATTCCGGTAGTCGCCCCGGCTCCCATGAAAACCCTGATCCTCAAACAAGAACTGTCTCAGGGCCGTGATACGGTCGGCTGCGGAACCGGCTTGAGTCACGTGCGATCGAGCCTCGGTACCCAGATCGGCCAATTGGCGTTCTGCCTCGGAAACATCGAGTTCCGGATGGTCATGCCATGCCAGAAGCAGTGCCGCTCGGGCGAGGCCGATTTCGTTCTCGGGTCGGGACAACTCCGCCAACAGCGCTTCCCGTGCCGCTTCCCGGTGCAAGTCCTTGGCCAGTTTGCGCAGGCGGGTGGCTTCGCTTTCGAGGCGTTGGGCGCGCTCCTGCAAGAAACGATCGGCCGCCACCCGGTGAGATTTCAACGCCTCGCGGGGTTCGCGACCCGCAGTGAAGCTGGCCACGACCTCAGGAGGTAGTTCGGGAGGAACGGATGCCGCTGCCCCCACCCGGAAGTCACGAAATTCTGCGGCGGTGTTGCGGAATTTGGCCAATCCGACTCGGGAGCCTTGCAAGGCGGTATCCTTGCTCCGGAAAACCACTTCATCGTTCACCGAGCATTCCCAAATCCCGTCGTCCAATCGCCGCACCCGCAAGGTGTTCCAGTCACCGCTGCGATAAGCGGTTGCTGGGACGGTGCCCAGGATGCGCCATGAGAAGACGTCGGGACCTTCGAACGCGGTGAGTCGTAACTCGCCGCCGGTCGGATAGAACCCGTAGTGCCGGCCGGATTCGTCACCCGCGAAAATCAATCCCGCCGCGCCCGATTCATTGTCCAAGCGCACCTTCACCTGCAACTCGCCACCGGTGGGAAGTGGGTCGCGTTTCAGCAAATAGGAACGCCCCCCGAATCCGGAGCCGGCGCCATCGGCCAGGATGCGATTGCCTTTCTGCCGCCAGTGAGAGCCCAGGAAGGCTTCCCACTGATTCGTGTTCAGGGCTCCCTGACGCAACCACCGGGCCATGACCATCGGGTTGGGTTGCTTCAACAAGGCTTTGAGGTGATTGGCCGGTGTGGCGAAACCGAGATTCTGTGTGAGCAGGCTCTTGGCATTGACGATGCCGTGGACGCGTCCGGCTCGATCGAGGAGGGGGCCGCCGCTGTTGCCCGGTTCAATGGGCATGGCCAATTGCAGCATAGGATGTCCGTCGAGATCCCGGCGCGCGGATAACACGCCCTCCACCACGCTGTGATCGAGTCCGAGGGGGTGTCCGAGGGCGATGACTGGGGCTCCTTGGGGCAGGGCGTCGCTGTCTCCCAAGGGTAATGCGGAGAGTCCGGACGACTTGACGCGCAAGATGACCAAATCGTGAGGGCGATCCCAGGCGTGGATTCCGATGACTTCGGGGGTACTCCCATCGGCGAGGCGTACTTGGATCACCCGTCCTTCGCCGATGACATGCAAACTGGTGGCGATGAGTCCTTCGGAATCGATGATGAAGCCGGTTCCCACACCTTCTTGAAGACCGTCGCGCCCACGGCCATCGATGCGGACGATGGCGCTGCGTGTCTGGGCCACCAGTTGGGCGGTGGTCCTGCCGGTGTTCTCGGTGGAAGGCTTTGGGTTGCGTGCGCTGGACTTGCCGCCCGACTTGGCGGTCGTTGGCTTCAATTCCGGCGAAGCGGCTTGAGCCGAGGCCAGTCCCAGGAGGCAGAGGAAGAGCAGGGGGAAGCGCACGCAGTGAC
>CAMCYJ010000117.1 GCA_945883815.1 Akkermansia muciniphila | reverse complement strand
GACTTTGACGGAGATGATCAGCGGGCCGTGGTGCGGGCCATGCAGACCAGCGCGCCCTCGGCAGAGCCCGCGTTCATGTCGGCCAATCGCGCTCTGCGGGAGAAGGTCGAGAATTGGCAGACGCGCCTGCGACGCACGTCGGTGGACTTGGACCAGGCTTTTTTTGAGTTCTATGCCCGGCACTTGGACAATGTCTCGTCGCTGCACGAATTGCACCGATGGATGCGGGATCACACCGAGGCGGGGTACTTGTGTGCCACCGAGCCGGAGATCACCGGCGGCAAAGACCTCCACCTGGATGAGAATGCCTTTCCCGACAGCGTGACGGTCGATGGCCAGGTGGTTCCACTGGTCTATGCCTATGCGCCCGGCGAAGCCCACGACGGTGTCACGGTGAAGTTGCCGGCACCGTTGGCCCAGCGGGCCGCGGCGTCCGTCTTGGAGTGGGCGGTTCCGGGTTTGCGTGAGGCCAAGATCGAGGAATTGCTCCGCGCGTTGCCGAAGTCGCTGCGCCGTGAACTGATGCCCTTCCCGCCCAAGGTCGTGGAGATTGTTCGCGAATTTCAGCCTCAGGGAACGTCGTTCTTTGCCGACCTCGCTCGATTCCTGACCCAGCGCTATCGGGTGCCCGTCCCCGAAGACGCCTGGGATGCGGGAGCTGTTCCTGCTCATTTGAAGCTGCGCTTCGAATTGCTGGGGTCCGACCGTCGGACGTTGGTGGCCGGGCGGGATTTTCAGGAAGTCCGCGAGCGACTGCCTCAGGCGGCCCCCAAGATCGTCGGTGATCCGCCGGCCTGGGTTCAGGCGGTCCGACGCTGGGAGCGTCCGGCCATGACCACCTGGAGCTGCGGCGACTTGCCGGAATCGATCACCATCGTGGATGACCCGGTCTTTCCGGTGATGGCGTGGCCGGGGTTGGAGCGGGAAGGATCGAGTGTGAATGTTCGACTCTTCCGCACTCGGGAGGCCCGCCAAACGGCTTCCTTGCCGGGATTCCAGCGCCTGGTGGAACTCGCGCTGTCCAAGGACTTGGCCTGGGTAGAGAAGGACCTTCGCGCCTTGGTCCGTTTCGACGCGGCCTATGCGGCCATCGGGCCGGCGTCCGAGTTGCGGGAGAGCGCCTTCCGACATCTCCTGCGCCACATACTGCCCGCAGAATTGCCGGAGGCGTTGACCCTTTCCGCCTTCGAGGCCGCGGTCACTCGGAGTCGGGAGTGCATCCCCGGACTGGTCTCCAAGTTCATGGATCAGCTGGCGCTCGTCCTTCAGGCCCTTCAACTGGCCCGCAGCCGTATCGGGCTCGCGGCTCCGGCCCCGGTGGCGTCCCCCAAGACCCGGACCCTCAACGATTTGAGTCAATTGGGCGCGTTGCTGGTGGCGCCTTCCGGTGGCGGAAAATCGCCGCTCGCGGCCACCGCGGCTGCCGCGGCCCGGCCGGCCACCTTGGCCGAGGAGTTGGCTTCCCTCATGCCGCCAGCCTTTCTCGATGGTGTGGAATATGAATCGCTGCGCCAGTTACCCCGGTATCTCAAGGCGCTGACATTGCGCGCCGAACGCGCCGCCAACAACCCGGTCAAAGATGCTGAGCGAGCCAGGGCGGTTGCACCGTACCAGGCGGCACTGGCACGCCTGCGGGCCGCACCGCCGGCGATTTCAGAAGCATCCCGCCGCATCGAGGGGTTTCGATGGCTCCTCGAAGAATACAAAGTGTCCCTGTTTGCTCAGGAATTGGGCACCTCTGTGCCGGTGTCGCCCAAGCGGCTGGAAGAGTCCTTGGCCGCTCTCCGTTGAGTCGGTGGTATCCCTCCTTTGGGTCCAAAGCCCCCTCAACCCTCTTGAAACCGCCCCACCCACGCCGAATAGAAATTGCGGATCGGATGTTCTGGAGACCTTTGACGATTTGGTGTCAGGTGACTTCCAGCTGAACACCAACACCTTCCACCAGA
This sequence comes from Akkermansia muciniphila, assembly GCA_945883815.1. Lineage (GTDB taxonomy): Bacteria > Verrucomicrobiota > Verrucomicrobiia > Limisphaerales > UBA9464 > SXXZ01. Next base: position 8,926 of record CAMCYJ010000117.1, on the reverse strand, counting down.
ACTGAATTCAGATATGCGTTTCCCAGGCGTTTGTTCCCGTCTCGCTCCGGTGTTTTCCTTGATGCTGCTCGCGGCAGCCGTTGGGGCCTCTCAACCGGCAATGGCCCAAACGATCGCCAAGAAGGCGGTCTTGGAAATTAGCGTGGGCACCAACAACACGCTGGTGCTGCCGCGCACGGTCTTCGGCAAGGAGCACCTGATGTCCGCCTCGCGGATCCCGCAGTCGCTGGCTGCGACCTCCACGGGCTTGTCCGGCAAGATCGTGAAGTTCGAACTCTTCCACGACGGTGTCGATTTGTACGAGGCCACCGATGGTTTGGTAGTGACCAAGGACCTGCCCGCCCGCCGAATCCTCACCACCTTCCCCATCGTCGAGCAGGACGCCAACAAGGTGGTCATCGACTTCAATCGGGGCATGCGCCGGCTCTACACCGAGATCTGGTACGGCCAAGGCCGCGGTTTCAACCCCATGGCGCGCGATGAATCGCTGGAGATCCCGCAGTCGCGTGTGTTTCAGGCCGAGAAGCTCGACAACCAACTGGCCATCCGCCAGAGCGTCCAGGTCCGCGACCGTGAGGCCATGGCCAACGTCGAGCAGCGCTTTGAGGTGCGCTACTTCTTCACGCCCTACGATGCGGGTGCCTACAAGGGCAAGGAAGCTCCCGGCTCGGACCTGCGCTACGGGCGCTTCTTTGAGACCCAGGCCCGCCTGGAGGAGACGACCGGCCGGCCGTCGCCCCAGATGGCCCGCTTCGACTTGTCCAAGCCGGTGGTCTTCCACTACAGCGCGAACACTCCGGCCGACTACATCGAGGCCGTCAAGGATGGCATCCTGTATTGGAACCGCGCCTTCGGCACCAACGTCGTCCGCGCCGAGAAGGCCCCCACCGGCGTCACCGCTCCCGACCCGCGGTACAACATCGTGCAGTGGGTCCCCTGGGACAACGCCGGCTTCGCCTACGCCGACATCCTCGTCGATCCCCGCACGGGCCAGTCCGAACATGGTCAGGCCTATATGACCAGTGTCTTTGCTCTCAGCGGCAAGGCCCGCGCCCGCGCCCTGCTGCGCTCCATGCGCGACATCGTGGTCGACAAGAAGAAGCTCACCGCCGACGCCGTGGGAGGCGAGGCCGCACAAGGTTTCCCCTGGATGACGGCCAATGGCCTCTGCCACATGCAGTCGGTGGAATTCGCCCATCAGTATGCCCAGGGTCTTGAAGACTTGTTGTCCAATGAATCCCTGACCGATGCCGGCGCACTGCGAGCCTCGCAGGATTATGTCCGTGAGGTGGTGGCCCACGAGGTGGGTCACGTCCTCGGTCTGCGGCACAACTTCGCCGGCAGCGTCTCGGCCAACATGAGTCGCCAACAAATCGATGAATGGTTCCAGGCCTACGTCACCGGCCAGAGCCTGGACGCCTACACCAACCACTACGCGTCGTCGTCCATCATGGAGTACACCGTCTTCAAGTCGGCCGTGCAGGTCGGGTGGTTTATCCGCACCCGCAAGGAGCCCCTGCCGCATGACAAAGCGACCATCCAGTGGGGCTACTTCGGCGGACAGGAGCCGCGCGACAAAAAGATGCTCTTCGGTTCCGATGAACTCGTCGGCACCTACGGCGACCTCCAGCGTTTCGATGAAGGCGTCGAACCCGTGGTCGGCGCCTATTCGCAGTTGGCCGACGACATCCGCCTCTTGCCCAACAGCCTCATCGAGACCTTCATCGCGGCCAAGGCTCCGCGGGATTCACGCGATGCCACACCCATCGCCGAGGTGAACCTTTCGCCTGCCCGCTACGCCGCCCAGATGGCCAATCACTTCGCTTCAATGCTCACCTGGTTCCGTACCTCGACCCGGTCGCTGCGGGTGGAGAACCAGTTCGAGTTCATCGGTGAGCTGAACCAGAAGGATCGCGCCAAGGCCCACTGGAAGGACCTCAACGACCAGATCGAGCGTATCGGCGGCGTCGACCGCGCCCTCTTCAGCTTCCTGCCCCTCGACCTGAAGCTCGAGCTCAAGGACCCGCCCAAGGGCATGCCGACGGCCGACAAGGTGAGTCCAACCAACCTCATGGGGCGTTTGAGCAAACTCCTCGAAGCCCCGGCCTACACCAACTTCGTCGGCCTGGACGAAAAGAAATACGCCTTCAGCGCCGCCGAGAAGGAATTGATCTCGAAGCGGGGTGAGAGGTTCTTCCGTGAATTCGAGAAGGAGTTGGTCAAGCAGGTCTGCGCTCGCCTCGAGAACGCCCCTCGCGATCTGGGCGTCACCGCCCAAGAGAGCCTCGAAGACAGCGACATCACCGCCAAGCTGGAGCAGCGCATCATCGACACCGCACGCCTGGTTCTCACCGCCAAGGACGACACCAAGCGCCTCAAGGGCAAGGTCGACAAGAGCCTCGTGGAGGTCGTTGACTTCCGATACGAGCCCGAGGTTCGCATGGCCGCCGCCAAGATGCTCAACGACAAGACCGGCACCTATCGCGGTTGGGCCACCGACGCCAAGGGTGATCTCAACAAGTCCCTGAAAGACGACATCGACGGCGCCCTCAACATCGCCAACTTCAAGGACTTCAAAGACACCATGCTCTCGCGGACCCTCCGCGAGTGGTACCTCAAGCAGCAGGACATCCTCGGGCTGTTGCCCCCCAAGCCCCCCGGCAAGTGAGCGTGGGGCGATGATTCTGGATGCTCTGCATCCCGGGTCCTTACTTCGTACGAACCCGGTCCCGCTGCCCCGGACCCGGCGGCAGCGGGCCGGCCCACGGGCCCCCGCTCGCACACTCATCATCCGAGTCCCCGTTCGACAGTTGGCCGCACCCAGCAGCCGCGGGACCGGGCCGAAGCGAGCATAGGAACGTCCACATCCTGATACCCCTCGCGCACAGCGCGAAAGCCCGACCTGCCCCCACGTTCCCTGCGAGCGCAGGACCGATCCCGCGAAAGCCCCCGCCCGCAAACTCACTACCCGAGTCCCTCTTCGTCGGCATACCCTGCCCACAACCCACCCACCTACCCACCGCCGCATTTGCCATAGTGAGAACCTTCCATCAAAGTAGCGCCTCGCTATGGCCGAACACAACGACACGCGCATCCCGGTGACCGTCCTCACGGGCTTTCTCGGCGCCGGCAAGACCACCCTCCTCAATCGCATCCTGACTGCCAATCACGGCAAGCGCATCGCCGTCATCGAGAACGAGTTCGGCGAGATCGGCATCGACAACGAATTGGTTATCCAGGCCGACGAAGAAATCTTCGAAATGAACAATGGGTGCCTCTGCTGCACCGTCCGCGGCGACCTGATTCGAATCCTGGGCCAGCTCATGAAGCGTCGGAACAAGTTCGACTACGTGCTGGTCGAAACCACCGGCCTGGCCGATCCCGGTCCCGTCGCCCAGACCTTCTTCAGCGACGAAGAGATCAAAGAGAGCTTCCGCCTCGACGGCATCGTCACTCTGGTCGACGCCAAGCACATTTCCCTCCATTTGCACGACGCCCCCGAGGCCAAAGAGCAAATCGCCTTCGCCGACCGCATCATCCTCAACAAGACGGACCTTGTCACAGCCGACGAACTGTCACACCTCGAGCGCCAAGTCCGGGCCATTAACCCGGTCGCCAAAATCCTGCATGCCCAGCAGTCCAATCTCGCAATCGATCAGGTCATTCACCTGCATGCCTTCGACCTGAGTCACAAACTCACGCTCGATGGTGATTTTCTGGAGAAAGCACTGCCCTTCGAATGGAGCGGCACTCTCCATCTCGACGCCGGCGACTACACCCTGCGACTGGACGCCGGCCCGGATGCCGTGATGGGCGCCGTCCTGCTCCAACTGGATACCCACAGTCACGATCACGGCGACGGCCACGATCATGGCCACGCCGAGCACAGTCACGAGCACAGTCACGAGCACAGTCACGACAACGACCACGGTCATAACCACGATCACGCTCATGACGACCACGACCACGGTCACGATCATGAACACGGCGAGGAGTGCGGGGGTGGCCTGCACGACGCATTGCACCATGCCGAAGAAATTGCCGAAGGGGTCTTCAATGGCATCGGAACGGCCGTCCGCATGGGCGGAGTCATCAAGCCCGGCAAGACGCTCTACAAATTGATCCTCGGCGAAGACGGCATCACCGCCACCTTGCGCATTCCTGCCCACGGCAACTACGCCCTCTTCACCCAACATGGGTTGGACGAGTTCAAGGGACGCATCGAGCGCGACGGCCAGTCCGTCGAGCCCACCCACGTCCACGAGCACGGCGGCCATGGTCACGACCATACCCACGACGAGACCGTCTCCAGCGTGGGCATCGAAGAGCGCCGGGAACTCGACGCCAAGAAGCTCAATGCCTGGCTCAGCGAACTCCTTCAGACCAAGGGTCAGGACATCTTCCGCATGAAGGGCATCCTCAACATCAAGGGACAGGCCAACCGTTTCGTGTTCCAAGGGGTCCACATGCTCTTCGAGGGCAAGCCCGACCGCCCCTGGAAGGATGAACTGCAGCGCAAGAGTCAGTTGGTCTTCATCGGGCGCAACCTGGACCGTGAAGCGTTGAATGCCGGGTTCCGTCGCTGCCTGGCCTGAGTCGATGGATTGCCGCTGCAGTCTCTGACCTGTGATGAATGCTCCGCTTCGACCCGCTGACTGGGTCCTCGACCTTTCTGAACCCATCGCCGCCCTGGGAGGCTCGCCGGATGGAAGTCTCATTGCGGCCCTGGGAACCGAAGGTTCTGCCTGGGTAGTCGAGGCCTCATCGGGTCGCCGCATTCACGCCTTCCAGGCCCATGAAGGAGGAGGCTTTCGCCTCGTCTGGAACCCCATGGCCCACTGCTTCGCCACCGCCGGTCAGGATGGACAGGTCCGGTTCTGGGATCCGGTTGCTGGCACTCCCGTTGAGTCCTGGCCCATGCCCTCGGCCTGGGTCGAGCAGCTCGCGGTTTCCCCTTCGGGAGATCGGTTGGCCGCGGCCTCCGGCAAGACGGTCTGCATCGGGCGGGCCAGTGTGGGCAGTGGAGCCAGTGACGCTGCTAGTGCTGGATGGGCCCACACCCTCGGCGGTCATCGGAGCACAGTGGCCGCATTGGCCTGGTCAGTCGACGGTCGATCCTTGGGCGTGGCCTGCTATGGCGGGGTGAGCGTGTACGACGCGGAAACCGGCCGCGTCACCGCCGAGTTGCCGTGGAAGACCAGTCTGGTGTCGCTGGCGATTTCGCCCGACGGACGCTGGGTGGTGGCCGGCACTCAAGAGAGCAGCGTGCAAATTTGGCCGCTGCCGTTCCGCGAAGGGGAAGAACTGGCCATGTCTGGTTACGACGCCAAGGTCCGAGGCCTTGCCTGGCACCATTCCGGCCGATACCTCGCCACCGACGGGGGGCAGGAACTCATGGTGTGGGATTGCAGTGGCAAGGGGCCGGCCGGCTCAACTCCTCGGATTTTGGAAGGGCATCCAGCCCGGGTTTCCAGCCTCGCCTACCAGAAGGCGGGGCATCTCTTGGCCAGCGGATGCCAAGCCGGTCGGGTGTTGTTCTGGAATGCAGGCAAATCTTCCCAACCGCTGCGGGCCACCGCCTTGGCCGGTGCTGTCACAGCCCTGACATGGTTGCCGGGAGACACCCGAGTGGTTGCCGGTTGCCAAGATGGTCGCCTCGCGTTGATCTCCGCACCGAAGGTCTAGTGGAGTTGGCGGGTGGGTCGGCTCGGAGTGGGCTGCTTTTGCCACCAGCGTCCGCCGCCCGGATTCTTACCGGGGCGCAAATCGATGTTTCCCGAGAAACTCCTGAAGGCGCGGATGCTGGGGTTGATCCAGCACCGCTCGGGTCGGCCCTGACTCCACCACACGGCCGCCCTCGAGGAAAACCACCCGGTGGGCGATGTCCCGGGCAAATGCCAGTTCGTGAGTGACCAGCAGCAGGGTCATGCCCTCGGACGCCAGGGTTTTCAGCACCGTCAAAACCTCGTCGCGCAGTTCCGGATCGAGAGCGCTGGTGGGCTCGTCGCACAGGAGGATTCGTGGGTTCATTGCGAGGGCCCGTGCGATGGCCACTCGCTGCTGTTGGCCGCCGGAGAGCTGGGAGGGCAGGTGGTGGGCCCGATCGGACAGCCCCACCTTCGCAAGCAGCCCCATCGCCAGCGCGAGCGCCTCGGAATGCGGCAGGCGGTCCACGTACACCGGGGCTTCCATCACATTTTCCAGGGCGGTCCGGTGAGGGAACAAATGGAATTGCTGGAAGATCATCCCAGTCCGCCTCCGCAATCGCTGACGCAGCCGCCGATCAGCCGCCTCAGGGGTGCCCGCCTCGATGCGAACATCTCCCAGGCGCAGCGATCCCGCATCGGGTGTTTCCAACCAATTGAGACAGCGGAGCAGGGTGCTCTTGCCGCAACCACTCGGCCCGATCAAAGCCACGACCTCCCCGGCGGCTTGTTGATGATCGACGCCATCCAGCACCGTCACCGCGCCGAAGCGCTTTCGCAGTCCCACGATCTCAATCATGTCCGCAACCTCCGTTCGATGGCCCGGGCTCCCCGCGAAGCCGCATGGCCCATGGCCAGGTAAATCGCCGCGGTGAGGATTCCCAGGCCGATGTAATCGCCCGCGTCCTGCGAGCGGATGAGGAATTCCTTGGTAAGCTCCACCAGGCCGATCACCGAAACGATGGAGGAATCCTTGAAGAGGGCGATGAGGTCGTTGGTGATGCCGGGGAGGCTGATTCGCAGGGCCTGGGGCAGGAGGATCCGTCGCAACGTCATGACCGGGGACAAGCCCAGAGCCAGGGCCGCCTCGGTCTGGCCGCGCGGAATGGCCTCCAGTCCGGCCCGGAAGTTCTCGGCTTCGTTGGCGGCGTAGTTGAGCCCGAGTGTCAGCACGGCCGCGGCCCCGGCCGAGAGTTTCCAGCCCCACTGCTGGGCCAATCCGAAATAGATGAAGTACAACTGCAGCAACAGGGGCGTGCCTCGAAACACCTCGATGTAAAGGGTGGCCATCCAGCGCAGGGGTTTGGGTCCATGGCAACGTGCCAGGGCCAATCCGAGTCCCCAACTCATGGCCAGGGCCATGGAAGTCAGGCTCACCCACAAGGTAGTCACCGCCGCCTCCAACAAGATGGTGAGATACCGCAACATCGGCACGGGAGTAGGCCTTGTTGCAGCGGTGCTGGCCCCGGAAGTCGTCGTCGCAACCGCTTCCGCTGTCCAGGTGGCCAAGGCCGCTTGCTGTGGGCCCCACAACTCGTAGCGGCGGTAGATGCGTTCGAGGGTGCCGTCTTGGATCAGAGATCCGAGGGTTTCATTGATGCGAGTGAGCAGCTCTGGGGATCCGATCGGCACGGCGATGGCGTAATGTGCGGGCGCGAAGGACGGACCGGCCGCCCGGAGGTTGGGCCGATTCTTGAGTTGGACCGTGGCGATCGGGGAATCGGTGAGAACGGCGTCGATCCTGCCCAGTTCCAAGTCGCGGAAGTAGTTCACGTTCTCGTCGTACACCCGCACCTCGAGACCGGGCTGACGGGTGGCCAGTCGGTAGGACAAGGTGGAAGCCAACACGCCGATTCGACGCCCTGCCAGATCCTTCAGGCTCTGGATATTGGTGTCCTGGGTGCGAGCGACCAGTTGTTGTCCGAAGGTGAAATAGGGCCGGCTCATCGCCACTTGGGCCAGGTTTTCTGGAGTCCGCTCCAAGGCGGCGATGATGATGTCGTAATTGCCTCCCTGACGGAGGCCGGGGATCAAATTGGCCCAGTTGTACTGGACGAATTGGGAGGTGCATCCCAGTCGGTCGCATAGGGCCTGGGCCAGTTCGACTTCGAATCCGACGAGTTGGTCGGGGTTGTCTGGAGGGTGAAAGATAAAAGGGGCTCCGCCTTCGGCATCATTGGCCCAGCGCAGCACCTGGCGGATGCCCGGTTCCGAGGGTGGAGCCGCGCCGGCGGTGGTGCGGACGCCGGCAGTCCACGCCAGGAGGATGAGGAGTAAGGTTTGGACGCGGCGCACCGTTCTGCGATTAGCGGGTGTGCGTGAGGTTTCTCAAGTGAATTACCACTGGGAGTCGGTCCCTCACATCTACACAAAAGGGGCCAGTCTAACATAAATTAGGCAGGTGGCCTGCGCAGGCTGGCGCTGGGGGTGAGAGCCTTGGGGGCTCCGCGGGATGGGTCCTCTGCTCGCAGGGAACGTTGGGACAGGAAGTGCTTTCGCGCTGACGCGCGAGGGGGATCAGGGTGTCGACGTTCCTATGCTCGCTACGGACCCATCCCGCTCCGCCAGCGTACTTTTTGTTGGGGATGGGGCCTACGCTCGCAGGGAAGCTCTGAAGGATTTACCATTGCGCTGCGCGCAGGTTTTTTTTGGTGTTCGCTTCCAGAGCTCGCTACGGCCCCATCCCGCTCCGCCAGCGTACCTTTTGTTGGGGATGGGTCCTGCGCTCGCAGGGAACGTGGGGAGAGGCTTGGGCTTTCGCGCTGAACGCGCGAGGGGGGCAGGGTGTCGACGTTCCTATGCTCGCTCCGGCCCCATCCCGCTCCGCCTGCGTACCTTTTGTTGGGGATGGGGCCTACGCTCGCAGGGAAGCTCTGAAGGATCTACCATTGCGCTGCGCGCAGGATTTCTTGGTGTTCGCTTCCAAAGCTCGCTACGCCCCCATCCCGCTCCGCCAGCGCAGAATGCCGCTGGCTCAATGGCCCAACCCCGTTCCCGCCCCAGTTCCAGACAAGGTTCCCAGGCAAGGTTCCCAGGCAAGGTAGACGGCCCAGGCCGTCTGAGTGCGGCGAGGAATTTTCGGCAGGGACAAGGCGGATCGGGGTGCGTGTACCCTTGTCCCCGGCCCCGGCCGTCTGAGTGCGGCGAGGAATTTTCGGCAGGGACAAGGCGGATCGGGGTGCGTGTACCTTTGTCCGCGGCCCCGGCCGTCTGAGTGCGGC
>CAMCYJ010000116.1 GCA_945883815.1 Akkermansia muciniphila | reverse complement strand
CCCAAACCCTCCGGGCGGCGGGTCTTTCCGGCTTGGACTGCGTTGGTTCGGGCGGAACAGACCGCAGGAGGTCTGCCCCGCCGCTCACCGCCTTGCCCAAACCAGAATTCCCCAGCCGCAGAACCCCTCCCCATTTTCAGACAGGCTCTCAACGCCCGAAGGGCATCTTGCCCATGAGTCCGCCGGCCCCGCCCATCTTGCTCATCATCTTCTGGAACTTGCCCATCTTGCGCATCATGTCGCGCATCTCGTCGAAGCGTTTGAGCAAGTTGTTCACCTCGGTCACGGTGACGCCCGAGCCCTTGGCGATGCGCTGACGACGACGGGCATTGAGGATTTGGGGTGAACCACGCTCCTGACGCGTCATGCCGCACAAGATGCCCTCCATGCGCTTGAAATCCTTCTCACTCTTGGAGAGATCGGTGTTCTTGAGCATCTCGGAACCACCCGGCAGCAAACCGACGATGTCCTGAAGCGGTCCGAGTTTCTTCATCTCACGGAGCTGAACCAGGAAGTCATCCAGGGTGAACTGCCCCTTGCGCATCTTCTCCTCCAAATCCATGGCCTTGGAGGCATCGACGCGATCCATCGCCTTCTCGACCAGCGAGACGACGTCACCCATGCCCAGGATTCGCTGAGCCATGCGCTCCGGATGGAACAACTCGAGGTCTTCGAGTTTCTCACCCACACCCATGAACTTGATGGGCTTGCCCACGACATGCCGGAACGACAAGGCCGCGCCGCCGCGAGCATCGCCGTCGAGCTTGCTCAAGATGGCACCGGTGATGTTGAGGGCCTTGTCGAAATGGGTGGCCACGTTGACGGCCTCTTGACCCGTGGCCGCATCCAGCACCAGCAGCGTCTCGGCCGGTTTGATCAAATCGCGCAAGCGCACCAGTTCCTGGACCAGATTCTCGTCGATCTGAAGGCGTCCTGCGGTGTCGAAGATGACCGTGTTGCACTGGTGGCCGGCCGCGTATTCGAGGGCCTCCCGGGCGATCTTCAGCACATCGGTCTCGCCCTTCTTCACGAAGACCGGCACTCCGATTTGCGCCCCGAGGGTCGCCAACTGATCCATGGCCGCCGGGCGATACACGTCGGCAGCCACGAGCAACGGCAGCTTCCCTTGCTTTAGCAACAATTTGGCCAGCTTGCCGGAACTGGTGGTCTTGCCGGAGCCGTGCAAACCGCACATCAAGATGCAGGCCGGGTTCCCGCTGAGGTGAAGCCCTTGATTTTCCGATCCCAGGAGAGTGACCAACTCGTCGCTGATGATCTTGATCATCTGCTGGCCAGGATGGACCGATTGGACGACCTCTTCGCCCAAGGCCTTGCCCTTGATGGAATCAACGAAATCCTTGGCGACCTTGAAGTGCACGTCGGCCTCCAGCAGCGCCATGCGCACATCGCGCAGGGACTCCGAGACGTTGCCCTCGGAAATCTTCCCCAGCCCGCGCAGGTTGCGGAAGACGTTCTGCAATTTGCCACTCAGGGAGTCGAACATGGGCCTGAGTGTAGCGCAGCAGCACCACCGCCGGAAAGCCCGGAGGCGACGGGTTGCAGGAGGATTGAATTGCCCGCACCGGCTGCGGGTGCTGCCCGGAAACGGCAATCCACGGTGGGGGAGGTGCAGTCTTGGAATGGCTCCGCGGGGTTGGACCTACGCTCGCAGGGAACGTACGGAAGGCAGGGGCTTTCGCGCTGACGCACGATGGGGATTGAGATGCTGCGATCCAATGCTCGCTGCGGTCCAACCCCGCTGCCGCCGGTATGTCGCGGAGGGTAAACCCATCGGCGGATTCCCCTTCCGTGGATGGCCAACGGGTGCTAGAGAGATCCCATTCCTCGGAAGATCCTCCCCACGCATCCCATGCATCCGAAAACCCTGAACCAACGGACCGGTCACCGCGCCCACGGTGCCGCCGGATTCACCCTGATCGAACTGCTGGTGGTCATCGCCATCATCGCCATCCTGGCCGGGATGCTCTTGCCGGCGCTCTCGAAGGCCAAGGCCAAGGCCAACGGCGTGAAATGCATTAGCAACCTGCGGCAAATGGGCCTGGCCACCATGACTTACATCATGGACCACGGGGTTTATCCGGTGGGCATCGACGGCGGAGACGGCGCCGCTTGGATCTGGCCGGCCCTGCTCCGCAGCAGCATGTATGGCGGACAGAACACCGATGTTTTCCGGTGCCCAGCAGCACCCCAGCAGTCGCAATGGGTTCCGAAGTTCGGCAGCGGGGCTCCGGCCAAGCTGGGCTACCTGAAGGATGAAGTGCGCTTGCGCCCAGGTGGCACCTTCTTCATGAGCTACGGCTACAATGTCTGGGGCGCCTTCGCCGGGCAGACGCCCAACACCGGGCTCGGTGTGTACCTCGGGGATCCGGTCTGGGGCGAGACCAAGGAATCCTCGGTCAAGAACCCCACCGAGATGATCGCTTTCGGCGATAGCAACTGGGACGTGAAGAAGAAGGGTGACCGCGACTGGAGCGGATTCATCGGCATGTACGAGGAGCGCCAATGGCCGCTGGAAATCCACGCCGGCCGCACCTCGATCGTGTTCTGCGACGGCCATGCCGAATCCAAGCGCCGCCTCGACATCATCGGCCAACTCCACAAAGACCCCGCACAACGCAAGGCCGTGGCCCGTTTCTGGAACCGCGACAACGAGCCGCATTTCCAATAACCCCCCCGGACCCGGGGAACGGGCCCTCCGCGGTTTCGGTGAGATCGACCGATGTCCGCCCCACCCGACGCCGACCAGCACGGGACGGTGGAGCAGCCGTCGACCCGCCCTTGACACCTCGGGGATCCCTGCCTAAGTGACCATACCGAAAATGTTTCGGGACGACCGGCATCCAGATGCACGGAGACCCGACGTCGCACCGGGAAGGCCGCACAACCACCGCCCATGAGACCAGAAGCACGATTCTGGGGATGCCTCGCCCTGTGGGCAGCACTCCTCGTCGCCCAGGCCGCGTGGCCTCCCTCCGCGTTGGACGGGTTCCAGGGACTTCCCGCCCAGCCGCCGAGATCCACCTACTCCTTTGTCGACGCACTGCCCGGGGTGACACTGAATCAACCGGTGGCCACGGCCACCCCCCCGAGCGAGACCGGGCGCCTCTTCGTCGTCGAAAAAACCGGGCGCATCGTGGTCATCACCAACCTCGCCCGACCGACCCGAACCGTCTTCGCCAACCTGACCACCAACCTGCTCACATCGGGGGAGCAGGGACTCCTGGGACTGGCATTCCATCCGCGCTACGCCGAGAACCGGCGGCTCTTCGTCTTCCGCACCCTCAACACCGGGCCCGACGGGACCCGTCAGGCGTACAATGTGTTGACGGAGTTCCGCGCCTCGAGCTCGGACCTCAACGCGATCGACCCGGCCTCGGAAGTACGTCTGTTCGCCCAGCGGGACGAGGCCTCCAACCACAACGGCGGCGACCTCCATTTCGGCCCGGACGGACTGCTCTACGTTGCCCTGGGCGACGAGGGTGGAGGCAACGACTCGTACAACAACGGCCAGCGGATCGACCGGGACCTCTTCGCCGGGCTCCTGCGGATCGACGTGGACCGCCGTCCCGACTCCCTCCTCCCGAACCGCAACCTCGCCAACCCGGCGCTGGCGTGGATGATCACCACCAATTATTCGATCCCCGCGGACAATCCCTATGTCGGCGCACGGTCGTTCAATGGCCTGGCGGTGAACCCGGCCAACGTGCGCACGGAATTCTTCGCAGTCGGCCTCCGGAACCCATGGCGGTTCTCCTTCGATCCGGCAACGGGAGACCTGTGGGTCGCCGATGTCGGCCAGGACCGCTGGGAGATGATCTTCCTCAGCCGGGCCGGGGCGAATCATGGCTGGCCGTTCCGCGAGGGGCGGGTGGCGGGTCCCCGGTCGGGGGCTCCGGCCGGGTTCCTGACCAACGCCGCGTTCAACCACGTGCCGCCCGTGCACGTCTACGCCCATGGCAGCGGCAACGACCGGGGCAATTCCATCACCGGCGGCCACGTTTACCGGGGCGGCCGGATCACAGCGCTCCACGGGGCCTACGTGTACGCCGACTACGTCAGCGGCAACGTCTGGGCTTTGCGTCGGGACGCCTCGGGGGCCGGTGCGGTGGAACGGCTCGGGGGGCTGCCCAACGTCGCCGGATTCGGAGTCGATCCGTCCAACGGAGACCTGCTGGCCATCCAACTGAACGCGGGTCGGGTCCAGAGACTGGTCGCATCGCCGAATTCCGCCGACCCGGCCATCCCTCCCACCTTGCAGGCGACCGGGGCGTTCCGGGATCCGGCCTCCCTCGAGGTTTCGGGGGCGTTCCTGCCCTACGAGGTCAACCTCCCGTTCTGGTCGGACCACGCCCACAAATGGCGCTGGGTGCACCTTCCGCCGGGCCAGCGGGTCGAGACCGATCCGGATCAGGCCTGGCGCGCCCCGGCCGGGACGGTCTGGATGAAGCACTTCGAGCGGGAGATGGAACCGGGGGTGCCGACGTCCCGTCGGCGCCTCGAGACCCGATTCCTGGTTCAAAGGGCGCAAGGCGTGTACGGGGTGACCTACCGGTGGACCAGCCCCAGCGAGGCCGTCCTGGTGCCCGACGAGGGCGCCACCGAGGTGCTGCGCGTGCGAGAGGGCGGGGGCGAGCGGGATCAGACCTGGCGGTATCCCAGCCGAACCGAATGCCTCGCCTGCCACAATCCGGCCGCCGGGGGGACCCTGAGCTTCAATACCCGCCAACTCGACCTGGAGCGCACGCTGGCTGACGGCACCCGGGTCCATCAGGTCCGGGCGCTCGCGGCCGCCGGCTACCTCGATGACCGCCACGGGGCGGGCTCGAGCCGTCCCACCTTCCGGGACTCGGGCACCGAGGCGAGCCTGGAATGGAAGGTCCGCCGGTACCTCGACGTGAACTGCGGCTTCTGCCACCGCCCCGGAGGACCCGGCGGCGGGCTGTGGGACGGGCGGGCCGGGACGCCGACCGATCTGGCCGGTTTGCTCGGGGGGGCCGTGATCACCGACGGTGGGGTGGCCGGCGGGCGGGTGCTCCTGCCCGGAGACCGGCCGCGCTCGGTGCTGCTGGACCGCATGACCCGGACCGACGGTCGCCGGATGCCCCCCTTCGAGCACGGCGAACCCGACCCCGAGGGGGTGGCGCTGGTGGCGGCATGGATCGATGCCCTGCCGGGCCGCCCGGGGTTCGAGGCATGGCTGGCCACCCGGGGGATCCCCCCGGCGGGATCCATCGCCGACCCGTCAGCCGATCACGATGGGGACGGGGACCCCGACCTCCTCGAATTCCTGGCGGGAACCGAACCGACCGACCGGGCCTCGAGGTGGAATCCCCGGCTGGAGCAGGTGGACGGGCGGCCACGGCTTCGGGTGCGGGTGCCGGCCAACACGGCCCTCGAGCTGCAAGTCTCCGACCGGCTCGACGGAGCAACCTGGACCGATGCAGGGACGCCGGAGTCGACGATGCCGCGGTTCCCGGCGACCGATCGGGACGTATCGATCGACCTGCCCGGCGACGGCAGCGCCCCGGTGTTTCTCCGGCTAGGACTCCGCCGCCCCTGACCCGGGGTCGGATCATCACCCTCACCGGATCCGCCCGGCTCCTTGTTGATCTCGGGGATCTCTCTATCCTCGGCCCATGATCCCGGACACAACGCAGCGGAGCCTCCCCCCGGCTCCCCAGTGCACGAGCCCGGCCCCTGCGATCCCCCGCAGGTTCCTGTGGCTCGTCGGGATCGCCCTCGCGACCGGACCCGCACCGGCCACACCGTCCCTGCAGGCCCAGACGCTGGTGCCTCCGGGCTCGGTCTGGCGCTGGCGGCCGGGTACCAACGAGGCCTCGGCCCCGGTAACAGCTTGGCGCACGGCCGACTTCCGGGACGTCCAGTTCGCGCCGGCCCCGGCCCCCTTCTGGTTCGGCGACGCCCTGCCGGGAGGCACGCGGATCACCGGGATGCAGAACGTGTACGGGTCGATCTTCCTGAGGCGATCCTTCGTGGTGGCCCAACCGTCCGACGTGGCCGCCTTGAGGATGGGGGCGCTGGTGGATGACGGGTTCGTGGCCTGGATCAACGGCACCGAGGTACTGCGGGTCAACGTGCCGGGGTCGCCCGGAGATCCGGTGGGCGTGAGCACGCTGGCCGACAACGCCGCCGAACCGGTGGCCTTCACCGAGCATGCGCTGGCACCCTCACCCGCCTCGTACCTTCGGGCGGGCACCAACGTGCTGGCGGTGCAGGTCTTCCAGAGCAGCCTTGGCAGCAGCGACCTGGGCTTCGACGCCTCGCTCGAGGCCATCGCCCGCGACCCGGTGCCCCCGCGCGTGCTGGGCTGGGACCCGTTCCCGGGGACGACCGTCGGCAATCTCGCCTCGGTCACCGTCACCTTCAGCGAACCGGTCACCGGCGTCGTGGCGGCGCACCTGCGGATCAACGGCATCGGTGCCCGGTCGGTCTCGGCGGTCGGCCCGACGGCCCACCGCTTCGAGTTCGCCCCGCCGTTGCCCGGACCGGTCACCCTATCCTGGGATCCGTCGCTCACGGTCACGGACCTGGCCGAACCTCCCAACCGGCTGGACGCGGGGCTGCCCGGCAACGGGCCGGTGGCCTACACGCTGGTGGACCGTTCCCCGCCGATGGTGGCCACCCTCCAGCCGCCCAACGGGGCGGCCGTGCGGACGCTCGACTCGGCGACCGTGCTCTTCAGCGAAGCGGTGGCCGGCGTGGACGCCACCGACCTCCGGGTCAACGGCCAGCCGGCAGACTCGGTCGTGGTCCTCGACGCCAGCCGGTACCGGTTCGGGTTTTCTCAGCCCACTCCCGGCCAGGTCCAGTTCACCTGGGCTGCAGACCACGGTATCACCGACCTGGCGGCGACCCCCAACGCGTTCACCGGGGCCCCCTGGAACCTTCGGCTCGATCCCGAGGCCTCCGAGGCCGCGCCGTACCTGAGCGAGTTCATGGCTTCCAATACAAGGACCCTCAAGGACGAGACCGGGCAGTACACGGATTGGATCGAAGTCTTCAACCCCGCCGATGCCCCGCTTAACTTGCGCGGATGGTCGCTCACGGATGACGCCGGCAAACTGACAAAGTGGCGATTTCCCGAGACCAATTTGCCGGCCGGCGGGTTCTTGGTGGTCTTCGCCTCAGGGGCCGACCGAAAAACTCCGGGATCGCGCCTGCACACCAATTTTCAACTCGCAGCGGGTGGTGAATACCTGGCGCTGGTGCGTCCGGACGGCACGAACATCGCCAGCGAGTTCAAAGCGACTTATCCACCGCAAGTGCCCGACCTCTCGCATGGAGTGGTCCAGGTGCCTCAGGGCAATTCCTGGGAACGCGGACCTTCCGGGGTTTACTTCACGCAACCCACACCCGGAGGGCCCAACCGGGGAGGCACCGCCCTGCCCGGACCGCTCATCCGGGATGTCGTGCACACACCCCAGGTCCCCACCGATGCCGAAGACCTCCGCGTCACGGCCCAGGTCCGCAACACCTTCCAACCGGTGTCCAGTGTCAGCTTGCGCTACCGCATCCTCTTCGGCGCAGAGACCGGGATCCCGATGTGGGACGACGGTGCTCACGGAGACGGCGCCGCCGGAGATGGCCTCTACGCGGCGACCTTGCCCGCCGACCTGGCCTCGCCGGGACAAATGATCCGCTACCGGATCGTGGCCACGGACACCCAAGGCGCCACGTCCCGCTGGCCGCTCTTCCCCAACGCGACCACTTCCCCGGAGTACCTCGGTACCATGGTCCAGCTCACCAATCTGGTGACACAACTGCCGGTCTTCCACCTCTTCATCGCCCCCAATCAATTGGCCGGCATCGACACCGAGTCCGGCGGTCGAATTGCCCTCTTCCACGACGGCGAACTCTACGACAACGCCTACATGGAACTGCGCGGAAACACCTCGGCGGGGCTCAACAAGAAGTCGCATCGCCTGGAGTTCAACCGGGGGTACGAACTCCGTCATCCCGGACCCGGCGGCAGTGTCCGCAAATCGGCACTCTTGGCCGAATACCTCGACCCGGCCTACTTGCGGCAGAACTTGTGTTTCTGGTTCCTGGATGCTGTCGGGGTCCCGTCGCCGTTCCACTATCCGGTCCGAGTCCACCTCAATGGCCAGTTCTACCAACTGGCCTTCCACAACGATGTCATCGGCCAGGAGCAGGTGGAGCGCATGGGTTATGATCCGCGGGGCGCCCTCTACAAGGCCGTGGGCAACCTGACCCCGGACTTCTCCAGCACCGGCGTCTTCCAGAAGCTCGAGCCCGACAACGACCCGAGCCGCACCGACTATTTGCAACTGGCCAACGGCATCCGCGAAACATCCCCGCTGACCACCCGACGCAACACGGTCTTCGACTTGCTCGACCTGCCCCAGGTCATCAACCACTTGGCCGGCACCCGCTGGTGCGCCGAGAACGACGACGTGTGGGCCAACATGAGTCTCTACCGGGACACCTTTGGCGACGGACTGTGGCGCAACATCCCCTTCGACATGAACGCTTCCTGGGGACAGCTCTACGGCGGCAGCAACCCGCTGGAGGCCACGGTGGATGCCTCCAAGAGCCACCCGCTGTACGGAGGTTCCAGCACCGGTGGCAACTTCAACCGGCTCTACGACGTGATCGTGCGCCTGCCCGAAACCCGCCAAATGCTCCTGCGCCGCCAGCGTTCCATTCTCGACTTGTTGGTACAGCCGCCGGGAACCCCTTTTGAGAAGCGCATCCTCGAGAACCGCGTGGTCGCCCTCACCAACCTCATCGGCCCGGAGGCGCTGCTCGATCGCGCCAAATGGGGTGCTTCACCCTGGGCCGGCAACAAGACCTTTGCCGCAGGTGTCGGCGACTTGCTCAACCAGTTCATCGAACCGCGTCGACGCCACTGGTACATCACCCACAGCATCACCAACACCGCGCGGGCCATCGGCATCAACAACGCCAACAATGCCGGCATCCCCCTGTCCCAGCCCGAAGAGGCCACCCCGGAAATCCTGGACGTGGAATTCAACCCGCTCTCAGGCAATCAGGCTCAGGAGTTTCTTGTGCTCACCAACCGGTCGGGCCTCGCCTTGGACCTCAGCGGTTGGAAGCTCGAGGGTGCCGTCAAGTTCACCTTCCATCCGGGAACGGTGCTGCCCTCCAACAGCGTGGTGTATGTCAGCGCGGACGTCCGCCAGTTCCGCGCCCGCACCACCGGGCCGCGCGGAGGTCAGGGACTCTTCGTGGTGGGCCCGTATTCTGGCCAACTCTCAGCCCGCGGCGAAACGCTCACGCTGCTCAATCCCCGCGGAAACACCGCCCACCAACTCACCTACCTCGGAAACCCCAGCCCCGCCCAACGCGGGCTGCGCATCACCGAAATCCACTTCAACCCGCCAGCGGGTCCTGCGGGTTCGTCTCTGCCCGATGAGCTGGAGTTTCTGGAACTGCGCAACGTGTCTCCGACCGAGTCGCTCGACCTGAGCGGTGTCCGGTTCATCGATGGCGTGGACTTCGACTTCAGCACCAGTGCTTTGAAGCGACTCGATCCAGGCGCACGCCTGGTAATCGTCGCCAGTACTGCGGCCTTCGCGGCCCAGTACGGAACGGCGGTACCGGTGGCCGGACAATACGTCGGCCGCCTCGACAATGGCGGGGAACGCCTGCGGTTGGTCGATGCCCAGGGCGAGGAGATTCTGGACTTCGGATTCAAGGACTGGTTTCCGGGCGCGGACGGCGGCGGCTTCTCGATGGAAGTCGTCGATGAGCAGGCCAGCCCAAGTCGCTGGGGCGACAAGATCCAGTGGCGCGTTGGAAGCAATCCAGGGGGCAGTCCCGGAGCGGGTGGGCCGGCCGAAACCCTGCGCCTCAGCGCCGAATCGACTGCCTCGGGCGTCGTGCTGCGCTTTCCGGCGGCCGCCAACCAACGCTACTCCCTGCAAGTGTCGGAGGCGCTGGAACGCGGTCTCTGGACGAGCGTGCTGGAAGTGCCCGCTCAACCGCTTGCCCGCCCGATCGAGCACACCGAACCCGTTCAGAGCGACCGCAGGTTCTACCGGGTGCTCGTGCCGTCGGACCCCTGAATAGTGCCCGGGAATCTCGGACAGAATCCGTCTGGCTCCAAGATCCGCCCCAGCGCAGTTTGCAGATCGATCACCATGAGCCTGACCGCCGCCGATGCCCTGATTCGCCTCCACCCGAACGACGATGTCGCCGTCGCTCGTCGCCGTCTGCTCGCCGGCGAGAAGGCCGGTGAACTCACCTTCCCGAGTGCGATCCCCGCCGCCCACAAGGTCGCACTCCGGCCGCTGGCCCGGGGGACCCCGATCCGAAAATACGACCAATACATCGGCCGCGCCTCGGTCGATATTCCCGCCGGGGCTCATGTGCATGTGCACAACGTGGACACCGGTGAATTGGCCACGGGCGACCATTTTCTGGAACCCACCGCCCCGTGGGAAGTCCTGCCACAGTCAGAAAGGCGCACCTTCCAGGGCTTCGCCCGCCCGGGTGGCCGCGCCGGCACGCGGAACTACGTGGCGGTGATCTCCTCGGTGAATTGCTCGGCCAGTGTCTCGCAGTTTGTGGCCCGTCGGTTCACCCCGGAGGCCCTGCGGCGTGACTTCCCGGGCGTGGATGGCGTCGTGGCCTTCACCCACAAGGCCGGCTGCGCCACGGCCGACGAGGGCACGGAAATTCTCCAACGGGTGCTGGGCGGAATCGCCCGCCATCCCAATATCGGTGCCTACGTGGTGATCGGCCTAGGATGCGAGACGAACCAGGCGATCGCGATGGTGCGTCGTCAGGGCCTCGACCAACCGGAGGGCGGTGGCGAACCCCCGTTGGTGCTCAACATCCAGCAGCAGGGCGGCATCAGCCGCACGGTGGAAGACGCCGTCAAAGCCGTGAGCGGATTGCTCCCCGCGGTCAACGCTCAGCGGCGATCCACACAGCCCTTGAGTCGACTGATCGTGGCGCTGAACTGCGGCGGCTCCGATGGCCACAGCGGCATCACCGCCAACCCAGCCTTGGGATGGGCCAGTGACCTCATCATCCGCCACGGCGGCACGACGGT
>CAMCYJ010000115.1 GCA_945883815.1 Akkermansia muciniphila | reverse complement strand
GATTTGCCAGCGGGGGATGGGCTTGGCGGCGATGAGGAAGAGCTGCATCTCCTCGATGTCGCGCGCCAGGGTGCCGCAGGCGATCCACAGGGTGGTGAACCCGAGCAGGGCCGTGATGGCACTGAGGGTGTAGGTGATGAGGATTTGGGTGAATCCTTGGGCCGAGCCATCGTGTTTGATGGCGCTGGGCAAGATGAAGACCAGGGCAATGAGCAGGCCCAGAAGAGTGATGACCAGGCGGTAGCGAAAGGCCGCCTTGATGGTCAACAACGCCACCGCCAACAGGGGGCGCAAGGTCTTGGGGACAAGGTCGGGCACGCCGGCCAGGTGGCGTCCCTTCCATTCCGGCAGCGGAACTCCGCCCACTTGCAGCACCTTGGCCACGGCGTCGGCCGCGTTGCGGGCAGGAACGGTGCAGAGGTAGGCGTAGCCGCGACGCTCGGCCGACAGTTCTCGAAAGCGGCGGGCCGAAAATCCGATGATGATTCCCTGGACCACCTGGCTCAGCAGGTACGACTTCCAGCCGGCCCGATTGGCGTAGAGGACCGCGCTACTGATGACGTTGAGTGTCAGGAAGACGATGCCGAGCTGGGGCAGTCGGAGCCACAAGGCCCAGAGCCAATCCAAGACCGCGGCCGCCCAAGAGAACCCCAGGGGGATGGCCAACAACTGCCGATCGGCGTTGCGGTAAACCTCAAAGCGACGGGTCATGACAGGTCACTTCTTGCCACCTTTGCCGCCACCGAGAAGGCCGGACAGCGCGTCGTTGGCCTTGGAGAGATCCACGGGCTTTGCCGGCTCCGGAGCGGCGGTCTTGGCCGGCTGGGCGGGTGAGGGCGATGAGGTTGAAACTTGGTAGGCCGGTGCCGGGGCCGCCGGAGTCTCCTGGCGGACGAGCGATTCCAGCACCGCCTCGGTCGAGGGCTGGGCCGGAGCGGCGACCTCCGAGACGATGGGAGCGGCCGATTCGGTGGGCCGCGACAAACGCTCCAGCACGGATTCGGCCTGATAGGAACCCGCTTGGGCGCCTGGGTCTCCGGCTCCGCGCAGGTATTCGGCCACCCGATTGCCGCTGGTGGCGCCACTGGTCTCGGCCTGACGGCGGGCTGCTTCGACCACTCCGAGGAAGTACGATTCCAGATTCTGGGTTGGGTTTTCGAGGCGGACGGTGTCGCCCACCTCGGCCCGGATCAGGTTGAGCACCTTCTCGGTGGTCTCGCGGGAAAGGACCGGTGCCGTGATGCGGACCGAGTCGGGCTTGGCAAGCAACTCATGCAGCGGGCCCTGGGCTTGAATGCGTCCGCCGTAATAAATCACCGCGCGGTCGCAGACGTCTTCGACATCGCTGAGCAGGTGGCTCGACAAGATGACCGTCTTGCCCCGTTGGGCCAGGGCCAGGATGAGGTCTTTGACCTCGCGGCATCCGAGGGGATCGAGGCCCGCAGTGGGTTCGTCCAGGATGACGAGGTCGGGGTCGTTGATGAGCGCCTGGGCGATCCCGATGCGGCGCTGCATGCCCTTGGAGAATTCACCCACGGTTCGCGAACGTGCCTGGTTCAGGCCCACCATCTCGATGAGCTGCTCGGCGCGGCGGCGGCGTTCGGCCGAATCGATCTGAAAAAGGCTGCCGAAGAAATCGAGCGTCTCGGCCGGATTGAGAAAGCGGTACAGGTAGCTCTCTTCGGGCAGGTAGCCGATGCGGGCCTTGGTGGCGACATCGCGCGGAGACTGGCCGAAGACCGTGATGTGGCCCTTGGTCGGGTACAGCAGGCCCAACAGGAGCTTGATGGTGGTGGACTTGCCCGAGCCGTTGGGCCCGAGGAGTCCGAACACCTCGCCACGGCGGATCTCGAAATCGACGTTGTCCACCGCCCGCGCCTTGGGCCGACCCCAGAAGTCTTTGAACACCTTGGTCAGACCCGTAGCCCGGACGACGACCTCGTCGCTGGGGCGCTCAGCGGACGCTCGGCCGGAAGGGGAGGGAGGGTTCATGAGACGGATGCGGGTGGGAAAAAGAGGCGAGGGGTTGAGGAGTTCGGCGGATCTGGGAAGGGCACCGCCGTGTCACTGGGGGTATCCCGGTCAGGCGGCCTGCGGGGCGGGGGTTCCGGTGCTGGGGTTGGCGGCCCCGTCGCCTTGGACGAAGGGTTCCAGTTCCTCGCCCTGGCGGACCAGGCGGGCGCTGTTGAAGACTACGAAGAGCGATCCGACATTGTGCAGGATGGCGGCGACGATCGGGTTCAGGTACCCGAAGGACGCAGCGGCCATGCCGCCGATGATGAAGACGATGCCGAAGAGGAAGTTCTGGTTGATGATCGTGCGCGCCATGCGGCTGAGGCGGATGAGGAAGGGCAGTCGGCGGAGATCGTTGTTCATCAGGGCGATGGTCGCCGAGTTGATGGCGACTTCGCTGCCGGCAGCTCCCATGGCGATGCTGATGTCGCCCGAGGCCAGCGCCGGAGCGTCGTTGACGCCGTCGCCGATGACCGCCACGCGGTGGCCCTTGGCTTTGGTTTGACGCACGTACTCGACCTTGTCTTGCGGGAGGCACTCAGCCACCACTTCCGGCACGCCGATTTCTTGGGCGACACGTTCGGCCACCGGGCGACGGTCGCCGCTGACCATGGCGATGCGGCGGATGCCGGAGTCCTGGAGTTGTTGGAGCGCTTCGGCGGCCTCCGGGCGGGTCTGGTCTTGGAGGCCGACCCATCCGATGCAATGCCCATCGCGGGCCACGAAGAGAAGGCTGTAGCCGGCGGTTTCGTCGAGGTCCACCGATTCGAAGAGGTCGCCCGCCACGCCTTGGTCTTTGAGGAAGGTGGCGCGGCCGACGAGGATCCGCTGACCGTCGATGAGGGCACTGACGCCTTTGCCGGCGGTCTCCTTGAAGTCGACCACCTGGGCCAGCGGCACACCGGCCTCTTGGGCCAGGGCCGTGATGGAACGGGCCGTGGGGTGGTTGGAAAACTGCTCGGCGCTGGCGGCACACCGCAACAATTCGGCCGGGGCGATCCCGTTGAGGGGGTTGAGGCGACTGACGGCCAGACGACCGGTGGTCAGCGTGCCGGTCTTGTCGAAGACGAAGGCCGTGATGCGAGCGGCGGCCTCGAGGTCACCGATGTTCTTGACGAGGATGCCCAAGCGGGCAGCAGCGCTCAGAGCGGCGACCATCGCGGTCGGTGTGGCCAGGATGAACGCGCACGGGCAGGCCACGATGAGGATGGTAATGACCCGATTGAGGTCTTGGGTGAAGCCCCAGACCAGAGCGGCGATGATCAGCACCAGCGGGGTGTAGTAGCCCATGTACTGGTCGATGATGCGCATGAAGGGCAGCTTGGTCTTCTCGGCGGCCAGAATCAGGTCGCGGACTCGGCCTAGGGTGGTGTCTTCACCGGCCTTGCTGACCTTGACCTCGAGGAGGCCGTTCATGTTGATGGTGCCCGCGAAGACCGCTTCGCCCACGCCTTTGTCCACCGGGAGGGATTCGCCGGTGATGTTGGCCTGATTGATGGAACCTTGTCCGGAGACGATCTGGCCGTCGGCGGCGATGTTGTCGCCGGGGCGGATGCGGATGATGTCTCCGACCTTGAGTTCGCTGACGGCCACTTCGACTTCCTGATTGGCGAACAAGCGGCGGGCCTTGGTGGGCGTCAGCTTGATGAGCGATTGGATGGAAGCCCGGGCGCCGGCGGCCGTGCGGGTTTCGATGATTTCACCCAGCAGCATGAAGAAGGCAACGATGCCGGCGGTTTGGAATCCGCCCGCCAGGCTGGAGCCCTCGCCCTTCATGCCATAATTGCCCGAAACCGCGCAGGCCAAGACGCCGAGAGCGACCAATTCGTTGATGGAAAGCAGGCCCTTCCGGAGGTCTTTGAAGGCCACCACCATGATGGGGCTGCCGAGGATGACCGCACCGATCATGGCGCTGAATGCGGCCACGGTCGTTCCGCGATCGAAGAGCCAGTCCACCGCGAACGAGTTCAGCACGAAGATCAGGCCGACCAGCGTCGTGGAGAGCTTGGTGTTGGTGTGCGAATGGTCGAGACCACCGTGGTCATGACCGCAGTCCGCGCAGGCGGCGTCCTTCTTGGCGTCTTCCTCGAGGGTCAGGAGGCTGGTGACTTGCATGAATTGAAAGGCAGAGGTTGGGGTGTTCCGGGATCAACGCCCGATCTCGGGACGCTTCTGGGGTTGAGGTTCCCGATTGAGCTGGATGCGGACTTCGCGGCGCTCGCCATCGGACCGCGAGGGCAGGAAGAACTTGTCGGGCGAATTGGTGAGGATGCGGGTAATGGTGTCGACCCGGAGTCGATCGCGGTAAAGGGCGGGATTCTGGCGGTAGGTTTCCAATTGATCTTGGAAGAAACGGGCCTCAGCGGCCAATCCCTGCACCAGTTGGTCGGCCGCGGCCTGTCCTTGGGAGACGGTGCGGTCGGCCTCGCCTTTGGCTTCACGGGTGACGCGGTCGAATTCGCCCTGGGCCTCATTGATGCGGCTGCTGCGGGTTTGGCCGGCCGTGATGACGGCGTCGAAGAATTCCTTCACGTAGCCCGGGGCGACGCGCTCGACATCGAGGCCTTCGATAAGGACTCCGAGATTGGCGAGGGCGAGTTGGTCGCTGACGCGCTGTTTGACCAGGTCGCGGAAGCTGGCGATGTCGCCATAAATCGAGTCGGCCTTGGTGCGGGCGGCGGACCAGTAAATGGCGTTGTTCAGGCAGTTCTCTACCGTGTTGGAGGCCGCCGCGAAGTTGAAGGTGTAGGCCACGGGATCGCTGATGCGGTAGCGCAAGGTGGCCCGGACGTGGAGGATGTTGCCATCACCGGTCAGGACGTAGCCGTCGGAGGCGGGGTTGAGCGTGGTGGTGACCGGGGCTCCGGTGATTCCGGCGGCTTCGGCGGCCGGGTCGACCATGTACCAGGCTTTGGTGGCCCGGACGATCTTGGAGTCGCCGACACCGATGCGGACGATTTCGTCGATGGGGTAGGGTAGGGCGAAATGGAGACCGTTGGTGCGGAGGATGTCGCGACCCTCGCCCACGGGCTTGCCGAAGCGCAGCACGACGGCGACTTCGTTGGGCTTCACCGTGAAGACGCACGAAAAGACGAAAGCGGCTAGCAGCAGGGCCCCGAGGATGCGGATGAGGACCAGGCTGCTGCCCAAGGCCTCGGAGAGCGCCTGACTGGAGGCGTCGTCCGATGAGATCCGCGGGCCGTTGGGCCGCAGATTGCCGGAAGGTGTGTTTGCGGCGGCCATGGGATCAGTTCTTGGTGGGTGCGGTGGCTCCGGCATCGCCGCGGAGCAGGTTCAAAGGAGCCGTCTTTTCATCCAGGATGAGCGTGGTGCGATCCTTCAGGCTGGCTTCGAGGCTGTTGAGGGAGATGAGGAATCGGGCCAGCGATTCGTCTTGGTTGAGCACCTTGTAGAATTCGGTGGCCTTGGCTTCGGCCTCGCCCCGCAAGACCAATGCCTTGCGGCGGGCCTCGGCGAGGGTGGTGTCGCGCTGCAGTTCGGCCTCAGAGCGGATGCGCATGGCCTCGGCGGTGCCTTCGGCGACGAACTTCTTGCTGAGGCGCTCGCGCTCGGCCTTCATGCGCTCGAATACCTTGGCGGTCTGCGATTCGGGCAGTCCCAGTTGCTTGATGCCCACGATCTCGATGGCGATACCGTAGGTCTTGAGGGTGGTGTCGGCCATGGCCAGCTTCATCTCGTTTTCGATCTCCTCGAACTTCACTTGCTTGGGGTCGGGAGCGATGAGTTCCGAGAAGTCGTGTCGGCCGATGACCGAATTCTTGGCGTCACGGACCACGTTCTCGAGGCTGGTCTCGGCGCGGAAGAGGTCGCCATTGAAGCGCTTGAGGAACAGTTCGGCATCGGCGATCCGCCATCCGACAAACACCGAGAGGATCGGCGACTTCTTGTCGCGGGTGAGGCTCTGCTCGTACTTGCGCTCGAAGTTCTGCAGGCGGCGGTCGAACTTGTAGACGTTCTGAATGGGATAGGGCAGGCGGAGGTACAGGCCCGGCTCGGTCTTGGGCGTGCCGCTGATGCTGCCAAACGTGGTGACGACGGCTACCTCAGTGGTGCGCACCTGGAAGGCGAACAGCAGGAAGAGAAAGATCGCCAGCAGCAATCCGCCAATGATCAGGGTGGGGGTACGGGGCTTCATCTTGGGGAGGGGGAAGGGAGAGTTTGAAAAAGGGTTGGGTTGCCTAGAGACCGGTTGGGGTCATTTCTTGGGTTCGTCCTTCTTGACCGACTCGATGTTCACATCCAGCAAGTCCTGACGGATCTTGTCTTCCAGGTTGAAGAGGATGACGTCTTGGGTGTTGGTCGGAAGGATGACAATCTTGCGGGAGCCGGCCGAGGCCTTGGCGAAGGTTTCGAGGTGATTGCGAGTGGTGAAGACCTTGGGTGCGGCCTGGTAGGCGAGCAATTGGGAGGAGAATTGGGCGGCCCGTCCGGAGGCTTCGGCAATCTTCTGGGCTGAGACGGCCTTGGAATCATTAACGGTCTTGGCTGCGGCGGCCTTGGCCAGGGGGACGGTCTCGAGCGCATAGGCATCGGCTTCGAGGATGCGGGCTTCTTTCTCCTGCTCGGCTCCGATGACTTTTTCGTAGGCCTCGGCGACCTTCAGTTCCTTGGTTCCGATGGGCGGGTGGATGTCTTGGAGACCGACAAAGACGATCTCGGTGCCCAATTTGGCGTCGTTGGCTGCAGTTTGGATGTTGGCCTTGAGGTCGCGGGCGGCCTGCTGGCGGCCATGGGACATGATGGTTTCGATGTCCACGCTGGCCATGTAGCGGACGACTTCGCGATTGGCCAGACGCTCGAGCAACAATCGGGGCTCGCTGTGACCGTAGGACCAGGCGCGGATGTCCTTCACGAGGTACTGCACCGGAATGCTGACGGTGAGCAGGTTGACCGGGACGATTTGCTCCGATTCGGCCGCGTTGGTGGCGATATTCTGCTCGCGGGAGGCCACCAGGAGGTTGAACTCTTCTTTGTAGTGGGCTCTGGTCCAAAGGATGGTGTCTTCCTTTTCTAGTTTTTCATCGGGAACGAATCCGACGTTGAAACTTTGGACCTCGGACACCGGGTACCGTTG
The DNA here is from genome assembly GCA_945883815.1 of Akkermansia muciniphila. Taxonomy (GTDB): domain Bacteria; phylum Verrucomicrobiota; class Verrucomicrobiia; order Limisphaerales; family UBA9464; genus SXXZ01. The sequence continues at coordinate 4,003 of CAMCYJ010000115.1, read as the reverse complement.
GATTTGATCGACGGGACGGGGAAGCTTGAAGGCGATTCCGGGTTGAAGGATAGCGCCGGTCGGCTTGCCGAAGCGTTCGCGCAAACCCTGCTCGCCAGCGTCAATGAACACGACGCAGTCGCTGGCGGCCAGGATGCCGATCCAGATGAGGGCGAAGTGGCTGAGCTTTTCTTCGAGAAAGCGGTAGAACCAACTATCGCTGACCCGGAAACCAAACTGGTAGTCGAGGGCTTGGGCGGCGGTGGCGAACAATCCAGCCGGTTGGCCGAGCAAACCCACAAGGCGGCTTTCGTAGATGAGCCGGACTTCTTTGCCTTGGACGCGGGGACGGTAGGCTTCGAAGACGAGCGCCAGCAGGGTTTCGATGCTCACCAAGGCCAAGAGGGCGGTCAGGACCCAGGCGATTTGGCGGTCGTATTGCGGGAAGCCGAACCATTGGAGGCCTTCGCTGGCGGTCGCGAGGAAGGCCAGCAGGGAGCCCAGCATCAGCGCAGAACCACCCGGGCGGAGGAGCCGGATGCCTTCGAGTTGTGCGAGGCGGCAGGCGTATTTGCCCAAGAGAAAGGCCACCAGGCTTAGGCCTGCGAACATCGCCATGGACAATGTCGAGGGGGCCGATGCAGCAGCGCCCATGTCCTTGAGGTCTTTGAAGAAGTAGAATGCCCCACCGACCTGCATGAGGAAGAGCACCAGGGTCAGGCCCGGTACGAACCATTTTTCGAATAGGATACGGGATTTGCGGGCCGGGAAGGCTTCGTCGACGGTCGAGTCGAAGAGGGCCGTTTTGCTGCGGGATCGGGCCAGTTCGTCCATTTCGAGTCGCTCGGACTCTTCGGAGGCCTCCAGGCGCATTTGGAACCAGGCCACCAAGGCAGTGACCAGCCCGACGAGGGTGAAAGCGGCTCCAAGTTCAGCGGTCGCGGAATTGGCGATCTTGGACACCACTTCGAGGCCGATGGCCAGTCCCAGCAGGGCAATCCAGTTCAGCATTCCGGTTTTGAGAGCGTGTCGTTCCATGGGCGGTCAGGCGGGTAGGGGAAGGAGAGTGTCAGCTGAGTTCGCGATCTTCAAAGAGCCAAACTCCGGCGGCGAGTGCGGCCGAGATGCAGGTGAGCATGTAAACGGCTGCTTTGGCGACGTAGGACCAGGGGATGCTCTTTTTGTCTTCCAGAGCGTCGGCCAGCCAGAATTGCTGCCAATTCGGGATCAGGGCGTAGGCTGTTTTTGCCCAGAAGCTGCCGGCATCGGCGGCGGCTTTGAAGAGGTAATCGCCCATCAGGCCGGCGATGAAGAGCGCCGAACAGACGGCCAGCGTGGGTACGGTATCCAGGCGGGTGGAACAGGCCAGGGCGACGGCGGCCAAGATAAGCAGGGCAAAGAGGATCAGGACGGCGGCGGGTACCATGCGCCAGTCGACCAGGGCCATTTCGCCGAAGGCGCGTTCGTCCTGCACGAAGAAGTGGATGCCGAGGACGGCCAGTGTGGTGAAGAGGATGAAGGTGAAGACGGCATCGGCGACGAATCCGCGGCGCAGGAAGAAGTTGAAGAATCCGGCCACGGCGTAGGCGAGGGCTCCGGCGCCTCCGTAAATGAGGAGGGATTTGACGTCGGTGTCGCCGTAGGCGTCGAAGGCCATTCGGCCGGCAAGGAGGGCTGCGACGATGTTGGCGTACGTCATGAGGGCCAGGGAGGCGGACAGGCCGACGTATTTGGCTGTCAGAAAGGTCCAACGGCCGACGGGTTTGGAAAGGACGGTGAGGGCGGTTCCGAGACGGATTTCTTGGGCGACGCTGGAGGAGGCGCAAAGGACGGCTCCGAAAAGGCCCGACAGGAGCATGAGGGCCAGTGACATGTCTTTCACCAACTTGGGGTCTTCGCCGAATCCAAAGTAAGGGACCGCGGCGATGAACACGCAAAAGCCGGCCGATGTGGTCATCAACAGCAGAAAGATCGGCTGTCGGACCAACTCCATGAACGCGTTGAGTGCGATGGATACGAAGGATCGCATTATCGGCAGACTGTGAGCATTGGAGACTATGTTTGGAGCGGCGGCGCATAAAGTCAATTCGGGGGAGGGGCTTAATGCAAGTTGTTTGCAAAACGACGTTTTCGTTGTTTGGCGTTGAGCTGGCCTCCTGAGATGCAGCCTGTCCCTGTCCCTAACTGGGAGCGTTTGGTGGAAGTAGGTTGTCGTGCTGGCGCCAGGGGTGCGTGGGCGGTGGGGGCTCCGCGGGTCGGTGCTGCGCTCGCAGGGAATGTGGGGACACCTGTTTTGCGGTGGCAGAGTGCCGGGGCTGGCGCTAGGGGTCCGTGCCTCGACGGGGGCTGCGCGGGATCAGTCCTGCGCTCGCAGGGAAGCTCGGGGTAGGATGAGGCTTTCGCGCTGTCGCGCGAGGAGAGGGGTTTGATCGCTTCCAATGCTCGCTCCGGCCCGATCCCGCTGCCGCTGGGTAATTTGGAGCCTGTCCCCGGCGGATGGATTTGGAGCCTGTCCCTACACGGGGCTGGTCAAAGGGGGGGCGGATGGGCAGTTTGACGGAATATTCCCATGCGATCTTTTTCTAGGCTGCGCTGTCGGGTGCCGGGTTGGGTTTTGGTCTGGCTACTGGGTTGTTTCTTTGGGGGGATGGGTTCTCGTAGCTTCGGCGGAACGGGACAGGCTTCTCGGCCGAATGTGATCGTCATTCTGGCCGATGACATGGGAATCGGGGATGTCTCCTGTCTGAATTCGAAGAGCGCTTGGAAAACTCCAGGGATCGATCGGTTGGCTCGGGAGGGACGGACGTTCACCGATGCGCATTCGGCTTCGGGGGTTTGTACGCCGAGCCGTTACACGCTGTTGACGGGTCGCTACTCATGGCGGGGGAAACTCAAGTCGAGTGTGCTGCACGGCTATGATCCAAGCTTGACCGAGCCGGGGCGGTTGACGGTTGCGGGGTTTCTGAAGGGGCAGGGTTATGCGACCGGCATGGTCGGGAAGTGGCACCTGGGTGTGGATTGGGTGCGCACGGGTCAAAAACTGGAGGAAGTGGATTTCGGTCAACCGTTCGGGGGCGGCCCCTTGGCTCATGGATTTGACCAGTTCTTCGGAATCAGCGCCTCCCTGGACATGCCCCCGTTCGTGTACCTGAGTCAGGATCGATCGACGACGGTGCCTCGTGACAGGGTGGCGGCGAGTCCGGGGCCGAAGATGTGGCGGGCGGGGGTGATCGGGCCGGATTTCCGGCATGAGGAGGTTCATCCTCGGTTTCGGCAGGAGGCGTTGTCTTGGATCGAGTCGCGGGCACGCGCCCGGGCGATGGATGGTACGCCGTTTTTCCTCTACTTGGCCCTGGCTTCTCCTCACACACCGACTGTTCCCACTGCGGAATTCGCCGGGCGGACGCGAACCAATCCTTACGGTGATTTCGTGGTGCAGGTGGATGCGACGGTGGGAGACATTCTCACTGAGCTCGATGCGCTCGGGATTTCTCGGGATACATTGGTGATTTTCACGGCGGACAATGGTTGTTCGCCGGCGGCCAATCTCGGCGAGTTGCGGGCTTTTGGGCACGATCCGAGTGCCGGTTTCCGCGGTCACAAGGCCGACTTGTTCGAGGGAGGTCATCGGGTTCCTTTTCTGGTCCGATGGCCCGCGGTGGTGCCGGCCGGATCGACGTGTTCGCGCTTGGTGGGCCAGTTGGATGTATTGGCGACCTTGGCCGATATCCTGGGGCAGCGCCTGCCGTCCAATGCGGCCGAGGATAGCGTGAGTTTTCTGCCCCAGTTGCGTCGAGGGGATCGGGCTCGGGCAGGCCGCGAGTCCTTGGTGCATCATTCGAATGGCGGTTTCTTTGCACTACGCCAGGGGCCGTGGAAGCTGCTCTTCACTCCGGATAGCGGCGGGTGGAGCGATCCAAAACCGGGAAGCAAGGAGGCGGCTCAATTGCCGAAGCTCCAACTATATCACATGGGTCGCGATGTGGCGGAGCGGACGAATCGGATGGCCGGTGAGGCCAAGGTG
>CAMCYJ010000114.1 GCA_945883815.1 Akkermansia muciniphila | reverse complement strand
ATTGGCCGGCGGTGTTTTGCACTTCCAACCCGCCGGCATTGTCCTGAAAGAGCAAGGTCAGGGTCCCGTAGTCGGTGTGGGCCCCGGCTCCCAATTGCCCGGGCCGGACACTGCGGTTGGGCGGGTAGTGCAAAAATCGCAGGGTCTGGGTCTTGCCGGTGTGTTTGTCGTCGAAGAAACCCTCCGGTAATTGCAACGCCAAGGCGAAGGCCTGCATCACTTGGGCCGCCAGTTGTCGGCATTCCGCATAGAAACCCGTGGCTTCGGTCCGGAACGCATCGGACGGCCAGCGCGGATCCGAGGCGGAGATCCCCGTGGCATTGCGCATGGTGAAATCCTCCTTCAAGTCGGGAGGCTGTGTGGGATCCAAGGCTTCTTGAGCCAAGGCTTGGTAACCGAAATTGCCGGCAGTCCGCAGGTGGCGTTCCTTGGAGTCTTGAGGAAGTCTGAAGAAACTTTGAGCCAGACCAAAAGCCTCGGAGACCCGTTTCGAGGTGATCCCGTGCCCCTTCAGGTACATGAAGCCGCTTTCGTGAGCCGCCTTGAACACCTCCGACCCGACACGTTGTCGGCCTGCAGGTCCGGTGAAGAACGGGGAGAAATCAATGACGGGAATCAATTCGCTCATTCCGACGCGGCGGAAGCAGGAACCGGACCCAGTCGAAGATGTGGCAGAGCGATTCCGGCGATGATGAGTGCGATGCCGCCCAGTTGGGAGAGTCGCAGCGGGTCCCCCAGCATCAGGGCCGACAGGCCCACGGCCACCGGGAGTTCTAGTGAAGTGAGGATGCTGCCCAACCCGCCACCGAGGCGGTGGGCCGATTTCATCATGAAGAACACCGGTACCACTTGCCCGACGCTACTGAGAAGAGTCAGCCACAACACGGTTCCCCAGACCCCCGTTCCCGGAGCGCTCAAGGACCAACCCGCCGCGAGAGTCACGGCCAGCAGGATCAGACCCGACAGGGCCGAGAAGAAAAATGAGCGGAACAACGGGGTGGATCGACTCCCGAGCCCCGCCGAGATCATGAAGAACCCGGCGAAACACAGCGCGGCCAGCACGGCCTGAGGGGCTCCCTTCAAGCTGTCAGGACCGGTGGAGCCCATGAAGTCGGTGGCCAGCACGGCACCTGCGGTGACCAGACACACCGAAACAATCTCCCGAACCGGCGGCCAACGGCGATGGACCAGGGCCGCCAGGATCGAAGTGAACGGCACGTACAAGAAGAGCAGGGTGGCTGCGACCGGAACGGGGCCCAGCTGGTACGACCAGAACAGGAAGAGCACCACGCCACTGCCCACCAGCCCGCCCAGGAGCATCCGCAGCCAGAAGCCGCGGTCTTCACGAGGCCAGGGGACCCGGCCCACCCAGCAGGCCAATCCGAAAGCCAGAGTCGCGATGGCGTACTCTCCGACTGAAACCAGGGCGAAGTTCAGCCCGGCCCGGTAGGCGAGCTTGAGCAGGGGACCATGAAGCCCCCACATGGCACCCACCGTGAGCATGAACAGGACGTCCGAGGGAGCGGGGCGGGAAGCATTGGGTTTCAAGAGGATTCAGGTTCCGGTTCCGGCGTGGGCCGGATCCATGGAGTCCCGGAAGCCAGAGTTGTGCCGAGTGTTGGGCGGGTTTCGGGGAAATGTCCCCATCAAGCCACGCGGCTCGACGGTTGGAAGGGGGCGCGGAAGGCCTTCTCGAAATCGTAGCCGCCCTGAAAGTCCTTCCGGGAGTCGGTCTCGGTCTTGGAGAGAATACCGTGCTCCACCATGTTGAAGACGATTTCCCCGAAATCCTCGGCACGGTGGATGCCCCACTCCGACAGCACGGTCAGAGCCATCGGACCGTACTCCTTCAGGGCGTGTTCGCGGATACCTTCGAGCAATTCCTGACCGGTGATGTGTCGGGTCTTGTTGCCGGGTTCCCGTTTGAGGATGCGCTGAGTGTATTCCAGGGCATCCCTCAAAAAAAGGTAGGCGTCTCGGTGATACCGGTCATCGATGGCGACTAGGTCGGCGATTGGATCTTTGGGGTGGGGGAGTTCCATTCAGGGAGCCGGGACGGAGGCAGGACTAGGAGTGGGGGTGCTTCGGGAGGCAGACCCGGAGTGACTGGCGATCCATATCCTGCCGCCGATGCCCAGGAGGAGCACCGCCGTCAGGATCCAGACGATACGCAGTTCGTCGGGAGTGAGGTATTTCGTCAGCGACTTCATGCTTCCAACGGGTGTGTCGGATCAGGCCACCACCACATTGACCATTTTGCGCGGAACGACGATGACCTTCTTCACGGTCTTGCCGGCGATGAAGGGTAGCGCTTTCTCGGCCTTGAGCGCGGCCGCCTCGATTTCGGAGGCGCTGGCATCCACCGGCATGCGGATCACATCGCGCAGCTTGCCGTTGACCTGCACGGGCAACTCCATGTCGGTCTCGACCAGAAGGGCGGGATCGAAGGCGGGCCATGGTGCATACGTCAGCGACGGCACCGAGACTCCCTGATGCTGGTGCAGGCGCTGCCAGAGTTCTTCGGCCAAGTGCGGGGAAAACGGCGCCAGCAATTGCAGGAAGGATCTGAGGACCGCCGAGGGGCGGTTTTCCCAAGTCATGGCTCCGTTGATGAACACCATCATGGCCGAGATGGCCGTGTTGAACTGCAGGTGCTCCAGATCGTGGGTCACTTTGCGGATGCACTCGTGCAGCAGCTTGAGTTGGGCCGGTGTCGGGGCTTCGTCGCGGATCAGCGGCGAAAGGCGGATCAGGTCGAGCAGCCGCTTCGCTTCGTCCGAAGAAGCGTCACCGCCTGCGGCGACCGTGGAGGCCTGCTCGTAATCCGTCTCGGCCTTTTCGTCCACGAAGAGCCGCCACACGCGCCCCAGGAACCGGTACACACCTTCCACACCCTGGGTGTTCCAAGGTTTGGTGTCCTGCAGGGGGCCCATGAACATTTCATAGAGACGGAACGCATCGGCCCCGTACTCCACCAGCACGTCGTCCGGGTTCACCACGTTGCCGCGGGATTTGGACATCTTCTGCCCATCCTCGCCCAGGATCAGCCCTTGGTTGACCAGCTTGAAGAAGGGCTCGGCGGTTGAGACCTGCCCCAGATCAAACAAGACCTTGTGCCAGAAGCGGGCATACAGCAGGTGCAAAACGGCGTGTTCCGTGCCGCCGACATAGAGGTCTACGCCCGGCGTCTTGCCGCCGGATTTCATCCAGTAGTTCTCAATCTCGCTGCCCACGAAGCCCTGAGCATTCTTCGCGTCGAGGTAGCGCAGGTAATACCAGCACGAACCCGCCCACTGCGGCATGGTGTTGGTCTCGCGGATGGATCCGTCGGGCAGGTGCAACCAGTCATGGGCGCGGGCCAGCGGCGGTTGGCCATCGGCCGTGGGCTTGTAGTCTTCCAGAGTCGGCGGCATCAGCGGCAGAGCAGTTTCGGGCAATGCCTCATGATACCGATGGCCCTCGGCGTCCGTGCGCCAAAGGATCGGGAACGGTTCACCCCAGTAGCGCTGACGGCTGAAGAGCCAGTCCCGTAGCTTGAAGTTCACCGTCTTCTGGCCGAGGCCCTTCGACTCCAGCCAGGCGGTGATTTGCCGCTTGGCTTCCGCGGTGGGCAGCCCGTCGAGCGCGAGCTCCGCATTGCTCGAATTGACAGCCGTTCCTTCGTCGCAAAAGCCCTGCCACTCGGTCTTTGCATCGGGCGGCTGAACCACCTGCACCACAGGTAGCCCGAACTTCTGGGCGAACTCGAAATCCCGCTCATCGTGGGCAGGCACGGCCATAATGGCTCCGGTGCCGTAGCTCGCGAGGACGTAGTCGGCGATCCAAATGGGGATCTGGCCGCCGGTCACCGTGTTGATGGCGAAGGAGCCGGTCCAGACGCCGGTTTTGTCTTTGGCCAACTCGGTGCGTTCCAAATCAGACTTGGTAGCGGCGAACTCTTGGTACTGCTTCACCGCGTCGGCTTGCGCTGGCGTGGTAATGCCCGCGACGAGCCGATGCTCCGGCGACAGCACCATGTAGGTTGCCCCGAACAAGGTGTCGGGCCGCGTGGTGAACACCCGGATTTTCTCAGGCTGGCCCTCTATCTGGAAATCAACCTCCGCGCCCTCGCTGCGGCCGATCCAGTTGCGCTGCATTTCCTTGAGCGAGTCAGACCACTCAATGGTATTCAGGTCGGCCAGGAGCTTCTCGGCATAGGCCGTAATGCGCAGCATCCACTGGCGCATGGGTTTGCGAATCACCGGGAACCCGCCGACCTCGCTCTTGCCGTCAATGACCTCTTCGTTGGCCAGCACGGTGCCCAGCTCGGGGCACCAATTCACCGGCGCCTCGGAGACATAGGCCAAGCGCTTGGAATCGCGGAAGGCGCGCTGCTGAGACTCCGTTTGGCATTCGGCCGGGTAGGTCAGCGTCTCGATCGGCTCGGCCTTGTTGGTGGCGGGGTTGAACCACGAGTTGTAGATCTTCAGGAAGATCCACTGCGTCCACCGAAAGTATTCTGGATCGGTGGTGGCCAACTCGCGCGACCAGTCGTAGCTGAAGCCCAGCGATTGGATTTGGCGCGTAAAATTCGCGATGTTGGTCTCGGTGGTGATCCGCGGGTGCTGGCCCGTTTTCACGGCGTACTGCTCCGCCGGCAAGCCGAACGAGTCCCAACCCATCGGGTGCAGCACGTTGAAGCCCTGGGCCCGGCGATAGCGCGCCAAGATGTCGGTTGCCGTGTAGCCCTCGGGGTGCCCGACATGCAAGCCGGCCCCGGAGGGGTAGGGGAACATGTCGAGGATGTAGAACTTCGGCGGCAATTCGGAAGCCGATGCGGCCCGTCCCGCCAGATCATGGCGCAGCCCGAAGGGATGGGATTCCGGAATGTGGTCCCCCGGATTCCATGCCCGGAAGGTCTCTTCTGCCGCCCAGTGCCGCTGCCACCGGGATTCAATCAGATGGAACGGGTATTGCCGCCTCGACATATTTGACCCGCAGCATGGCGAGAGCGCATGCCTCGAAGCAATCCGGGAGTCCTCCTAACCCCCGCCGGGTTCGGTCCGACCTATTTACCCAAGATGTGCCACTGCATCCTATTTTTGAACATCCCCGCGCTCGCCGGCTCCTAGCGGTTTCCCGAAGTTGGCATCACACTACGGAGTCTTTTGGGGGTATTGCCTGCGCGAATGTTTCAGGGGACCCTGTTGCACATGATCTCCCGTCGCGACTGGTTGGTGAGCGGAACTGCCGTTTTGGCGGCCGCGGGCTGCAAAACTCCGCAACCCTCCGGGATTCGAGTCCGCGTCTGGGACGAGCGCCAGCCCGCTCAGAAAAAAGCTTATCCGAATTGGCTGGGCAATCAGATCGCGGACCACTTGAGGACCGTTCCTGGCCTCACCGTCGAGTCGGTTTGCATCGATGACCCCGAGCAGGGCCTCAAGGACCTGGATTCCGTGGACGTGTTGGTTTGGTGGGGCCATGTCCGTCACGCCGAGATTGAGCCAGCGACCGCCGCCCGGATCGTCGAACGCATCCGCTCCGGGAAACTCTCCCTGTTGGCGCTCCATTCAGCGCACTGGTCCCGTCCGTTTGTGGCATCCATGAACGCCGTGGCTCTGGCTCGGGCGCTGGAAGCCCTGCCCGAGAACGAATGGAATCGAGCCGTGGTCGTTGAGAGCGATTTGTTGCCCCGCCCCTGGATGGCCCCGAGTTACAAGGAGCGCTTGTCGCCGGAAGTTCAGTACCGTCGCCCGCCGCAAGGGCCCGTCGAGGTCCGCCTGCTTCGAGCCAACTGCTGCTTTCCTGCTTATCGGGGCGACGGCAAGCCCAGTGAGGTCCGGATCCGTTTGCCGCGCCATCCGATCGCCCAAGGATTGCCGGAGTCTTTCGCCATCGAGCAGACCGAGATGTATGACGAACCCTTCCACGTGCCGACGCCCGACGAGGTAGTCCTCGAGGAGCATTGGGCCGCCGGCGAATGGTTCCGCAGCGGCTCGGTGTGGCGCCTGGGTCGGGGGCGGATCTTTTATTTCCGTCCCGGGCACGAAACCTACCCGGTCTTCTTCAATCCCAATGCCCTCCGGATCGTAGGCAATGCGGCCCGATGGCTCGGATCGCGCTGAGTCTCTGAAAAAAACCCGCGTCCGATAAATTTCAGACAGCCTTCAAGGCCTGACGGGAGCCAACGCGTGTGCCTCGACCGAAACACCACGGCAATAATGTGCCAGGTCCGGTGGTCTGTTGGGAATTGGCAATCCGTTCCACGCCAGCGGCAGCGCGCTCCACTTGGAGAAGAGTGCTTGGGAGGCTTCGTAGGGAGCATGGCTGACACGCCCCTCCTGCAAGATTCCGTGCCGTTCGGTGAAGAACCGGTAGCGTTCGAGCAGGTGGAACTCCAGCGTGCCTGGTGCCGATGCTTTGGGAATGGAAACCGGACGCCACGCGTAATTTGCTTGTCCCTTGTTCATGCCCCAGCGGCGGCAGTTCAGCGTAAAATCCTCGGTCGTCGCCCCGAAACTCATGGATGCCTGTTGATACGGCAGGCTGAAGAACGCACGGGCAATCCAGACAGCGATGGTTCGATCGCAATCCAGCGACAAGAAATAGATCCCAGGCCGTCCGGCATGATCTCGGACATAGAGCCGGACGTTGAGTTCCCGAAAATAGGACAGCCACGGCACGGCTGGCAGGCCCACGGGTCGGACCGAATCCATCAGAAATCCCACGATCCCCACGTAGGCTTTCCCATCGTAGCAATCCAGCGTCAATCCTCTCGGAAGGAGTGACTGGAGCCGCTCCGCCTGGTCGATCCAATGCAGGAAAAACAGGTGATTCCAGACCTGCCGCATCACCGCCGGCGGGTTGGAGACCAAAGGAACATCCATTCGTGTTGAACCTGCCGGAAGTCTGGTGAGCTGATTTTCGATCCAGCATTGTAACGGGGTGTTACAAAAAAAACAAAGTAGTCCGCTCAGCGCAGAAGCGGGCGGTCTACACACGCACGAACCACTAACGTGAGCCCGCCCCATTTTTGGATGAGAGGGAGGATGCCTGCGGCACAACCCTTGGGCTCTCAATCGAGCCATATCTACCCGGAGCAGACCGTATTGCACGAAGCGGGCAACGCATGCCCGCCCTGGCGAGCACCCCGGGGATCGGGGACGTGGAATTCAGGGGGCCTAGAAGGGATGGCGTCGAGCGCCGGTGCGGGCTGTCGATCCTGCAGTCTGCAGCCTCCCTTCAGGACGCCAGAATTGTTGAGGCCTTGATCTCAGAACGTCGCCCTGGACGGGTATGCCGAGACCCGTTCGGGCCCTCCCACTGCAGTTGCCCAATACGGCCTCAAAGCTCCATCCATGCCTGGATCTCTCGCATGGGCATGACGTGGGGTGGTGGATTTTCGGAGAAGCGCCAACCTGTTCAGAAGATCGCGGTGAGGGCACCGGGCCTACAAGGTATTGCCTAACCGACGAGGCTCCTGTAGGCCGGGTCTCCTGACCCGGCGTCTGGCTCTTGCGGGCCGCCCGGTGCCCCAAGAGAAACTTCCTCTTGGCTTTGGAGCGTCTGCAAGCAACGCTCCTCTGGTATTCGGAATTCGTGCGTTAAACGAGAGTTCCTAGGCTCCACTTTGGAGCCCACCGGGCCGGCTTAGCTCAGCGGCAGAGCAACGGTTTTGTAAACCGTGGGTCGTCGGTTCAATCCCGACAGTCGGCTCCACTCTTTGAATTCAAGGGCTCGGTTAAGTTTTAAGCTCTTTGATTTCACCCTGAAGAAAGTGCCTGTCCCAGATTTGGCACCGATTTCCGCCCTCAACCCGTCCGTGTTGAGATGCGATTTTTTCAACCCGAGGCATACCTCCAAAACTTCACCGCCTCGGGCCATTCGTCGGATTTGTCCATCCACTGAAACCGGCGGCGCGCTGGACGACCTGGATTACGGTCGATCTACGCGAAGCTGCTTCCAATAGGCTTGGGCGAATTCCTCTCCAAGCAGGAGTGTGCCCTTCGTGCCGAAATGCGTCCGTTCGTGGGGGAGTTGCGATGTGGTGACCATGATGACCCTGGTTTCGGACTGGGCCATGGCACGAAGCGATCCGTTGATTTCATCCGAGTTCTTCCAGATGGCTGCGGGATGCTGCTCAGAGATGAACCACGGTAGGTTGGGGTTCTTGAAATCCTGACGAACCTGAGAAATGCACCGCTGCATCCAGACGGCATAGTTTTGTCGGTAGGGGGTGAAGTAGGTGTCGTTCTCCCCGGTGTGCCAGAAGACTCCTTCCAAGCTGCACTCGTGGCCGCGTCGGGCTAAATCGTCCAGGGCTTCACGAACGAAGGCAGAGAATTTGGGGTAGAGGTTGCGGTGGGCCTCGGGTGAGCCATCGGGAGACCAGTCCGGCCCTTGCGCACCGCTGTGGGTGAATTTGACGACCGCAATGGTTTCGTCTGTGGGCAGCGTTCGCCGCAGGTGGGCTCCGAAGCTGAGTTCCGGGCCGAAGTTGCCGAGACGATCCACCGGACCCAGCGCTTCCCAGTTCTGTGAAGATAGAGTCCCTCCACCCAACGAATACCGGAACAAAATCTCCTTTTGGGGCTGGGTCAGACTCTCAAATCCGGAGTTCTGCGGGATTCGTGCAACGAAGGCGTCTTCTCCTTCCATGTTGCGCTGGCCAGCCAGCACGAAGAGTCGAACGCGACTTTTCTTGTTCAGTATTGGCGGGTTGGATTTGCCCCGGTCTGTCTTGGAAGCGACCGGAATCCCGACGGTAGCAAGATAGGCGTCGGCAAACGCTTCGCCCAACTGCAGTTGGCCTTGGGTCCCGAAGTGGTAGTGAGGTTGCCCACTGTCCATGACGTCAAAGGCAAGGTGGGAAGTGGGCACCCAACGCAGCAGCGGGTCCGCCTTCAGCACGGCATCCTGCTGTTGCCGGAGAATGGCCAAATTGCGCCGATGATCCATGCCCCAAATTCCCTTCTCGCTGACTTCGGCGATGAACCACCTCAGATGGGGCAACTGAAGGTCCTGACGCAGCCGAGCGATGAGCTCTGTGAGCCCTTGCGCATATTGGCGGTTCAATCTCGGGTCGAGCATGTCGTTTTCGCCCTGATGCCACAGGACTCCCTCCAGTTGGTAACGCACACCACGTCGATCCAGCTCCTGCAGAGATTCCCGCACGAGTTTGAGCGTTCTGGGGTAGAGTTTCTGTCCGTTGGTGGGTGCCGCCGAATTCCAATCGAAAGCCACCGTCGTTCCGCCGATGGCCGACTTGATGATGGCGATAGGAGCCACGCCGGAACGTTTCAATTTCCGAGCGAAGGTGATTTCCGAACCGAAGGATTCGCCGGGTGCCAGCGTTCTCCAGAGAGCCGGTCCTCTCGAATCCTCCGCGGGTAGGGTCGCGAACAGGACATCGGATTGAGGTGCGCCAGCACCCTTGAAAATGGGATAATCGTCGATGCGGTTGGCGTGCGCATCCGCGCCTTCCATGTTCGACTGTCCCGCCAGCAGGAAAACCTGGATGGTCTTGGACGAATTGGTTTTGGACGAATCGGCGGAAAAGATCTGTTTATCACCGGCCATGAAAGCAAACGCGATGAACAGCCGGAAACATCCCCAGAAGAGGCGCGACATGGATTCAGCGTTGATGGGGTGAGGCCGAAAGCAACCGGATTCGCGAAAGTCGATCCTCACCCCTGACCGGCCAACGCACGAATCTGGATCACTGAAGACTCCAACCAACGCTGCGCTTACGGCTGGGTTCGGGTCTCCCGCTCAATCGCCGCATCGAGCCATCGCGTCCGAGCGACGATCCAATCCTTCATCTGAGCGACATCCTCAGTGAAGGCCAGTGACCCTGAGTCGTTGCCGCGAATCGGACTCCATCGCTTTTCGTTGCGCTGAGCGGCAGGTCCGAAAACCCGGACATTCTCGTCGATCATTCGATGAAGGTTCTCGACCGAAAACTGCCGCTTCCGAAGGGAGTTCCATCGGGTTGCGTACTTCTGCCGGTAGCCCGGGTTGCTGAGAAGCCGGTCGAAGAGATTGTTTGAAAGCCAAAACGTTGGCTCGACCGGCGAGCCTTCCCAGTTGCGGCCGAAAGTTGCGTCGTAGTCCCAGGGCACAAAGAAAAACTTCGGATGAGGACTAGCCTCCGTGACGGCATCCCGACCCAGGATGAAGTTCTTATCGATGCCGTCCATGTTGCTCGTCAACAGCACCAAGAGGTGGAAATCGATGGCATTGTCGGTGTCCAAACGCCAGTCGATGCCCGCCTTTTCATTGAAAAAATCCGCATCCGTCGACTCAGAAACAAACTGATTCAACTCGTCGAGAGGGGGCCAAAGCTCCCGTTCTTCTGGATTTGGCTCCCGTTGTTCATAACCCGTGTGCCCCGACTGCCTGAAGTTCGCCTCGTGGTCGATGGCCTTGTAAATGACACTAGGAATCTTCGAGGGACGTCCCTTGGGTGCAAAACCCAAGAGCGAGCCGTCTACCCGTTCCATCAGCAAGTAGGCTCCGTGGTAGTGCCCGTTCAGCATCACCTCGACGAACCGAGACGACGATGCAGGTCGCTTGTTTCCCGGGGATGCCAGCGATTGAAACAGGTCGTACGATAGTTTGTGCCGCATCATCGAGCAGTCGATGTAGGCGGCGTTGAGAACCCATTGGCGGGTCGAATGCAGGCCCAACCAAGGCGTCGGTGCATCCAAACTCAAGGCGAACGACTTCTTCTCGTACGCTTGGGACGACGCCCCGTGAAACTTCACCTGCGCCTTCAAATTCCCGACCGAGTTGGTGTTTCCAAGCCTGCCTGTCAGCGCATCTGGGGGGATCCAGCCAACCGAGCACGGAACCTTCGTCGTCGATTGGATCTCTTCACCCCCCGTGTTCAGATCCAAGACTGGAAGCTTCGACACTGAAACACCGTCGGACGCGGCGTAAACCCAACCCAATGCGGCCGAAAAACCCAAAAGCAGTTCGCGCCAGCGGCGAGGATTCATGGCTCGTAGGGACCTTTGGTGCGCAAACGGTATTCATCGCGTGAGATGGGCGACCGTTGCTCGAGCACACGCAAACGGCTCAAAACCCAATGTTTGCAGCCATCAGCCCATCCAACCCCGAGCTTGGATCGAAGGCCTCGAGAACGTCACCAACGCAGTGGACCGAACCTTAAGGTGTTCAGCCGAAAGGGTTTCATCCCAACTCTCAGGATTTTTGGTCATCCGAAAGACGATCGAACAAACAGCGCAAATCCCGAGGAAAACGTGAACAAACAGGGGGGTGGCCGGGGTGCTTGACGGACCTAACCTGCGGTGGTTTTAAACTTTTTTCCAAAAAGGTATTGTCAGTCTGAAGGTCCTGGGCTTAACTGTTCTCGTTCTTACGAACAACGCGGTTCAAAGCCGCCGAGTTCAGCAGCTGGATGGGTTGAAGCTGAAATAATCTTCAATCTGATTTTTTCGTCGTCTGAAAGG
>CAMCYJ010000113.1 GCA_945883815.1 Akkermansia muciniphila | reverse complement strand
GAAGCCTGTCCCTTGGAAGAAGCCTGTCCCTTGGAAGAAGCCTGTCCCTTGGAAGAAGCCTGTCCCTTGGAAGAAGCCTGTCCCTTGGAAGAAGCCTGTCCCTTGGGGGGAATCGGATGGATTTGGTCTGGAAATGATTTTGACAGTGGGGGGGTGTCGGGTAGGTTGACGTCAATCCGGACGGAAATGGTCTGGTTTAAAGCATGCAAATCACGAAGGCAGGAGAATACGGGGTTTTAGGGCTGATTGCCCTTTCCCGTCGTCCTTTCGGTGATGTGGTCATGATCGATGTCCTCTGTGAGGAGGAGTCCGTTCCTAAAAGCTTTCTCGGAAAGATTTTCCAGAATCTCAGCAAGTCTGGATTGGTTGGCTCAACCCGGGGTTCCGGTGGTGGTTTCTACCTGGCCCGCCCGGCGTCTGATATCACCGTTCTGGAGATTTTGGAGTCCATCGAGGGGCCGATTGCTCTTCAGCGATGCCTCGAAATCGATGTGGGCTGCGAACACAGCCGTGGTTGTGCACTTTGCGGGCTGTTAGCCGAGGCACAGGAGCGGATGAAAGAGGTTTTTGCCGGAACCAGCTTGGCCACGTTGGCCGGACGCCATTTGCCCAATGGTTTGGTCCAGCAGGCCCGTTTGGTCCGAAACCCCAAGATTTCAGTGTCGGCCTCCGAGGCGGCCGTTGCCCCCGAGTCCGAAGCATCCCCGTTGAGCCCAAGTCTGAATTAAATTTAATTTTATGAGCGAAACTTACACGTTGTATAATTCCACAGTGATGGAGCACTTCATGAATCCCCGCAACATGGGTGATTTGAAGGATGCGGACGGTGTTGGCGAGGTGGGAGCGGCCGCCTGCGGGGACATCATGAAGATTTCCCTCAAAATCAAGGACGGTCGAATCGAAGACGCTCGGTTCAAGACCTTCGGCTGTGGTTCGGCCATTGCCAGTTCGAGCATGGCCACCGAACTGATCAAGGGACGCACCATCGACGAAGCCATGTCCTTTTCCAATCAGGAGGTGGTGGACGCACTCGGCGGATTGCCTCCGGTCAAGATCCACTGCTCGGTGCTTGCCGAGGAGGCTCTCAAGGCGGCCTTGGAGGATTATGTGAAGCGAAATCCTTCCGCGACCGCCAAGGTGGCGACGACGGAATCGGTTCCTGCCTGATTCATCAGCCTTCAGTGGCCCGCAGTCGGAGGATGTTCCGAGGACTGCGGGCTTTTTTGATGAATTGAATCCGTTCCCGCGCCATAACTGTCGGCGCACCGGGATCCTCGCCAGCACATTCTGTATCGTCTGATTTCCTTGATTGTTCCCCCCATGCGCCAGGTTTTCCTTGATCACCAGTCTTCGACCCCGGTCCTCCCAGAGGTCTTCGATGCCATGCGGCCGTACTTCACCGAGTACTTTGGCAACGCTTCGTCACTCCACCAGCATGGCCTTCGGGTCCGGGACGCTCTGAAGCGAGCCCGCCAGCAAATGGCCGCATTGATCGGTGCCGACAGCGAGGAGGAAATCTTCTTCACTTCGGATGGCACCGAATCCGCCAACTTGGCCATCAAGGGCGCGGCCTATGCAAACGAGCGCAAGGGTAAGCACTTGGTGATTTCCGCGACGGAGCATCCGAGCGTGATGAACTCCGTGGAGTTTTTGGAAAAGCAGGGGTGGACTTGCACCCGGGTCGGTGTGACGCCTCAGGGAATCATTCGGTTGGACGAACTCGAGGCTGCCATTACGCCTCAGACGGTGCTCGTGGCGGTGCATCATGTGAACCACGACATCGGGACCATTCAACCGATGCGTGAGGTGGGACAGATATGCGCTGCCAAAAACGTGCCCCTTTATGTGGACTGTGAGGCCAGTGCCGGGTGGTTGCCCATCGATGTGAAGGAATGGGGGGCGGCCATGGTAAGTTTCTCTCCTCATCGGTTTTACGGGCCCAAGGGGGTTGGCGTGCTCTACCGCAATCGGAAAGCCCGCATTGTGAGTGTGATCCATGGCGGTGTGCAGGAGGGAGGGCGTCGGGCTGGCACCGAGAACATTCCGGCCATCGTGGGTGGCGGGGTGGCCGCAGAAATTGCCCGGGAACGGCTGCCGCAACGGGTCGCGCACGTGGCTCCTTTGCAGAAGCGGCTTTGGGAAGGCCTCCAGCTCAAGGTTCCCTACATCCAGCTCAACGGCCCGAAACCGGGCCCCGATCGGATCACCACCAATCTCAATCTTTCCACCGAGTTCATCGAGGGCGAGGGACAGTTGCTGCTCTGCGACATGAACGGAATCGCCGTGGCCAGCGGTTCAAGCTGCGTGAGCAAGAGCCTCAAGATCTCCCATGTTTTGGGAGCCATTGGCTTGGACCATGCGTTGGCTCAAGGGAACATCATCATGACCCTTGGCGAGGCCAATACCGAAGCCGATATCGACTACGTCATCGAAACCTTCGCCAAGATCGCTGCCAAGCTCCGGGGTATGTCCCCGATGTGGGATGAGTTCGAGCGCGGTGTGATCGACTCGGTCATCGCGCCCACCGGTCGTGGAAAGTCCTTCAGTCAGCATGCGGCAGAAGTCTCTGGTAAGCCGGTGCACTGAATTCGATCCACCAATCTACACTCTGCCGCATCGAGACTGTTTTCTTGAGCAGTTCCGCCGATTTGCACAATTTAGTTCCTACGATAACATCTGTTTTATGACCATGAACATGCCTTTGGCTCATGCCTTGACTGTGTCGGCCCTTTTATTGGTCCCGGCAGCCGTGAACGCCGCCACTCCGTCGGAATTGCGGGCGGGCGCCTTGAAGGTGCTGGCTCCGATTCCCGATAAGATGCCGGGTGCGGAAAACGACACTCCGGCTCGGGTAAAGCTCGGTCGGGACCTCTTCTTCGAGAAGAAGCTCTCAGCCAACAACACCCAATCTTGCAACTCCTGCCATGCGGTGGATCAGAACCGAGGCGGCGTGGACAACGAACCGACTTCCCCGGGTGCCTTCGGCAAGCGGGGTGGCCGCAACTCCCCGACGGTGCTCAACGCGGGTTTCCATGTTGCCCAGTTTTGGGATGGTCGCGCCAAGACGTTGGAGGATCAGGCCAAGGGACCGGTGCTCAACCCCGGTGAAATGGCCATGCCCAGCGAGGCGGCGGTGATCGAGAAGCTCAAAGCCGAGAAGAAGTACGTCGGATCCTTCAAGAAGGCGTTCCCGGGCGAGTCTGACCCGATCACCTACGACAATTTCGCCAAGGCCGTCGGCGCATTTGAGCGGACCCTCCGCACGCACGACCGGTTTGACGATTTTCTGAAGGGTGACGACAAGGCTCTCACCGCGACCGAATTGAAGGGGCTCGACACCTTCCTGTCGATTGGTTGCACCACCTGCCACACGGGGCCCCTCCTCGGAGGCAACGACTACAAGAAGCTCGGAATCCTCAACGCCTACGAAAACACTTCGGACAAAGGCCGTATCGAGGTCACCAAGGAAGACTACGACGAGTTTGTCTTCAAGGTTCCCAGCCTTCGCAACATCGCTCTGACCGCTCCGTACTTCCATGATGGTACCCAGAAGACCTTGGAAGAGACGATCCAGAAAATGGCGTGGTTGCAATTGGGCAAGAAACTCACTGCCGACGAGACCCGTGATCTGAACGCCTTCCTCCGGGCCCTGTCCGACAAGAAACGTGCGGTCGTCGCGGCCAAGTGAACCGCTGATCGATCCGACGGAGGGGTGGCGCTGTCCCAAAGGGCGGCCCCACCCCTTTTGTCACCAGAAGCGCCGCAAGGCATCCGTCCGAAATCATTCATGGCAACCATTCTAGAATCCTCCGTGATGGAGGTGCTGCGCACGGTCAAGTACCCCGGATACAGCCGGGACATCGTCTCCTTCGGGTTGGTGAAGGGCGTTCAAATCGACGGCAGTGCTGTCGGGGTACTTCTGGAGTTGACGGCCCCGAATCCGGAGATCGGCAATCAAATCGCCGACGCGGCCAAGGCCGCACTGCGGGACCAGATCGAAGGGATCACTGACGCCCACGTGCAAGTCCAAGTGCCCACGCCGACCGCAGCGGCTGCGGGTGCCTCGGCCAACGCCGGGGTTGCGCAGCGCAATCGAATGCCCGGAGTCCGTCGGGTGGTTGCGGTGGCCTCGGGCAAGGGCGGGGTGGGCAAGTCCACCTGCTCGGTCAATCTGGCCTGCGCTTTGGCCCGTGCCGGATTGCGGGTAGGACTTCTGGATTGTGACATTTACGGCCCCAGCATCCCGCTGATGATGGGCATCCAGGAGCGGCCTACCCTCACCGATGATGAGCGCTTGGTGCCACCGGTGCGTCATGGGGTGAAACTCATGAGCATGGGTTTCCTCATCGATCCGGAACAGGCCGTTATCTGGCGTGGTCCGATGATCCAGAAAACCATCCATCAGTTCATCAACCAGGTTGCGTGGGGTGACTTGGACTACTTGTTGGTGGATTTGCCGCCGGGCACCGGCGATGCCCAGTTGTCGTTGTGCCAGTCGGTACCGTTGGATGGTGGTGTCATCATCACCACCCCTCAGGAAGCCTCATTGGGAGTGGTCCGTAAAGGCGTGACGCTCTTTGAGAAGGTTCAGGTTCCGATTCTGGGTATCGTTGAGAACATGAGCGGTTTCCGCCTCCCGGACGGAACACGCGTGGACATTTTTGGGCATGGCGGCGGTCGTTTGGAGGCCGAGCGCAAAGGGGTGAGGTTCCTGGGAGAAATCCCGTTGGTTGTCGCGATCCGCGAGGGCGGAGATCGTGGTGAACCGGTGGTGGTGGCCGACCCGATGGGTGAGGCGGCCCGGGCCTTTTCTGCGGTGGCAGTCGGGTTGCAGCAATGCTTTCCGGGTGACTGAACTTGTGGCGACCTCAGGATGAAAACCTTGGGCATTGCCGTCTAGCCTCGCTGCAGCGATCCTACGACCGTGTTTCGTGAACTGGGAAAGATGCTGGTGCTTTTTGGGGCGACCCTGAGGGCATTGCCGAGGATTTTCCGCTATCGGCGTAATCTGGCTGAGCAATTGTTCGAGATTGGCAACGCCAGTCTTTTCATGGCGTGCGTGCTTTCGCTCTTCATCGGGGGCGTGTTGTCGCTGCAGGCGGGTCCCTTGCTGACCCAGCGAGGCCTCGGGTCCCTGTTGGGCGGCTTGGTCGGTGCTTCGCTAGCCAAAGAATTGGGGCCGGTGATGATGTCGATTCTCATCGCAGGCCGTATCGGTTCGGCCATGGCGGCCGAGTTGGGATCCATGAGGGTGTATCAGGAGATCGATGCCCTGCGCACCCTAAACATCGACCCGGTCGAGTACCTCGTGCTTCCGCGGGTTGTGGCCATATCCGTGGCTTTGCCGTGCTTGCTGGTGTTTTCTCTGCTCATCGGATGTGCCGGAGGTGCCTTTGTGGCCGCCTTCAACGCCGACGTGGCCGTGTCTGCGGCGGCGTTCTTCAACAACCTCAAGACCACCTTGGAACCCCGAGACATCATCCACGGACTGATCAAAACCTTCCTCTTTGCTGTCACGGTGGGTGTGGTTTGCTGCAATCAGGGCCTCGACACCATGGGCGGCCCACGCGGAATCGGGCGCAGCGTCACCAAGGCGGTCGTCAACTCGATCGTGTTCATTCTGGTGCTCGACTACGTCATCACCCGCATGCTCCTGCCGTTCACCAAGGCCTCGATGGCAGGAGGATTCTAAAATCCATGACCTCTGCGAAGACCGTTGAATCCGGCGTGGCTGTCCGAGTCCGCCAGCTCCGCAAATCCTTCGGTTCCCAGGTGGTGCTCGATGGCGTCGACCTGGATGTTCATCCTGGGGAGATCTTTGTCCTGATGGGCCCGAGTGGTTCTGGGAAATCGGTGTTGCTGCGCCATTTGATTGGTCTCGAGACGGCGGATTCCGGCGAGATTCTCCTCAACGATACACGCATCGAGGACGAAGGCGTTCGCGACCGGTTCCGCTTGGCCATGGTGTTCCAGAGCGGAGGGTTGCTCAATTCACTGACGGTGGGCGAAAATGTCGGCCTTTACCTGTCCGAACACCGCCTGAAACCCGCGGTGGAGATTGAGCGGATCGTCCAAGAGAAGCTGGCATTGGTGCATCTGGGTCCGAAAGATTCCCTGAAGTATCCGTCAGAACTGTCGGGCGGCATGAAGAAGCGGGTGGCCATAGCCCGGGCATTGGTCATGGAGCCGCAAGTGGTCTTGTATGACGAGCCCACCAGTGAATTGGATCCGCTGGTCGCGGTAACAGTCGGACGGGAGATTGTGCGGGCCAATGCCATGACCCGCGCCACCACGCTGGTGGTGACGCATGATCGAGACCTCGCCTTCGGCATCGCCAACCGTATCGCCTTCCTCAGCGAAGGCCGCATTGTGGCCGTGGGTACGCCGGAAGTGATACGGGCTTCTCAAGATCCCTTGGTGCACCGATTTCTTTCGGCTGATTTCACCCGCGATTGAGCCATGTATCGGCCTGAGTGGGCCCTGGACTCGGTGGAAGTGCGCGGCGACGATCGGCTCACTCTCTAGTCATCGCTGGCCCCGGTCCACACCACCGGATAACGTGGACCCATGCGAGGGTTCTTCTCTGGGATTCGTCTGTTGCTGTTGGGGTTCGGATCGATGCTGGTGCTTCAGGCCGACGAGGCTCGGTTGCTGAGGTTCCCCGCATTGCATGGAAATCAGGTGGTGTTCACCTATGCCGGAGACCTCTACACCGTGCCCGTGCAAGGAGGCGTCGCCCGGCGCCTGACCTCCGACCCGAAAGGGTTCGAGATGTTCGCCCGCTTCTCGCCGGACGGCAAAACACTGGCCTTCACCGGTCAATACGATGGCAACACCGAGGTCTATGTGATGCCGTCCGAGGGCGGAGAACCGCGTCGCCTCACCCACACAGCGACCCTGGAACGCGACGATGTTTCGGACCGTATGGGGCCCAACAACATCGTCATGGCCTGGAAGGACAATGACACGGTGGTGTACCGCTCGCGGCGGAATCACTGGAACCCGTTCAAGGGTGAACTCACCTTGGCCCGCCTCTCGGGCGGCGTTCCGGAGACGTTGCCAGTGCCGCGCGGTGGATGGTGCAGTTTCTCTCCGGATGGTCAGCAAATGGCCTACAACCGGGTCTTCCGCGAATTCCGCACCTGGAAGCGCTACCGCGGCGGTCAGGCTGATGAGATTTGGCTGCATCATTTCGGGACCGGTGAAACCACTCGGCTGACCAGCGATCCGGCGCAAGACATCTTCCCCATGTGGCATGGAGATCGGATTTATTTTGTGTCGGAGCGCGAGGAGTCTCATCAGGCCAACCTCTATGTGATGGACTTGAAAACCCGGAAGCCCCGCCGTCTGACGGACTTTACCGAATTCGCCGTTAAGTTCCCGTCCTTGGGCGACACCGGGATTGTCTTTGAAAATGGCGGCTACTTGTACCGCTTGGATTTCCAGACGGAGAAAGCGGTGCGAATTCCGGTGGAGATTCGGGAAGATTTGGCCATCGGCCGCGGCGGGTTGCGCGATGTCAGCAAGGAGACCACGTCCTATGAGATCGCTCCGGACGGCGCGCGGGCGCTCATCGGCGCGCGGGGCGATGTCTTCACGGTGCCGGCCAAGAACGGGGCCACCCGCAACCTGACGCAATCACCCGGGGTGCATGAGCGCAATGCGGTGTGGTCTCCGGACGGAAAATGGATCGGCTATGTCAGCGACCAGAGCGGCGAGGATGAAATTTGGATCCGGCCGCAAGAGGGATCGGGTGAACCGCGCGCGCTGACCTCTGGAGCCGACACCTACAAGTACGAGATTGTCTGGTCGCCCGATTCCAAACGCATCGCCTGGACCGACAAGCTCAACCGCCTCCAATTCGTCGAGGTGGAGTCGAAGCAGGTAACTCTAGCGGCCCAATCGGAGGCCTTTGAGATCCGCGATTTCGTCTGGTCGCCGGACAGCCAGTGGTTGGCGTTCACGCAGCCCGAGGTGCGCCGATTTGCCAACATCTACCTCTACGGGCTGGCAAAGAAAAACCAGGTCCAAGTCACCGATGGGTGGTTCGATGTGGGTTCTCCGGAATTCAGCAGCGACGGCAAGTACCTCTTCTTCGTCTCGGAACGCTCGTTCAATCCGTCCTACGGCCAGACGGAGTGGAATCACACTTACAGCGACATGGAGCGAGTTTACCTGGTCACGTTGGCCGCCGCGACGAAGTCGCCCTTGGCGCCGAAGTCCGACGAGGTGAAACCGCGCGACGACAAGGCGGCGGTCAGTGGCACCGAGGCCAAAGCGGCTTCCGACAAAGACAAGGACAAGGATAAGGACGGCGACGGGACCAAGGCCGCCAAGCCCTCCAAGGTGGTGGTGACCGTGGACGTCGAGGGGTTGACCCAGCGCATCACCGTGTTGCCGCCTCCGGCCTCGAGTTACGGATCGGTCACTTCGGTGGGCGACAAGCTGTTCTATGTGAAGAAGGGCAAGCTCCACCTCTTCGACCTCGAGAAGGAAAAGGAAACAGAGTTGGGCGAGGTGGCCGGCTTCCGGGTCTCGGCCGATCGCAAGAAGATGCTGGTCAAGGTGGGATCGGAACTGGCGATTTTGGATCTCCCTTCCGCCAAGCTCGACCTCGCCGACCGCAAGCTGAGTTTGACCGATCTGAAGGTGCGTCTGGATCGCCGTGCGGAATGGAACCAGATTTACAATGAGTGCTGGCGCCAGATGCGGGATTTCCTCTTCGATCCGAAGCTGCACGGCGTGGACTGGGCGGGCATGCGCCGCCGTTATGAGCCCCTGCTGGCGCATGTGCAGCATCGGGCCGACCTCACCTTCATCATTGGGGAGATGATCGGGGAGTTGAACATCGGGCACGCCTATGTGGGCGGCGGTGATTTGCCGAAGCCAGAGCGTATTCCCTTGGGGTTGCTGGGAGCTGTCATCCAGCCCGATGCCAGCGGGTATTTCCGCATTGAGCGCATTCTTCGCGGACACAACTGGGACTCCAAGTATCGCAGTCCGCTGACGGAGATCGGTGTCGAAATCCGCCCTGGCGATTACATCCTGGCCGTTCAAGGGCAGTCCACTCGGGGCATGACGGATCTCTACTCGGCCTTGGTGGGAACGGCCGGCAAACCGGTGGTTCTGCGGGTGAACCGGGAACCCAAGGAAGAAGGGGCTCGCGACCAGACGGTCATTCCCACAGCGGACGAACAACCGCTCTACTACCTCGATTGGGTCTTGGGGAACATCGAGAAGGTAGACAAGGCCAGTGGTGGCAAGATCGGCTATGTGCATGTCCCGGACATGGGGGTTCCGGGACTCAATGAATTTGCCAAGTTCTACTATCCGCAGCTTCACAAGGAGGCGCTGGTGGTCGATTGCCGCGGCAATGGCGGCGGGAACGTTTCACCGATGATCATCGAGCGACTTCGGCGTGAACCGGCGATGTGGACGGTGGCGCGCAACGGTGCGGTGAATGTGGATCCGAGCGGTCAGGTGTTGGGACCCAAGGTGCTGCTCATCGACCAGCACAGCGCCAGCGACGGCGACATCGTCGGCTACCGATTCCGTAAGCATCGGCTGGGGCCGATCATCGGTCAGCGCTCGTGGGGCGGAGTGGTGGGCATCCGGGGGAGCCTGCCTCTGCTGGATGGCGGCATTCTGAATCGGCCCGAGTTCAGCCGCTTCGATCTCGAGGCCAAGGAATGGATCATGGAAGGCACGGGAGTGGAGCCGGACATCGAGGTCGACAACGATCCGACCCGCGAGTTTTCCGGCACCGACGACCAACTCAACCGCGCCATCGCGGAATTGAAGAAGGCCATGGAAGCCAAGCCTGTCCGCATCCCGCAACCGCCGGCTTATCCCGACAAGTCGAAGTGAGGCCCGAGGCCGAGGGCAGCCCGGGTCCATCCTTCCCGCGGTCGCGTCGTCGCCGCATTCAAACGGTTGGCGGGATCGCTGACCGAGTTGCAAAGACAACCCGCGATTCAAGGCCCGGGCTGGTTCACGGTTTCGCGGCGGGAGCAGGTGCTGCTGAACCCGGCGTCGCGGCCGAGTCCGGTTGCGCAGCCGGTGGGGCCGCCTTGCGAACGGTCCGAGACGGGCGGTGTTCTGGGAAATCACCCGCATAGCGGTTCCTCAGAGCCTGCGTGTCGGCCTTCATGAGGTAGATGCGACCACGGATGCGTTTGGTTTCACCGGGTTGCAATCCGCCCAGACGCAAATCCGAGTGCAGGCAGCGGATGACCCCTTGGAAGAGTTCCTGATAAGGCTCCCAGGCCGTGGCGAAGAGCCATTGGCCATCGCCGCTGAAGGCTCCGATCAAACCGTCATCGGGCACCACCGGACTCAGGGGGCGCGGGTTCACATCGGTGCGGGGCACATGGCGGGGGCACCAGGTTTGCCCGGGAACATACCGGGCGGCTTTGACCCACGGCTGGATCTCAGGGAAGCGGGTGACGCGGTTGCTCAAGATCAGGAAGCACTGCGGCAGGTAGTCGTCGAGGTTGGTGCTGGAGGCCGGAAAGCCGGTGAATTCTCCCAACCGCACGCAGGCTTGCGCCCAGTGGGCCTCGGAGCGTTTCGGACCGGGATTGTGGGCCACCAATCGGAAGTCCACATCATCGGTCCCCGCCCGGATGGTGTGATCGACCACGACACCGTCCTCCAAAGTGTCTCGGAGTTTCAGGGTCTTTCGATCGGCGCTCAGGCTAATCAACTCGGCCCGGTGCGGGATGACCGTGTGCTTCACCCAATCCGCCTCGGTGGATCCGGCCCGGCAATAGGCCTCCAGGTAGTTCACCTCGATGGATTTGCCCGGCAGGTGATCTCCTTCGATGTACAGCCAATGCGGCGCCTTGAAGCGCAGCGTCAGCGAGTCGGCCCGGCCCAAGGATAGCAGCGCGAACAGGAAGATTGAGGCGCGTAGCCACCTCAAAGGGGGCAGGTGGTTTGGCCGGTGGGCCTGCGTGACCGGGGGCATTCCCGGGAGCTTTCACACCCATCGGCCCAAGGCAAGTGGGCACGTCGATTGTTCGGCGGACGAGTCCGTCGCTCCCCGAATCCTGTGGCAACGCGGGAGGCGGGTCGTTGGCAACGTCTCTTCGCACCAGTACGGGAGGCTCGCCGAGGTCCCGCGCGGTCCGCCGGTCGCGCTGCGGGCATCTTGCTGCGGGCCCGGTGCGGGATCGGGCGGCGGGATCCGGTGTCCGTGGAGGATTCTCGGCCCATCCCCCGAGTCGACGGGGATTCAATCGTGCGGGCGACCGCGGCCTTCCATCGGTGGTCCGTGCTCTCTTGAAGCCGCGCCGTTTGTCCCTCGGGAGGATGCCCGAATGTCCATGTTCGAGGTCGGGTCCGCCGGCACACGTTTCCTGATTGTAACCGCAGCGTTCGCTTGCACAGGAGCCCCATGGTTCAAGATCACCTCCGGAAGATCCGCGCCCCGACGCCCATGCGCGGCTCCAAACCGCTGACCATGGCTCTCCTCCCTCCCGTCCTCCCGCCTTCCAAGCGTCCGGTGCTGCTCGGTCTCTTTCGCCGCGGCTCGTGGTGTCCGATCCTGCTCGCCGGCCTTGTCAGGGCCTCGACGCCAGATCTGATCGTCCACGATGCGGTCGTGGTCACCGTCGACCCGGCGCGC
>CAMCYJ010000112.1 GCA_945883815.1 Akkermansia muciniphila | reverse complement strand
TGATCAGGAACGACTCGGTGTCGGCGTGTTTGAAGAGCCACTGGAACACCTCGATTTGCAGGGTATCGCTGTCCTGGCATTCATCGAGGATGGCCGCTTTGAGTC
Organism: Akkermansia muciniphila; assembly: GCA_945883815.1. Classification (GTDB taxonomy): domain Bacteria; phylum Verrucomicrobiota; class Verrucomicrobiia; order Limisphaerales; family UBA9464; genus SXXZ01. The sequence goes on along the minus strand of CAMCYJ010000112.1, from coordinate 11,534 downwards.
GGCTCCGGACCGCCCGGGCCATGGGGCCCTCGGAGCCCTGAGCGTCGAGCGCATTGCGGACCGTCAGCAGGATGTCGTCGAAGGTCCGGACACCCGCCTGGGTCTTGCGTCGCGGCAGGTCGATCCGGATGCGCTCCGCCAGTCGGGACGCCGGGAGTTGTTTTTCCGAGAACTCCAGCCGCGAGTATCGGTTCCAGAGATCTGAGAACGACGGGGGCAGATTTTTGGCCTGCGGATCCGTGAGCGCCTTCCACTGCGAAGCCTCGATCAGGTTCTTGACCATCTTGTCTACGGCGTTGCGGCTGGTCGCATTCGTCAGGCCGGCGATCGCAGCCGGCGTCTCCTGTGCGATGCGGGAGACCAGCGCGGCCTTGGCAATGCGCAATTGCTCGCGGCTCAGCGACACGCCCCGCACGACCGCGGCGGGCCGGGCTTGCAGTGTCCGGGCCATCCGGCGCAGGGCGGCCGCATCGGGAGCCTGGGTTTCGGATTCCTCCATGAGGAAGTCCCCGGTGATTTGCTCGAGCAGCGTGTCGCAATTTTCCTGAAGCTTCAGGTCTGGATCGCACGCCAACTCGAGCGAATGCCGGCTGATGAGGGACTGGCAGAACCCGTGGAGCGTCTGGATCGGTGCCAAGTCGAACGTGCTGAGCGACTGGGTCAGGTGTTCGGTCAACGCCGCACACCCATCGGGGTTTGTCGCCAACCATCGACTGAGAATCCGGGCCTCATCGTGGTCATCCGCCGGGTGTCTTTCGGAAATGGCCTGGGCCGCAGACAGGGCGCGCCGCAGCGAGGCCAGCAGCCGCTCGCGCAGTTCAGTCGTGGCCGCCTGGGTGAAGGTGCTCACGAGGATCTGGTCCACGCGGAGACGCCGTTCGATGAGCAACCGCAGCCAGAGCAGGGTGATGGAGTAGGTCTTGCCCGTGCCGGCGCTGGCCTCGATGGACGTGGCTCCGGACAAGGCCTGCGTCAGGGGATCGAATTGGGAGGATTCGCTCATGCGGAGGTCAGGTTCAGCGCGGCCCGCCATGATTCGATCTCGGCCATCAGACGCCAGGCCAGGGGAGTTCCCGGGTATGGCAGCCATTCGGGCAAACCCTCCGGGGTCCACTCGTAGGGATTATCGCAGCCCCGGAACAGCGCGCGGGTGGCCGGCAGTCCGCGGTCGGCTCCTCCTAAGTTGTCTTCGGTGTCGGAAGCCCATTGCGCGAAGGCTGCCTCCAACACCTTCACCGAATCGTGGCCCAATGGGAAACTGGGGGCGTTCTTGCTGGCGGAGTCCGTGGACATTTTTCCCTTCTTCAGCGCGACTCCGGTCGTCTTCGGCCAGAAAGGCAGCGGCCAGCGGCGGGCCAGACGAGCCAGGCGGACCAGTCGGAGCAACTGAATCCGTGCCTGGTCGGGGGAAGGCATGGGCATTGTCCAGGTGGAGTCGAGCCCCACGCAACGCGCCTCGGCGAGGGGATGGGGATTCAATTCGGGCATCGAGGCCGCCAAGGCCAGCGCATCGAATGCAAAGAGCAGTTGCCGGCGGTGATCGCCCGCGTCGCTCGACTTGGAGGCGAAGAATTGCCAAGCGATCGCCTCGCCCGAATGACGGTACCAGCGCGCCCGCGGAGGTCCCTCCAGCATCCAGCAATTCCGATCTGAATTCGGCTGGAGAGCTGATTCTGTCAGCTGGAACCCCAGGGTATCCGTGAGCCGAGCATTTGGGGGAAACGCGGGCACCTCGGGCAGTTCCGACAACGTTTTGGCCAGGAGAGCTTCTCCGATTTTGCCCCGCGGGAGGCTTCCGGAGACCGTCAGCACCGAGACCAGGGCTTTCGGGTCGTGCCCTTCGAGGCGTGCGGTCAAGAGACGGTCCCGCAAGCCCCAGCGTTCCAGGCCGTCGGGATCAATGAGGTCTTCGCCGCGCGCTGTCTCGACCTCCTCCGGCAATTGCAGTCCCAGGCGCGATGCGTACAGCCGCTGGGGTTGATCGAGCACGGTGCGCAAGTCGGCCAGCGAGGGATTCCAGCCCATTTCGGCCGGAAGAGCCGGCGACGACCAAGGCCCTGGATAGGGCGGAAAGCCGAGCCGGTGACGCAAGGCCACGGCTGCTGTGTGGTCGCTAGTGCGCAGTCCGCGGGCGCTGGTCGGCAGGTTGGCCCGGAAGGCCTCGGCACTGAAACCGTTGAGCGGATGATGGAAGGTGAGCGCATGCCGGGCTGAAGGGGTGGCTGCGGTCCGAGCCTTCGGACCGATCGGTGTGGTTTGGTCCACGGCTTCCAACAAATCGGACAAGGCCGTGGAGGGAGGACGCTCTTTGCCGTCTTCATCGGAGTGGCCGCGGTAAGAAAGGATGAGCCGCTCCTGGCACGACAGCACGGCCAAGAGGAGGCAGTGGCGGTCCGAGTCGCGGGCCGAAGGATCGCCCGTTGCTGGTTTGAGGGCCAGTGGATGCCACGAAGGTCGCTCATCGGATCTCGGGAAGATCCCGTCATCCAGGCCTGCCACCACCACGACCCGGGCCGGTACCCCGGCATAGTGGCGCAGGTCGGCGACGGTGATGCCGCCGCTGCCGCGACTGCCCGAGTCGCTCAAGGCCGGGAGTTTTTCGGCCAGCAGGCGCAGGTAGGCCGAGGCTTCGAGTGGGAGGGTCGGGTGAGCGGCCCTGCAGAGCGGTTCGAGGATGTCCCGGTGGAGTGCCGCGGCATGAGCGGCGGCGTTGCCGATGCGGGCGGAGACGCATTCGCGGACGATCGTTCCCAGCGCCTGATTCCAATCGGCGATGGAGCGCGGCCCGGCCGAACACCAAAGGCTCCGCGCCTCGGAGAGTCGTGTTGCGAAACGGGCCAATCGAGCCAGCAAGGTCAGTCCCAACCCGTTGGTGCGTTCGAGGGGCACGGTGGCGGGGGTGTCTCCGGAAGCGTCCAGCACAGCATCCCGCCGGCCCTCGGCCACCAATCCGCCGAGGCCCAAGCGTCGCAGGGCCCAAAAGAGGTTCCATCGAGACTCTGGGACCTCTTGGTAGAGCCGCCGATGCTCCGGGGTCAGCCCCCAGCGAAACTGGGCGTCTTGGAGCCACTCCACCAGAGTCGGGCCATCGCCCTCGGCTTCGTTCAGGTCGAAGCGATCGGCGATGAGGGGATTCTCGAGCAGTTCCTGGACATCCTTTAGCGTGAGTCGGCCCTGCAGGCACTCCAGCAATTGCAGGAGGCTCGCGGCGAACGGGGATGGAACGAGCCCTCCTCCGCCCACCAACCGGAACGGAAGGCGTGCCTCGGACCCTCCGCCCAAGGCCGCTTCGATGAGCGGGGCTTGTTCCCGAGGATTGGCCAAGAGGACGAGGATTTCTTCGTGTCGAAGGCCCTCCAATTCCTGGAAGGCCTGGAGGATCCGATCCCGGCAGACCTCCAATTCCCGAAGGAGCGTGTGGGTGGCGTGAACGGTCAGGGAGGCGTCGTCGTGTGCCAGTGGGCGCAGCGCCTCCGGAGGCAAGTGGGCAGCGGATCGGCAGGACGTTTGGAGGCGTCCCAGCAGAGAATCGGGAGGCTCGGCGCTATCGAAGTCGGCACCGCCGTCGCCCACGGCCATGAGGGTGTCGGCCAATTGACGTTGGAGATCTTGGGAAGCGCGCCCGAAGGCCCAGAGCAATCCGCCCGGAGCCGGCTCGCAAGAGTCTTGGTCGGCCGTGCCGACGGGGATTTGTGATTTGGCCCGGCCCTTGGCTTTGGACTTGATGGGGAGGTCGGCCCAGTAATCCCGGCTGGGCGCCATGGCGAACAAATGGATGTGTTCGGGTGCTTCGGCGTTCAGGCACTGAAGCAGTTGCTGCAGGCGTAAGAACAGCCCGGCTGGCAGTCCGGCATCCAGCAGGATCCAGAGGTGTGGAAGCCCTCCCTTGGATCGCCAGGATTCCATCCAGGCTCGGGTCGAGGCGGCGAATTCGGCTTCGGTTTGCAGCCCGGGATGGGTCTTGAGCAGCTCGGCCACCGGGGTCGCGGCCACCAGCGCCGACAGGAAAGAACCCTCGGGCCAGATCCGGTCGCCGGTGCGGCAGAGCAGTGTTTCATGAACGACCCGGGCCAACTGAGTGGCCGAGGCCAGCACTGTGGCGTCGAGCGGGTTTAGCGACGCCTCGCGGGGCAGGGGGAACTCGGGCCTGTCCTGCAGACTGGGCAAGGCTGCAGCAATGGTCCAGCGAAGGCGCTCCACATCGAATCGGGCGCCGCCTCCTCCGGAAGCCTGTTCGATGAGCTCCTTCAGTTCGACCTCTTGAGAATGGCTGGCGATGCCCGAAACCTGCGCCCAACGGTGGAGCGTTGCCTCCCGCAGTCCTTTCCGGGGGAAGATCAACCAATGCCGAGCCCGGACCTCGCGGATGCAGGCCAGTTGCCGGGCGATTTCGTCCAGCAGGGTCGGATGGGTTTCAGCGAGGTGGAGCATGGGCGCGAGCAGTCAGCGGGAACGAAGGATTCGGCGGTGTGGACTACAAAGCAACCCGATCACGAGCCCCCCATCCTGAAGCTCAGCCAGCGACAGTGCGCAGCAGCAGCGGCCTTTCAGGCGAAGGCCCGTTCTCACCCGTTGCCTCGGGGAAGAGGCCATAGTTGGCAACGAACACCTCTGCATTCCAAAGTTCATGTCCTCAAAGTATCAGCCCCCTGTGACAAAAACGGTCCTACCCCTGAGAGCCTGTCTGAATGGAGTTGTTTCCCTTTTGCGTAGCTCGGCGAAGGATCCCGAGGCGAATTGTTTCTATGGATGCCCAATTCCCGATGCTTCGGGGTGGTTGGGTGCTTGTCGGATAGGCTCTGCGGTTGCACTTCATCGCACCTGAGGGAAGTTGATATCATGAAGGCCTTTGACAGGGCGGGTGGTGAATCTCGCTGGATCCCAGCCCGGAAGCTCGATCCGTCGGTTTTGCTGCCTGCGGACCCCAACCCCTTCCATGAGGTATGGGTGGAGGGGGCACGCTGATGACTTCGGAGCAATCCGCCTTGGCTCGCCGTCGCTTGAGTTTGGGTATCACCAATGTGGGATTCTGGGTGCTGATCGCGGTCGCTGGCCTCGGGTGGTTGGTGGGCAACCCGGACGGTCGATCCGGCAATCTCCCGCTGTGGCTCGTTGCGGCAATCGTGCTGGCGATCGTATCGGCCCAAGCGGTGTTTGATTTTGTCGGCGGCTTTGTCCTGATTCCAACCCGGCATCCGCAGCCGTGGAAATTTTTGCGCCGCTGGGTTCGGGGCATCCTGGTCCACTGGTTGGTGATGTCCGGAGTCGGCCTCGTGGGGATAATGAGTTTGCAGTGGACCGGCGGCTTCTGTGCCGGGTTGGCCCTTGCGACGGTGGCGTTGGCACTCGGACGAGGCCGTTTGCACCGGATGATCTCCGGGGCATCGATCCGAGAGGTGACCCTCGAAGGCGGGGAAACCCTCCTGACCACTCCGGTTGAAGACCCCGCATTCACCGGTGGCATCCTGGGCTTTGGTCTCCGCGCAAAAAGCCTGCTTCCCGTGCGATGGTTGGAAGCAGTGCCGACGGCGGAACGGGCCGCTGAACTGCACCGCCGCCGATGGCAAATCGCCGAGGGTCTGCCGGGCCGAGCATTCCTGTTGGTTCTGTTCTGGAACCTGCTGGGATCATTCCTTGGCACGGTAGTCTTCAATTTTACCGATAGGCCACCGGGCCTCGCTCTGCTGGGACATGCGTGCTGGATGACCCTTTGGACTTTCTTGAGTTTGCTCGTGATGCCCAGCTTGAGCCGCAGCGCGGTCTTTGCAGCCGACCGGGCCGCGGCCGATGCCGGCGCCGACCCTCGCAGCTGGATTCGCCTCTTCCCGCAATTCACCGGCGAAGACGGCAGCCCCCGGGCCGCCATCCAGAACATCTTCTATCCAATCCCGTCGGCGCAAATGCGACTGGAACGGCTCGCCCATCCACACCTGGGGTTCGTCGCCGGCAACCTCGCCCGGAGCAATCTCTACTATTCTTGGGCTTCCTTTACGCTGCTCGGCCGTGCCGTTCACTGCAATGTCGGGCGGCCCTCGCTTTGGGTGTTTCCGCCGTCGGCGTGACGATCAAGTCGGACGGACTCAAGCCCGTTGCGAACCCGCCTCTAGCGCCAGGATGGCTTGGGCCGCAGCCCGGCCGGAAAGCGCGGCCCCTTCGACACCGCCTCCTCCGAAGGCATCACCGGCCAGCGCCAGGGGAGGCACTGGGCTCACCAGCACGCACGGTTCTGTGTCGCGATTCCTGGGCTGGCAGTAGCGCCAACCGTGGACTTGAAAGGTTCGGATTCCTGCGCCAAGCCAGTCTGCGGCCGCTGCGAGCAAGATCCGTCCGCTTTCAAGTCGGTCGTGGTCCCAATGTTCCAAGCTGAAGGCAGGCGTGGCATGTAAAGTGACGGCGGGTTGGGTGGAAATCCCCTTCGCCTGGTTGTCGGAGACCGAGGCGATGGGGCCGTCGCTCAGAATGACGCCGCCTGGAGACGGGATGCGCGAGGGACCCTCCAGCACCGCCATCACCGTGAGGCACCGCTCGTACTCGATGGCATCGAGACGGGACCGCAATTCGAGAGACAGCCCGATTCCGCCGGCGTTGAGCAGTGCCAAGGCTTGAGGTACCGGAGCAGTCAGCACCACAGATTTGCTGGCGAATGTGTGTCCCGAGGCAGTGGTCGCGAGCCACCGATCTGCATGGACACGCAAATCGGTGACCGTGGTTTCCAACTGAAGGTCCAGACCTCGAGACAATTGCTTGGGCACGGCTGACATTGAGGGCGTACCGCGCAAAGCGCGCAGATCGGAGAGGCTCGCGGTGGAGCCCGTTGTCCAGGGGGTCACGGTGCCGTTCAGGCGGGCTTGGACCACCTCGGTAGCAAACCAAGGGTGGATTGCCGTGAAGCCTGGAGCGCCATGGTCGAAGGTCGCCCCCTCGATCCTTCGGCTGGCCAAGCGCCCGCCCACGCCGCGACCCTTGTCGAGCACCCTCACGCTGCGACCAGACCGCTGCAATTCGGCTGCGGCGATCAGCCCGGCCATTCCCGCACCGATGACCAGCACGTCCGTGGTTTGTTCGATCGAATCCATTCCAGTTTGCCACGCTTCCGCGGGTTGGTGCTGGCGTCAATCCTGGGGCGTCGAATGACTCCAATCATCGCACGAATCGCCGCCGGACTCGCAAGCCTCCCCGCGGCGAGTTGGTTACTTCTGCACCACCCGGGCTGCACCCTTCACTCGGAGCCGGGCGCCATAGACCGACTTGCTGGCAGTGATGAAGAGCAAGTCGTTGTTTGTGCCGCCGAACGTGACGTTGGCGGTCCAACCCTCCGGGATATCCAGGTGTTCAATCTGCTGGCCGGCCTTGTCGAACACGGTCACCCCCTTGCCGGTGAGGTACACATTGCCTTCGGCGTCGAGCGTCATGCCATCGGAGCCGAGGTTGCAGAAGAGGCGTTTGCCCGCGAGTTCGCCGCCCAGTTGCACGTCGTAGGCGTAGGTCTTGCCCGCGCCGATGTCGGCCACGTAGAGCGTTTTGCCATCGGGTGTGCCGATGATTCCATTGGGTTGCTTGAGGTCGGTGGCCACCGGTTTCGGCGCGCCAGTGCGCTTGGCATCGAGGAAATAAACGTGTTCGCCCGCTTGCTGGCTCTTGGGGTCGCGCTTCCAGTAGGGGCGCGGGTAGCGCGGGTCGGTGAAGTAGAGCGCACCATCGGGCCGGATCCACAGGTCATTGGGTCCATTGAGCAGCCGGCCACCGAAGTCCTTCACCAGCACGGTCACGGTCTTGTCGGGCGAAATCGACCACAGTTGGTTCAATTCGTCGGAGCAGGTGAGCAAATGGCCCTTGGCATCGAAGTACGTGCCATTGGCCCGCCCGCAGGGTTTCAGCCAATCGGAGAAGGTGCCGCTCTGGGCATCCCAGCGCACGATGCGGTCGTTGGGTTGGTCGGTGAAGAAGATGTCGCCGCGCGCATTGGCGGCCGGGCCTTCGGTGAACTCGTACCCACCGGCGAGCTTCTCGACGCGGGCGCCCGGCGCGAGCAGTCGGGATTCGTCGGCGGCCAAGCGGGGATTGCCTGCGACAAGGCTGGCGAGCAACAGGGAGCCGGTCAGGAAGAAGCGGTTCATACGGAGTGTTGGAAGGATCTCTGGGAAAGCGATTTCTGCCAAACGCCATTCACCGCCAATCACCCCAGTGAGGACGCCGGCTCGGGGGACCCGGCCATGTCATGAGTTTTCATTTGGAGTTGCCCGGATCTTTCAGGACACCTTTATTGCGTCATGGATCAAGCCTTGAAGTCTTCACCCTCTTGCGGCTCTTGGCCTTACAGCGCGCCGCCACGTGGGGATGCGGTGCTGCGGCGGCACTTGGGTTGGATGGCGGTGGGTGGATTGTCGTTGGCGTCTTGGGCGGCCCGTGCCGGCGACGAACCGGTTGTGGCCGCGGCGGGCGGAGGTCTGCGCCATCGCGAGTTGCCCGCCACGCTCACGCGCGTGCCGCAGACCCTCCTGGCGATCGCCCATTCCGAGGAGGGGCAGCGGGAGTTGGGCATCCAGGCCGAGACCGAGGTCGGGTTCGATGAGGCGCTCCGCAAGGCGGCCTCGGGTTGGATGCTTTGGCGAAATCTGCCCGAGAAGGAACAACGCGAGGCGATCGCTCGGGCCGAGACGGCGGTGGTGGGCGAGGTGCGGCGACGATGGGGCGGCGTGGCCGCCAATCGTTTGCGCCAATTGGAACTCCAAGGGCAGGGGGCTCGCGCCTTTCTTAGGGCCGAGGTGGTCGATCACCTCGCGATTACGGCCGAGCAGAGCTCCAAGTTCGATGCGCTGTTTGAGCGGTCCGACCGGGCGTTGAGTCAGGTGCGATCGGTCGGCAATGCGGGTCGGGCCCAGAGGCAGGCCGCGATGGCACGTATCCGACAGGGCGAGTCCGAGGTATCCAAAAAGCTGCTGAGCGCCGGCCAGCAGTCGCGATGGCTCGAGTGCTTGGGCGCGGTGCGCGACACGCCAGCCTTCGAGCGCGTGCTGCCGATGGCCCCGGAGTTGGTCGATTCGGGTGTCTGGGTCGACGGTGGCCGCAAGGCCCGATTGGTGGATCTCCGTGGAAAGGTGGTGTTGCTGCACTTCTACGCCTTCCAGTGCCACAACTGTCACGCCAACTTCGACGTCTACCAGCGCTGGCATCAGACCTTGCGCGACCAGGGCATCGAGGTGGTCGGGGTGCAGACTCCCGAGACCGACGCCGAGCGCGATGCCGGAAAGGTGGTGGCCGCAGCCAAGAAAGCCGGGTTCGAGTTCCCGGTATTGGTGGATCTGAAGAGTGCCAACTGGGAGGCCTGGGGAACCACGATGTGGCCCACGGTGTACGTCATCGATCGACGCGGCTACGTGCGCCACTGGTGGATGGGCGAGCTCCGCTGGAAGGGCGCCCAAGGGGATCAGGAGATCGAGCGCCTGGCCAAGCGGTTGTCGGCCTGAGTGGCAGGCGCCCCGGTGTTGTTGGAATCGGTCCGCGCCTCGCTCTCGCCTCGTCTTGCGAAAGAGTTCGCAGCGCCATCCCTTTCCTCCCAACTGAATCGTTCCGGCCGAACCCAGGATGTCGCGCTGAGTGCTCTGTCGAGCGAGGCGAACTGGATGCCGAGCGCCCACCGAATGAGTGACCGGGAATTGATGGAGTGGCCAGAGAGCTGAGTGTTCCAGCGGATGTCCGAGGGCGTCCTGCAGTGCAAAGCGATCTTGGGCTTTCAAGATGCCCAGTCAAAGCAGACCGCCCCGGCAGACACTGGGTCCGACGGGGCGGTTGAGGTGGATCGATCGATTGGCCACTGGCCGGGTCACTCCGCTCGGAAGCGGAAGAACCGGGTCGGCACGGTGAGGTCCACGGGCACGTTGGTGACCACGACCGTGTCCACCCAGCGCTTCAGGTCGTCGGAGGACTGCAACCGGAAGTTCACGGGTGCATTGGTCGAGATCGGCAGAACGAGTCCATCGAGGCGCAGGTCCGCGCGAGGCGCGCTGAAGAGCCCGTAGGCAGTGGGATCGCCGATGACTTCCCGCCGTCCCGCAAGGCGGTTCTCGGCGATCTGAGCTGGAGTGAACAAGTTGAACGTTGCGGGCGAACCGACGACCTCGGCCTGTCCGAGGCGCCGCAGCCGAAGGAGGGCGTTGGCCTGGGAGCGGGAGGCGGCACGGTCCGGATCGAGGCCGAGTGTCAACAGGGAGACCTCATCCGCGTTGGACAAGCCGTCGCCGTCGGAGTCCTCGGAGCCTTGTACGATGCGCCGATCCAAATCGGACGTGGTGTCGGCCACCGCGAAAGGAGTGCTGGTGTGGAAGGCCTTCAGGTATTCCGCGAATGCGTCCTGCTCGGTTCCTGCCGCGGCGAAGGAGGCCTTGGCGGGAAAGGTCGACGGCAGTGACGGGCTCAGCGTGGCGGAGTTGAGGTCGCGGCGATCATAGGCGGCAACCCCGTTGAGGCGGAGGAAGTAGGGGAACGGGTAGTTGTCGCCACCGAAGTCGGAACCCGTGCTCCCGGGGTTGACCAGGAAGTTCAGCGTTACGATCCGAACAGAACGCTCGGGATCCAACACCTCGCCGTCGGCCACCAGCACCTCGGTCGGCTTACCCGAACCATCGAGCAGCGCGGCATATCGGATCCGGGTCCCAGGGGTGACTCCGGTGACCACATTGCTGAGGCTGGTGATGCGTTGTGCGGTGCCTGCCAGGTCGGCCACCACGACCAGACCTCCGAGTTGCGGAAACTGTCCCGGCGTGGCTTTGTCGGCACCCGTACCGGTGCTCGCCGCGATCCCGTGCTCTAGCAGCATCTTCAACTGCGCAGCCTTCACCGTGACCACCGTCAGGGCGTTGTTGAATTTCAGCGAGTCCTCGATGTCGAGGCGGCTGATGTCGCCGGCGATCTTACCGGCGGAGGGGTTGGCGCGGGTGGGGAGGAGCTCACCGCCGGGGCCGGTGGACCCGATGGAATTGCGGATGCCACCGCCGTTCTTGATGGAGACAGCCACCGAGGGATCGTACTGGCGGGCGTACCAGAGGTTGGCGTCGGCGGAGAGGTCGCCGAAGTTGGACTCCTGCTGTCGGACGGTCGTACGACGGCCTTCGAGGTAGACCGAGGTGCGGCCGAAGACCAGACCATCCTTGGAATTGATTACGGCTCCCACCGCTTCCGTGAGAGACTTCACCGCGGCTCCGCGGGTGCCTGAGGCGAAGGGATTCGCCGAGCCCCAAACAGCGGTGACCTTGGCCTCGGTCGCGGGTAAGGAATCTCCGGCGACGCCGGTGACGTCGCCGTTGCTATCGAAGTCGACGACCAACTGTCCGAGGTATTGGTACTGGCCCTCGGTGCTGACGACCGCGACACGACGGCCCATCTTGTCGGTCGTGAGGTAGGGATAACGGCCAGCGGATTTATCCCCGGGAAGAAGGTTGGAGGGGTCGTTCACGTAGATCGTGCCGGATCCTCCCGCTACGATGATATCCACGCCGTCCAGAGCTTGGGCGAGCGCCTTCTCGTTGTCGATTTGT
>CAMCYJ010000111.1 GCA_945883815.1 Akkermansia muciniphila | reverse complement strand
GGGCGGAGCCTGATTGGGGCCGAACTTCAGTGTGATCGTGATGTTCGACGGCATTTCGTCCTGCTCGAGGTTCCAGGTGGTGTTGGCTAGCGTGCTCATAATGTTGTGGTGATCGATGTTTGCGTTTTTGACGCTCTGCGATGAGTCCCGCCAGTCGTCCGCGAGACCCACGTCATTCACGCGGAATCTCGATCCAAAAGGGGCCATCGACTGCCAACTAAATTTGCCGAGGTGCCATGGGAGGGTTTCCAAATTCCGGATCGAGCCCAGAAAAGGGAGGTAGTGAGGGGGCACGGTGCGCCAGGTTGTTGGGAGCTCGACCAACCGCTTCGACTTTCGCCTCATCTCTTGGGCGAGCGCTATCCAGTCCGGACACGGCATTATTTCGAGTCACCCACCATAAAGGGGGCGTACCTCCGATCCATCCGTCGACCTGCAGTTAATCGGATCTCTGGGAGAGGCGTTGCCGGATCTCCGCGAGCAGTTTGCGGCCGCGGGCCGGGTTGCCGCGTTGCTGGCGCGCGACGAAGCGGGCTTCGGCCTGACGTTCGGCGAGGACATGGGTCACGAAGTTGTCGAAGAGTCGTTGGACACTCGTCCCGGAGTTTCGCGCCACGCTGAGCAGAGCCTTGTGCCGGGATTCGTCGCACCGATAGGGAATCGTTTTCATGGGATGGCGTTTAGAGGCTGTTCCGGCGGCCCTCACCCGATGAGTTCGCGGATGGGTTGGCCGTGGTCGATGTCGAGGCGCTTGCGGCCGGGGATTTCGAGGCGGCGGGAGTCGAGGCCGAGTTGGTGCAAGATCGTGGCGTGGATGTCGGTGACGTAGTGGCGGTTCTCGGTGGCGTGGAAGCCGATCTCGTCGGTGGCCCCATGCACGATGCCTTGTCGCAATCCGCCGCCGGCCATCCAGACGCTGAAGCCGAAGATGTGGTGGTCGCGGCCGTCGGAGCCCTGCGTGCCGGGGGTGCGGCCGAACTCGGTGGCGAAGACCACCAGCGTCTCGTCGAGCAGGCCCCGTCGATGCAAGTCGGTGAGCAGGCCGCCGATGGGTTGGTCCACGGCTCGCGCCAGTCCCTCGTGGTTGGCCTTGAGGCCCGAATGCGCGTCCCAGGCTCCGGCGCCGCCGCCGCCATGCTGAATTTGGATGAACCGCACGCCCCGCTCGACCATCCGGCGCGCGGCGAGCAGTTGGCGGCCGAACTCGCGGCTATGCGGCTGGTCCAACCCGTAGAGGGCCTGCGTTTCGGCCGTTTCCTTGGAGAAGTCGACCACCTCCGGCACCGACGATTGCATGCGGTAGGCCAGTTCGTACGAGGCAATCCGCGCGGCGATGGCCGGATCGTCCGGGTACTCGATGCCCCGCAGTTCGTTGAGCCGGCGGATGAGGTCGATGCCGCCGCGTTGGCCTGCTCCGACCAAGGCGTGCTCGGCCCGGGCGTAGTCGAGGGGGCGGTCTGGATCGATCCGCAGCGGCACGGCGTCGTGGGCGGGCCCAAGGTAGTGGCCGTCGCGCTGGTTCCAGTACTCCCGCGTGCCCATCGACACGAACTGCGGGAGGTTCTCGTTGAGCGATCCCAGCCCGTAATGCACCCAGGCGCCGAGGTTGGGGAAGTCGCCGTCGTTCTGGTGGCGGCCGGAGTGGAACTGCGTTTGCGCGCCGTGGTTGCTGTCGGTGGTCCACAGCGAGCGCACGAGCGCCAAGCGGTCGGCATGCGCGGCGATGTGGGGAAACCAGTCACTGATTTCCATGCCGCTCTGCCCGTGCTTGCGGAAGCCCACCTGGAGCGGAAAGAGCGTGTTGCGCTGGTTGCCGTTGGCGTCGGGCACCACCAGGCGTTCGAGGGCCAGCTTCTTCGGATCTTGCACCGAGGCGAATGGAGTCTCGGCGATGGTCTTGCCCGCGTACTTCGTGAGCATGGGCTTCGGGTCGAAGCTCTCCATGTGGCTGACCCCGCCGTTCATGAAGAGCCAGATCACGTTTTTGGCCTTCGGCGTGAAGTGTGGGCGGCCGTCGGGGGGCGTCCACAGGGCCGAGCTGGCCGCTCCGGCTTCTCGCTGGAGGAGCGTGCCGAGGGCCAGGCCGGTGAACCCCATGCCCAGGTCGGCGAGGAAGGCCCGTCGGGGGCGAAGCGGCGTCTGCCCATCGGCAGGGGACAGTGGGTGCAAGGCCCCGACCGACGGAGCGGAAGTCATGGACGGGATGGATGGGGTGGACGGCCTGGGGTTCATCGGAGCGTCACAAAATCACCATGGTTGACCAGCGACCAGACGAGTCGGGCTCGGGCTGGCATTGGGGCGTCCTGCTGCGCCTGGGCTTTCTGAGCCTCTGCGGCCGATGTGCCCGTTGCCGGACCCGCCTTGCCACCCGCCTCTCCGGCAGATCTGGCGAAGGGCCCACGCAGCGCCTCGAGGGCCGCCTGGAGTTCAGCGGGGCTGGGCTCGAAGCCCAAGAGCTGCTCGAAGGCGTGGCGCACGAAGGCTTCATCGCCCGGGGCCGGGGCCGAGGCTGTCAGGTTTCGCGCGATGTCCGGGGCACAGTCGCCGACCAGTCGGCCATTGAGCAGGGCCAGCGCCTGCTGGGGCACGATGCTGGTCTCGCGCCGGTAGCACTCCTTGACCAAGGCCTCGTCGAAGGTGGTGAGGAAGAGGTTTCGGTCGTTGTTGGAGTGGTGGAAGTACAGGCTGCGCCGGCGGGATTGCGCCTGATCCGACGAACCGACCGTAGGCCCGCCTCGTGTCGTATCGAGGCGTCCCGCGTGGGCCAGCAGTGCATCCCGAATGACCTGCGATTCAAGGCGGATGGGCGAGCGTCGCCACCCCAGTCGGTTGTCGGGATCGCGGGCGAGTTCCGCGCCGGCGCCGGCCAGCGTGGAGTCCATGCGGTAGGCGGCCGAGGTGACGATGAGCCGGTGGAGGTGCTTGAGGCTCCAGCGAGTGTCCACGAGTTCGCAGGCCAGCCAGTCGATCAGGTCGGTGTGTTCAGGCGTGCCGCCCTTGCGACCGAAATCAAAAAGCGCCGGGGCCAGGGCCGCGCCGAAATGCCGGTTCCACACCTGATTCACCGCCACTCGTGCAGTCAGGGGATTAGCTGGGTCGGTGATCCAGCGGGACAGTGCGGTCCGGCGTCCGGTGCTGTGAGGCGCGGCCGGCACTGCGGGGTCGTCTTTGGTTGAGTCGAGGAATCGGGTAGGGACCCACGCCGCCCCGGACAGGACTGAGAAAGTTTCCGAGGGCGCCGGCTCCTGCGCGGCTTCCTTCTCGAGGGCGGCGAGTCGCTCGGTTTGCGTCGCCACCTCCTTCGCTAGGGCGTCTTTTTTGCCAACCTCGGCGGTGGCCAGCTTTTGCTGGGTTTCGGCCAGGGTGAGTCGATGGCGGGCGAGCTTCTCGCGGCGCTCGGCCGTCACGGCGGCGCGTCGGGCAACGTCGGTTATTTCGGCAGTGGTGGCCGAAGCCGGGCCGTCATTCCACGAGGCGCGCTGGGCCTCGGCGCGTCGGACGACGCTCTCCAACCGCGCCGCGGCCACGGCGACCTTCGCGGCGGCGATCGCTGTTGCGGCGGCGTTTGTCGAAGCCCGGGCCACTTCGGAGCGAACCGTTTGGAGTTCCTTGCGGGCCCCACCCACTTGAGTCTCGAGTACCCACGGCCGCCGCTCGGGTTGCCAAGCGGTCGGTGGCAATTCGACGCGACGGATGTCCGGCAACGCCACGCCCAGCAGCGAGGGCACGCCCGGCGTCATCACGCGCGAGCGGTCCGGTTGGGTTTCCTGACCTCGGACGAAGCGGTAGGTCGGTGTTTCGGGATCGCGATCGTAGGCCCTCGGGATGGCATCGCGGGCCATGTCGGCCTCGCCGGGCACCAAGTCCATCCGCACCTGATAGGGTTCGAAGAAGGCCCGCATCCGGTAGTAGTCGGTCTGGGGCAGGGGATCGTACTTGTGGTCGTGGCATTTGGCGCAATTGAGCGTCAGCCCCAGGAACGCCTTGCCGACATGCTCCACGGTCTCGTCGAGCCACTGGTTGCGGTTGAAGAGGAAGTAGTTCCGCCCCAGGAAACCGGTGGCTCGTAGCTGCTGGAGGTCGTCGGGATGGGATTCGTCGGCGGCGAGCATGAGGCGGATCATCTCGTCATACGGCAGGTCGGCATTGAGCGATTCGACGATCCAGTCGCGCCAGTGCCATAGATGCTTGGCGCTGTTTCGGTGCTGATCGCCCAGGCCCCACGGGTCGCTGTAGCGCCACACGTCCATCCAGTGCCGGGCCCAGCGTTCTCCGTGGCGCGGGTCGTCGAGCAAGCGGTCCACGGTGCGCCGGTAGCCCTCGTCGGACCCATCGGCCAGGGCCTGCTGCATCTCGGCCTCGGTGGGCGGCAACCCGATCAGGTCGAGGTACAGGCGACGAATCTGGAGGCGGCGCGGAGCTTCGGGTCGCGGGGCTAGCCCGGCTGCTTCAAGTCCCTTCGCCAAGAAGGCGTCGATGGGGTTCCGCACCCGGTCGGCCTGCTTCACCGCGGGCACGCTCGGTCGTTGACGGGGCCGGAAGGCCCAGTGGTCGCGCGGGTCTGGCTCCGGGAGTTCGCCTGCGGGAGCGCTTGCGCCCTCCGAGACCCATTGCTTCAACAACGCTACCTGAGCCTCGCTGAAAGGTTGCCCCTCGTGCTCGGGCGGCATGCGCTCGTCGGTATCTGAGCTCGACACCCGTTGGACCAGCGCCGATAGCTCTGCCTTCCCGCTCACCAACGCCGGCCCGTGCTTCCCGCCCCGGAGCATTCCAGCCACGGTGTCCAGGCGAAGGCCGGCCTTTTGCTGCAGGGCTCCATGGCAGGAGAAGCACCGTTCCCGCAGCAACGGTTTCAGCGCGGCTTCATAATCGCCCGCCAGCACGCAGATGGGCCCAACAATAACTCCTCCGAGAGCCAGGAGGCCTCCCAGGACAAATCGAAGCCATGGAATGGAGCGTTGGAAAACCATGTTTAGGACCAAGAGCAGAACTGTGTCTGGCAGCGCAGCCGGCCGCTGTCCGAAGGAAAGCCGGATTGGGTGTCGGAGTGACGTTACAATCACCCTCAGCCACAAGGCCAGAGGTCTCTGAGCTGGATCGATTCAGTTGGGAGACCCGAGATGGCATTCTCAGGGCAGCTTCGTGGGTAGGGCGATTTCTTTGGAAGCGCCATGTCTGCGGTGCCGGACCGCTCGGAGATCGGTCCCTACCTGGGAGGCTGTTCGAGTCAGGAGCGCTGGGAGCGCGGTCCCTACCTGGGAGGCTGTTCGGGTCAGGGACGAGGGGCTTGCTACGGGCTGGCCTGGGTCCGGCAAGCTCTGGGGGTAGGGCGATGTCTCCGACAGCGCCATGTCTGCGGTGCCGGACCGCTCGGAGATCGGTCCCTACCCCGGAGGCTGTTCGGGTCAGGACCGCTCGGAGCGCGTTCCCTACCTGGGAGGCGGTTCGGGCGACATTTGGTAGCATGGTCTTGTTGCTTCGGGGAGGTGACTATCGCTTGGACACACTCCACGGCGCCATCGTGTGCGAATCCGACACGCTGCTTCTGTCGAGCGTTCTTGGATTCTGTCCGGCAATCCGCTACCTCTTTGTGACTTATGTCCGAATCGCAGGAAGATTCCCCGTTGGATCGGCTCTGGAAGGAGTACGCACGGACCTTCCGTCAATTCGATGACTTGACGCTGGCCCGCTGGTGCTCTCAAACACTGGGCCAACTCCATGGTCAGGTGTGGCGGTTGTCCCACCCTCTGGTGGGAGCTTACCGACTGGGTTCCCAACTCGCCCATGATCGTCAAATCTGGCTCAAGCGTCTGGTCAGTATTCCTGCCGGCTACATCGAGTCGACGTGTTGCCGGGCTCCGCTCCTGCCGCTCTTCACCCGGGATGTGATCGCCAATGGATTGCGCTGCCACCATTGCGGCGAGACTTGCGTGCCGTTCGAGGAGGTTCCCGACGCACTCCGACTCCGGTTCGAGCGCTGGGCCCAGCAATATGAGGAGGCCCATCAGGTGGCCCATTGGGACGACAAACAACGGCGCAAATCCAAGGACTACGACGCCGCGTTCGAAGATGCCGCGCAGGATGCCGAGAAGCTCCTGATCGAGGCAGCCACCGAATTGATGCCGCCGCTGCTCGAGCTCTACCCGGCCGTGATTTGGGAAGATCAGGACGAGTGCCTGGAGGTGCGCCCGGAGGATGTGGTCTTGTGAAGGAGGGCCAGGAGAGTCCTAGCACCCCCACTGCATCGCGGATGCCTCGATGGCTTCGGATCGGACTGAAGATCGTCCTGGGAGGGTTGGCCGTATTGCTCACCTTGCTGTTGGTGGGTCTGCTGAGTTTCGATTGGATCGTCAAGCGAACCATCCAATCCCGGATCAACGCCAGTGGAGTGGCCGAGGTGGAGATCGGCAGCCTGAATATTGGACTGCTTCGCCCCTTCCTCGAAGTGCGTGACTTGAAGGTCTATGGGCAGTCCCAGTTCGGGGGAGTTCAGTTGCTCGACATGCCCGAGTTGCGCGTGGAGTACGATCGGGAGGCCTTGAATCGCCAGGAGTTGAAACTCCGGTTGGTGCGCATTCGGCTCAATGAACTGACCTTGATGGACGGCTTCGCCGGCGGGCAGACGAACATGTTCCAACGGATGCAGGGCTATTCGGAACTCGTCGTCGCCTACACCAATCGTATTGGCGAACTCACCAACCGCGTCGATCTCGATCGGGCCCAGCGGGTCGGCAATGCGACCTTTCGCGGTATTGACCGGCTGGAATTGACCCTGGGTCGGGTCCGCTTCGTGGACGTCAAAGATCCCCTGTCGGAGAAGGTGGCGGCCCTGAACATCAACCGACGGGTGATGACCAACATCGCCGACCTGCCGAGTCTGGCTCCCTTGGCTATGGAACTTCTGGTGCGGACAACCCTCGGCGCCAAACCGGTCAACCGGTAGAAGCGCTGGTAGAAGTCCTTTGACCCACTCGTGTTTAGGGGGCCAAGGGATTCAATGAATATTCTCTGGCTTGAATTCGGAGTGCCCCAACGGGGTTAGGGGTAATGTGGGTTGATAGGCTGCCATTCCCTTGGGAATCCAAGGGCCGCGCTGAACGCTGCGGTCCAGAGAGACGGTCTGGAGAGACTTGTTTCTGGAGAGACTGTAACCCACTCCAAGACCGCCTTGAGAGCCCTATTTCGAGCCCGGCTCTAAAGCTACCAGATCAAGACCGTGAGCTTCTTCGGGCCATGGGCCCCGAGGACCAGAATCCGCTCAATATCGCCGGTGCGGCTCGGGCCGGTCACCAGAGAGATCATCGAGGGCCAGTTCTGGCCGTGCATCTCCTCCACCCGTTGGAAGGCTTCCGTCAGGTCGCAGACCAATTGATCCTTTCGGGCCAAAACCACGTGGTGCGGCGGCAACACGCTCAGGGCCCGACCGCCCGAAGTGCGGCTGTTGACCACGAGCGAACCGGTCTGGGCAACCAACACATCGCAGGTCGTGATGCCGACTTCGCAAACCTCCAGATCGTCGGGCACATAGCCGCCATCGGTGAACAAGGTGGGACGCGCCAGCGCGGTGGAGGCCGCGTCGGTCAATGGCGAGTGGTGAGTGGCCACACGTTTCCAACCTTCGGTATCGGCGATTTGTCGCAACTGCGCATGTGCCTCGGCTTCGGACTCCACACAGCGGAAGTCGGTCTTCAATTCGGCCGAGGCTGCTGCGAATCGGGTGAGATGCTCTTGGGGGGTGGAACCACCCGGCGGCAACCATGCGCGGGCCACATGGACCGGCCGGCCTTTGAACGAGAAGACCGGGGCAGGGGCCTCTACACGACCATGGTCGTGGCCGTGCCCGTGCGATCCGGGCTTGGGTGCGGGGACGGTGAGAGCCTCGCGGATGCGGGCCAGGATGCGTTCTTGGGCGTTCATCGGCGATTCCTCCACCATTCCTTGAAGCTTTCGGGGGCCACGGGCGGGAGATCCCGGGTGCGGGTCCAGGATCTCACCGGATCCAATGGGGTTCCCTGCAGTCGCAGGCGCAAGGGTTCCACGATGCGCGCAACTTCTTGGCCAAACTGATAAAGGGCCGGCGTGTTGATCACAAAGGCATGCGCCCGCCAAGCCAGTCGTTCGATCCACGACGGGGTCTCACCGATCGCGTTGCGGCGATTCTGAAGCAAGTGGTGGTGCAGGTCGATCTTCACCGGGCAGGCCTCGGTGCAGGCTCCGCACAGCGATGAGGCGTTGCTGAGGTGCTTCCAGTCTTGCAGGCCCCGCAGGTGGGGTGTGATGACGCTGCCGACCGGGCCGCTGTAGGTGGTGCCATAGGTATGACCGCCCACGTTGCGGAAAATTGGGCAGACATTCAGGCACGCTCCACAGCGGATGCAGTGCAGAGCGTCGCGCTGCTCGGGATCGGCCAGCAGCTCGGTGCGCCGGTTGTCGAGCAGCACCACATGCCATTCGACCGGTCCGTCGGACTCGCCGGGTTGGCGGGGCCCACCATAAAGCGTGTTGTAGCCGGTGACGGTCTGGCCCGCGCCGGCCGTGGCCAAGAGCGGCAGGAAGAGCGCGAGATCTTCGAGCTTGGGAAGGATCTTTTCGATGCCCAGCAGCGTGATCATCACCCGGGGCAATGCGGCCGTGAGCCGGGCATTTCCTTCGTTCTCGGTGATGGACACCATGCCCGTTTCGGCGATGGCAAAATTGGCGCCGGTGATGCCCACATCGGCCTGGATGTACTTCCGACGCAGGGCGCGCCGAGCAATCATTGTCAACTCCTCGGGTTCCCGGGTGGGAGAGCTGCCCAGCTCGCGTTCGAAGAGGTCGCTGATTTCATCCCGGGTCAGGTGCATGGCCGGGAAGACGATGTGGTAAGGCGGCTCCTTGCGAAGCTGGACGATGAACTCGCCCAAGTCGGATTCCACCACTTCGAAGCCGTCCTTCTCGAGAGCCTCGTTGAGATGAATTTCCTCGGCCGTCATGGCCTTGGACTTCACCACGCACTTGGCCTTTGCGTCCCGGATGATGCCGCGAATCGTATCGCGCGCCTCCGGGCCGGTAGGGCACCAGTGCACCTTGGTGCCGCGGGCCTCGATCTTCGAGGTGAACTCGGTGAGGTAGGTGTCGAGGTGGTTGATGGCATCCCACTTGGTCTCGGCGGCCGATTGTCGGGCCGATGACCAGTCGTTGAAGGCTGACTTCTTGCGATCCCGGGCCACCTCGTACTTGCGCAGGGCGGTCTGGATCAAGCCGCGGTGGCGCAGGTTGCGGGTGATGGTCCCGGCGGCCTCGAGGAACTGTTGGGCGGCGTTGCTCATTGCGAGTCGAGGATTTGGGCCAGGTGGAGGGTTTTCAGCGGCTTGCCTTGGCGGCTCAGCAGCCCTTGCAGGTGCATGAGGCAGCTGGAGTCGTTGGACACCATGTACTCGGCCCCGGTGTCGGCGGCGCTGGCGCACTTCACCTCACCCATGGCCGTGGAAATCATCGGGAACTTGGCCGCGAACGTGCCGCCGAAGCCGCAGCAAGTTTCGGCATCGCTCATTTCGACGAGTTCGAGGTCGCGCACCTTTTCGAGGAGTTTTCGCGGGCCCGATTTGATGCCCAATTCGCGCAGGCCGTGGCAGCCGTCGTGGAAGGTGACCTTGGCCGGGAAGCGGGCGCCGAGGTCGGTGACACCGAGCTTGCTCACCAGGAAGTCGGAGAATTCCCAAGTGTGTTCGGAAAGGCGCTGTGCGGCCGCTTCTTCTGGGCGACCGGCGTAGAGTTGGGGGTAAAAGACTTTGAGCATGGCCCCGCAAGATCCGGAGGCGATGACCACCGCTTCGGCATCGCGCAAGTGATGGAGGGTCTTGCCTGCGACCATCCGGGCTTCGTCCCAGTAGCCGGAGTTGAAGGCAGGTTGGCCGCAGCAGGCAACGGCCTCGGGGCAGGTGACCCGGTGCCCCAGCCGTTCCAGGATGCGGACCATGTGCATGCCGACTTGCGGGAAGCAGCTATCGACAAAGCAGGGGATGAAGAGCGTGACGTTCATTCGGGGATTCCGGAGAGGGGACGCAGGTTCAAAAAGTCATGGGGCTGCTCAACGATCGACGGGTCGGTTATGGGTGTGACCGTCTGGGGTGAGGCTATCTGGCGCGAGACAGTGGTGTCCCAAGGGCTTGGAGGGTTCCATTCCGCCTGAGCCGAAAAGGCCGAGTCGAAAGGGGTACCCCCGCAGGTGTTCATCTGCAAACGGTGGACGAGACTCGCGTGGGGTCAATGGCAATGGGCTCCGGATCTGTGGAATGGGACGCGGATGAACGGCATTATCCGAGGGCCGGCAGGCTGGCGGCGGCGATGGCCTGGCCGTGGCGTTTGTCCTTTTCGTCGGGCATGTGGAAGCGGATCTGGGCGGCGAGGGTCGGAAATTCAGCCGCCAGCACCGACTGGGCTTCGCGCAAGATCACTTCACCTCCCGCACCGCTGGTGACGCGGCCGAGGATGAGAACGTGGCGCAGGTCATAGAAGTCGGACCAATGGGCCACCGCATAGCCGAAGCACGTGCCGATGGTTTGGTAGAGACGTGCGGCCCGTTCATCGCCGGCGGCCATGTGTTCCTGAACTTTCACGAGGCGCTCGGGCAGCGGGAGCGTGGAGGCGATGTCGAGGCCTGCGGCCGGGATAAGGCGTCCGACGGCCTGTTGGCTGAAGAATTGGACTCCGCAGCCGCGGTCGCCGCTCCATTCGTCGGCCGGGCCGTCAGGTCGGTAATCGACCGGGGCGAAGGCCAGTTCATTGAGCCAGCTGGTAATATTGCCCTCGGCGGTGACCAGACCTCCCGCTGTGCTGGTGCCCATGGAGACGCCGAGCACGGAGTTGACGCCGAGCGACATGGACGCGGCCAGCGCGGTGACTTCGCCGTCATTCACCACGTCGAAGGGGATGCCATTCCACTGCTTGCGGAGGGTGAGGAAGAGGTCTCGGACATGGGTGTCGAAGTCTTCCTTGGAGACGCCACGGAACAGTGAGGCGACTTTGACTTGGTTGTTCACATAGACGCCCGCTGCGCTGCCTCCGATGGCATCGACGCGGGGCAGGTGGGCGGCGGCACGGCGAAGCGAATCCTGGATGCCGTCGAGGTGATACTGGGGATTGGACTGGAAGTACGGGTCCCAGACGATTTCTTCGCTGAAGACGACTTTGCCGTCTTGGACGGCGGCGACTTTGCGGTCGGAGCCACCGAGGTCGAAGCCGATGCGGCAGCCTTCGAGGTGGCGTCCGAGCGGGGCCGAGGTGGCTTTGGCCGGGGGCGGGTTGGTGGTGTGGACGACTTCGATGGGACCGCCGTAGATGCGCTCTCCAATGATTTCGGAGTCGAAGCGTCCGACGGCGGTGTCGCGGTAGTGGGCCTGGAGTCCGGCGGCGATGTCGGCGGGGCCGTCGATCCAGAGGCGTCGGCCGCCGTAGGCCCACAGCAGTGTCTTGCAGAGGCGTTCGATGAAGAACCCGTTGGCTTGGGCTTGGGGATGGGAATCTTCGAGGACGGCGGTGCGGTGGTGAAAGACGGAGCCGTCGGCCTGTTCGAGGGCGATGAGCACGGGGATCTTGGCCTCGGCGGCAAAAGCGCGGCGAGCGAGTGCGGCGGGCCGGAATCCCGGATCGAGAACGGGCGACAGTTTCGGGGCTGGCAACAGCGAGGCGGCGATCACGGGACAAATCCTGCCGAGAGCGAGGTCATTCCTGCAAGAGTGGGAGCGTTCTTGGTTTGGAGACAGGCTCTTTTGGGGACCTGGGCGTTGGGGGCTCCGCGAGAGCGGCTTTGGAGACATGAGCGGCTTTGGGGACAGGCTCGCTGGGGGGGCTCCGCGGGATCGGTCCTGCGCTCGCAGGGAAGCTCGGGGGAGGAGGGGCTTTCGCGCTGCGCGCGAGGGCAATGGGTGATCGCTTCCAATGCTCGCTACGGCCCGGTCCCGCTGCCGCCTGAGTCCGGTACGTGCCACGGGTGATTTGGGGACAGGCTGCAAGCGACTTGGAGGGCGCCTTGCAGGGACAGGCTTCAGGGGCTCCAGTGAACGGG
>CAMCYJ010000110.1 GCA_945883815.1 Akkermansia muciniphila | reverse complement strand
TCGCCTTGGTCTGATCCGGATACCATCAGCATCCGAAGACACTCTTCATCCATAACGCCGCAGGATTCCTATGGATCCAGCGGCGTTTTTCTTTTTCCCTGACCCAAGAGCCAACCCCAAGTCACCTGCTGTGTCGGACGCAGTCTGGCGACCGACAGCTCGGAGATCGGTCCCTACCCAAGACCGTCGCTCAACTCGGCCACGGGGCCATCCCATTGCACGGTGCAGGCAATTCGGTTCCAGGGATGTAGGGAGTCTTCTCCGATAGCACCGCTTGATCCCAAGGAGCCTGTCCCTACAGCCCCTTCGCCGAAGGAGCCTGTCCCTAACGCCTCTTCTTCGCCCACCAACCCAGGGAACGGACGGTGAGACACCGTCCCAATCAGACCACCGGCCCCAGCCTGTCCCTGCTGTGGAGCCTTTCCCCTCGAGGAGCCTGTCCCTACTGTTGGGCCGTGTCGCAGTCGAACCTCTTTGAATTGGGCGGCGCGGCCGGCGTGCCGAACCCGGCCACCCCGGATGGCTTGAGGCCTCTTCCGGTGGATGCCGAGCGATCCATGTCCGTGGCTCCCCTTGCCTCACGGATGCGGCCGCGCACCTTGGATGAATACGCCGGACAGCGCCATTTACTGGCCCCAGGCCTCCTGCTCCGCCGCGCCATTGATGCCGACCGCATCCAGTCCCTCATCTTCTTCGGGCCACCCGGAACCGGCAAAACCACCCTGGCCCAAATCATCGCCGCTCGCTCGAAGTCCCGCTTCGAGAAGCTCAATGCCGTCGAATCCAATTTGGCCGAGATGCGACGAGTTTTGCAGGGGGCTAATCACCGGCTGCGCAACACGGGCGAATCCACCCTGCTCTTCATCGACGAAATCCACCGATTCAACCGGGCCCAACAAGATGTGCTGCTCCCCGACGTGGAAAGCGGCGCGGTGAAGCTCATCGGAGCGACCACCCACAACCCGTTCTTCTTCATCAATTCCCCGCTGGTGTCCCGATCCCAAGTCTTCGAGCTGAAGCCATTGGACGAGGCAGACCTGCTGGAGCTGCTCCGGCGGGCGCTGGGCGATGCCGAGCGCGGTCTGGGACACCTCCGTATCGCGGCCGAGCCCGAGGCCCTGGCTCATCTGGCCCGGGTTTCCGATGGGGACGCCCGCAAGGCTCTCAATTCGATCGAGATCGCCGCCATGACCACGCCTCCGGGCAGTGATGGGGTCATTCGCATCGACCGATCCGTGGCCGAGGAATGCATCCAGCGCAAGGCCGTGGTCTACGACGGAGACGGCGACGCCCATTACGACACCATCAGCGCCTTCATCAAGTCGATGCGCGGCAGCGACCCCGACGCCACGCTCTACTGGTTGGCCAAGATGATCCATGCCGGCGAGGATCCGCGGTTCATCGCCCGCCGGATCATGATCCACGCCGCCGAAGATGTCGGACTGGCTGACCCCATGGCCCTGGTGCTGGCCACCGCCGCCTGTCAGGCCGCGGAAGTCATCGGCTGGCCGGAGGCCCGCATTCCCATCGCCGAAGCCGCCCTCTACATCGCCACCGCCAACAAAAGCAACTCGGTGGTCAAAGCCATCGATGCGGCCCTCGAGGACATTCGTTCGGGGCGAACGCTGGCAGTGCCGAACCACTTGCGCGACGGCCACTACGCCGGATCCAAGGCCCTCGGCCACGGCGAAGGCTATCGGTACGCCCACGATTTTCCCGGACATCATGTCGCGCAAGATTACCTGGGGGCAGCCCGTCGTTTTTACGAGCCCAGCACTCAGGGGCATGAGCGCAAAATCTCCGAACGCTTGGACCTGTGGCGCAAGGCAGCGGCCGAGAACGGGCCCCATCCCTCAGGTCTGCCCAGCACGCCGAAGACGTCGCCGAAGACGTCGCCGACGTCGTGACCGCCGCCGCGACTCAGGCTCACATCGGATCGTCCCAACGGTCGATTTGC
Source organism: Akkermansia muciniphila (assembly GCA_945883815.1). GTDB lineage: Bacteria > Verrucomicrobiota > Verrucomicrobiia > Limisphaerales > UBA9464 > SXXZ01. The sequence continues at coordinate 10,237 of CAMCYJ010000110.1, read as the reverse complement.
CGGCGTTCACGTTTGGTCGGCCTTCCCAGCCCTCGGGCCCTGAACCCGGGCTCCAATGTCTTCTGGCGCGCTTCCTCCCGGGCCTCGGGCGGTGTCAGATCTTCGGCGAACGCAGCCACCTCGGGAGCGGAAATTCGCCTCGGAGGAAACCCTAGCACCTTGTAGACGCGAGTGATGTCCCCCGTCTTGGCCGAAACCGTCTCGCCAGCCTTGGCGTCCCGGGCCGGCTTAATCACCACGCCGTCGACCAATACCCGCCCATCCTTGATGGCCGTCTGTGCCAAGGACCGAGATCGGTACAACCGGATGTTCCAAAGCCACTGATCCCACCGCATGCGTGCAGGATGAACCATCTTCGCCGAAGCGCCAACGCTTCCGAAAGACCGGAGGCGATCTCAAAGGCAAGCCCGAGAGATTCTCTCGGAGGGAGGGGGGATCGGAAGATGTCAAAACCCTTGCTGATGTCTGATGTCAGTATATGATGTCATTCATGAGAACCGTCATCGACGTCCCCGATGAACTCATCGACTCCCTGGATCAGGTCGGCGCCCTCGAACAGCGTTCCAGGGCGGCCTTGATCCGCGATGCGATCACCGAATACCTCAAGGTCAAATCCATCCCGGCGGCCGAAGAGGCCTTCGGTCTTTGGAAAGACCAGAAGACCGACGGCGTCCGGTACCAAAGGTCTCTCCGTGACGAATGGGAACGGGAATGAAAGCGGTCTTCGACACCAACATCCTCGTCGATTATCTGGGCGGATCGGAAGCCGCCCGAGGCGAACTGGCTCGATACCGCGTCCGACTCATCAGCATTATCACGGTGATCGAACTCATGGTGGGCGCCAGAGATGCCCGTGAAGAGGCCGCGATCCGGGGACTTCTGTCTTCGTTCGAAATCCTCGAGCTTTCTGCTGAAATCGCCCAGGAGGCCATCGTCATCCGCAAGGAATTGCGACTGAAGATCCCCGACGCGATCGTCTATGCGACGGCCCGGACCCAAGGCTGCCTACTAGTATCCCGCAACACCCGGGAATTGAAATCCGAGTGGCCCGACATCCGCATCCCCTACCACCTCTGATTGCCGCACCCATCCCAAGAGCCCCGCTCGCGAAAAGAATCGTTGGTCGCGGCTCCGGGCATTCCTAGAATCGGCCGCATGAGCGATCTCTCTAAGTCGCGCCTTTGCGAACTCTTGGCCTCGGCCTCTCGAGCCCGCCTGTGGGTCATCGGAGACGTGATGCTGGACCAATTTGTCTGGGGGCGCGTGAGCCGGATTTCACCCGAGGCGCCGGTGCCCGTCGTTGATTTCGACCGGGAGAACCTCATGCCCGGCGGCGCGGCCAATGTTGCCCGCAACGTCACAGCACTGGGCGGCAGCGCCGAGTTGGCCGGAGTGATTGGCCGGGACGAGGCCGGCAAAACACTGCGAGACCTGCTCGCCTCCGAACGCATCGGCTGCCGCAGTCTGGTGACCTCGGCACGGCGAAGCACCACCACCAAGATGCGCATCGTCGCTGGGCAACAGCAAATCGTGCGCCTCGACCGCGAAACCCGGGGTGAGATCGACGCGGCCGCCACCCAGTCACTGCTCACAAAACTCGAACGCGCCCTACCCCGACTCGACGGCGTGGTGGTGGGCGACTACGGCAAAGGAGTCGTCACCCAGGCACTGCTGGACGGCATCCGGGAACGCTGCAAGCAGGCCGGATGCTGGATTAGTGTGGATCCCAAGCCGGTGCACTCGCTGAACTTGCGCGGCCTGTCCCTGATCACGCCCAACCGCAAGGAGGCGTTCGAACTGGCCGGGATCGAAGACTCGGTACGAGCCGCCAACCCCATGGCCGACCGCCCCCTCCAAGAGGCCGTCCAAAAACTTCAGGAAACACTCCGGCCCGCGCTGCTGCTCATCACCCTCGGCGAACTGGGAATGCTGCTTTGCCGTCGCGACCAACCGCCCTTCCACGTACCCACCGTGGCGCGAGAGGTGTTCGACGTGTCGGGTGCCGGCGACACGGTGATTGCCGCCTTCACGCTGGCCATCGCGGCCGGAGCCACTCCGATCGAAGCCACCGTGTTCTCAAACCACGCCGCCGGCGTGGTGGTGGGGAAACGCGGCACAGCCACTGTCAGCCCAGACGAACTCCTGGCCACCTTCAACGATGCCGACTGACTCCCGGAAACCGGCTGTTTTTCTCGATCGCGACGGAACGCTCATCCACGAAAAGCACTACCTCCACCGCCCCGAGGAGGTTGAATTCTTCGCGGAAGCCGCCCCCGCTCTGAAGCGTTTGAGCGACGCGGGCTTCGCGCTGGTCGTGGTCACCAATCAATCGGGAGTCGGAAGGGGCTACTTCACCGAGGCCGATGTCGACCGGGTCCATGCTCACATCCGCTCCGAAATGGCCCGCGCTGGGGTCGAGTTCCTCAAGTTCTACTCGGCTTTTGAAGCCCCGGATCAACCGAGCCGCGGACGCAAACCCTCGCCTCAATTCCTCTGGGACGCGCGCGACGCATTCAACCTCGACCTCTCGGCCAGCTACATGGTCGGCGATAAGCGCATTGACCTGGAGGCCGGCTGGAATGCGGGCGTAAAACGAAGTTTCCTCGTTCGCACCGGATATGGTGCCGAACTGGAACGCACCGAGGGATCTTCCCTGAATCCCGGGGTCGTGGTCGACGGGTGGCTTCAGGTGGCCGACTGGATCCTGAACTCCCGATCCACCGGCTGAAACAAAGCCTTCAACGGCACCCGACTTCAGGCCTCGCTGGCTCCCGGGACTTCCATGCGAAAACGGGGGATGCGCACCACGATGCGGCGCCCGGCGTCGTCGACCCCAAGGTAGGAACCCTCGGCCACTGCCGAATTCGTTCCGATGATGTGCCGACTGTTGTAGCTGAACTTGCCACCCGGGGCGATCACCGGAGTCTCTCCGACCACCCCGTCGCCCTCCACCACCAACACCGTGTCATCCTCGTGGGTCACCACCCACTTGCGCCCACGGATGGTCACCGGCACCGGAGAGTGGTTGTGGATCGAAATGAAGTAGATGAACGAGTGCGGCTTGTCGGACTGGTCAGCCCGGAGACGCTGGTAGAGCAAACGGTCCACCGTGACTTTCAGTCCGGGCAATTCGATCATCTCCCCAATGGTTCCCATCTGACGGGACTCTATGCTGGAACGATTCCATTGGCCAACAGCGGTTTGCAGCGGTTTGCAGGACCTTCTGGCGATCGTCAGTTTGTGGCCTTGTCGTTTTCTGGCAGCCCCCTCTCGTTCACACTCGGGTCGATCCTCTCGACAGTAGCTTTTCCGGTGCTCTGAAGCGCCTCCAAGCTGGCCGACCGGATCATCCCAACCCGATCTCCGACGATGGATCAGCCCCGAACTCCACACCCTTTCGGGAATGCGCGCTTGATCGTGGCATCCAGCAGCGTGCCGCGATACCGTCACCACCGTCGTTCGAAACCATGCCCAGCGTTTACATCAAGACCTACGGTTGCCAGATGAACGAACGGGACAGCGAGGCTGTCTCGGTCCAACTCTTGGCCCGCGGCTATTCCCTGGCTTCCTCCGAGAGCGAGGCCGACGTCGTCCTGCTCAACACGTGCAGCGTCCGCGACATGGCCGAACAGAAGGCCCTGAGCCGGATGCAGAATGTCATCGGCGCGGACCGGAAGCGCGGGAACAAGAAGGTCTTCGGATTCTTGGGCTGCATGGCCCAAAGCCGGGGTGGCGAACTCATCGACCAACTGCCCGGTGTCGACCTCGTGCTCGGGACCCAGAAAACCCACCGGACCGGAGAATATCTCGATGCCCTGCTGTCCGGTTCACGGGACAAGGTCGTGGACACGGACGATGAACCCGGCAGTGAGTCGGCCATCCGCGAGCACCTGGGCCACGGCGTCGGCAACGACTCCCGACCGGTCACCGCTTTTGTCAGCATCATGCAAGGGTGCAACCAGCACTGCACCTTTTGCATCGTTCCCTCGACCCGGGGTGAGGAGCGGAGCCGCCCTAAGGAAGACATCGTGGCCGAGTGTCAGGAGCTGGCCTCACGCGGGGTCCGCGAGATCACCCTCCTCGGCCAAATCGTCACCAGCTACGGCCGCCGGATGTACCCGGTGCAAGACGGCCGCAGCGCCTTTGTCCAGCTCATCGAGGCAGTTCATTCCATCGAGGGCATCGATCGGATCCGTTTCACGTCACCTCATCCCAAGGGCTACGGCGACGATCTGGTGGAGGCCTACGGTCGCCTTCCGAAACTCGTGGAAAGCGCCCACCTGCCGGTCCAAAGCGGATCGAACCGACTCCTGAAGCTCATGCACCGGGGATACACCCGAGAACGTTACTTCGAGATCATTGCCAAGCTCCGAGCCGTCCGCCCCGACATGGGCCTGAGCACCGACATCATCGTCGGCTTCCCCGGAGAGACCGAAGAGGACTTCCAGGAGACGCTCTCGCTCTGCCAAGAGGTGCAGTTCGATCAGGCCTTCCTGTTCAAGTACAGCCAGCGGCGAGACACTCCCGCGGCCGCGATGCCTGACCAGGTGGCAGAAGACATCATTGAAGAGCGCCATCAGCGACTTCTGGCCGAGATCAATCGCATGGCCATGGCCAAGTTCGAAGCCCTGGTGGGCGGCTTGGTGGAGGTGTTGGTCGAAGGCCCCAGCCACCGCAATCCCGCCCGCTACGAGGGGCGCACCCGAACCAACAAGATCACCGTCTTCGAAGGATCGCCCCGGCATCAGGGTCAACTCCTGAACCTCCGGATCGAGCGGGTGGGCAGCTTCACGCTCTACGGAAATCCGGCCATTGTCGGCCTCGATTGAGCGACTGCCCAACCGAGCGGCCTCACCTCGAAAGCAGCACCAGATACTGCTGGAGGCGCCGTGACTCGACCGCATCGCGGCGTTCTTGGTGGATCACGTGCAAGTTGGCGATCATCCGCTGAAGGCAACGTCGGGGAGAGATGGGCTGCAGCCAGATGGCGCTGTCGGAATCGGGCAGAGCAAAGTGAGCCAAGCGCTGACGGGCCTCGGAGCGGGTCACCAGACGTCCGCCATGGAACGCATCAATCAGCCACTCTCCCTGGGCATCCTGATAGCGACACAAAAAATGCCCAGGCATGCCAATGCCCACCACCGGGAGGTCGAGGCGACGGGCCACGAACTGATAAAGGCAACAAAGCGTAATGGGGATACCTCGTCGACGGTCGATGACCCGGTCCAGGTAGCTGTTCTCGGGATCAAAGTACTGCTCCGAATCGCCCTGGAATCCCTGTTCCGCGAAGAGCACCGCATTGAGGGCTGAGATCACTGCGCCCCCGTCCGAAGCCGATTCCACCGCAGGCTCCGCCAACCGGGCCCACCAGTCCAACTGGGCCTGATAAGCCTCGATTGGGGCCTCGGGATTTCGGGTCTTGGCCATTTTCCAGACGGCCTCCTCCAAGTCGAAGTGCTCTCCGTGCCCCGCACAGAATTCAAGAAACTCCCGGTCGGCATCGATGCGCGCCTGCGCATCCCACAACTCGCGGACCCGGGCCCGGATCACCGGGTCTTCATGCACCCGGTGCGCCTTCAACCAGGCCTGGGGCCGTCCCCGCGGCGCCAACTGCTCTCGAATCGCCTCGACCACCCCGCCATCCTCATCGGCCAATAAGGTTAGCAGCGCTTGCTGTCGAGCGGCCGAAGGAGCCGACCCGGTGCCGGTGGTGGAGCGCTCCGAACTCATTTTACATCGAACATCTTGCCCGGATTGAGAATGCCCTGGGGATCGAGTTCCCGACGCAAACCTCGCATGACCCGCATGGAGGCATCACCCAGGAACTTCGGCAGGAACTCCTTCTTGGCCACCCCAACGCCGTGCTCGCCCGTAATGGTGCCGCCGAGGCGGATCGCCTCATCGAAGATTTCCCGGAAGGCCAGGTGGACCCGGTGCATTTCTTCGATGTTCCGCTCATCGGTGAGGAAGGTCGGATGGAGATTACCGTCACCCATGTGACCAAAGGTACCGATGCGAAGCCGGTGTCTCTTGGCCACCTGATCGACGAAGCGGATCATACGGGCCAGTTCACTGCGAGGCACGGTTGCGTCTTCCAAAATGGTCGTCGGTGCCACCCGAGCCAGCGCACTGAAGGCGGAGCGTCGGGCTCCGGCCAGCGCGTTGGCCTCGGCCTCGTCGGCGGCCCGGCGGATTTGCTGGCACCCGTTGGCCCGGGCAATCTCCTCCATGCGCGCCGCCTCGTCGGCCACCTGGGCCGGATGCCCATCGGTCTCCATGAGCAACAGCGCCTCGCAGTCGGGCAGCCCGATCTTGGCGTAGTCTTCCACGCAGCGCAGGGTGGTGCGGTCGAGGAATTCCAAAGTGCAGGGAATGATCTTGGCCGCGATGATGTCGGACACGGTCTGAGCCGCGGCGTCCATCGCATCGAAGGTGGCCACCAGGGTCTGCTTGGCCGCCGGTTGGGGGATGAGTCGCAAGAGAATCTGGGTGATCACCCCCAACGTTCCTTCGCTGCCGATGAAGAGATCCTTGAGCGAATACCCGGCGACGTCCTTCACGCACTTGTTGCCCGTGAAGAGAATCTCTCCATCGGGCAGCACCAACTCGAGGCCCATCACATAGTTGCGGGTGATGCCGTACTTGAGCCCGCGCAGCCCCCCGGAATTCTCGGCCACATTGCCACCGATGGTGCTGATTTTCATCGACCCCGGATCTGGCGGATAGAACAGGCCAGCCGCCGCCGCGGCCTCGGCGATTTGCACGGTGGTCGCCCCCGGCTCTGTCAGGAGCGTCAGGTTGGCACGGTCCACCTCCAGGATGCGATTCATCCGCACCGTGCACAGAACGATACATCCCGGCACCGGCAACGATCCCCCGCTAAGGCCGGTCCCGGACCCCCGCGTGACCACCGGAGTCCCGGTCCGTTGCGCCAACCGCAAGACGGCCTGGACATCGGCCGTGTCACGGGCAAACACCACGCACCCGGGTTGTTGTTGGAGCGCGGCCGTGCCGTCGAAGGCATAGACCAGCAAGTCTTCGGGGGCCGTCAGGACCAAATCCGGCCCCAGAAGCCGGGTCAGTTCGTGGATGATTTCCGGGGAGCACGCCATGGTTCAGGCCTTGTTGGAGTTCTGCCGACGGGCTTTCCAGGCTTCCCAGACCACGGGCAGCACCGACACAAAGATAATGCCGAGCACGATCACCTCGAAGCGCTTCTTCACAAACGGGAGCTGCCCCAGGAACCAGCCTGCCGGAAGGATCAATCCCACCCAAGCCACCGCGCCAACGACGTTGAAACCCATGAACTGAGATCGGTTCATCGCCCCCATGCCCGCCACGAAGGGAGCGAAGGTCCGCACGATGGGAACGAAGCGCGCCAGGATGACCGTCTTACCACCATAGACTTTGAAGAAGTGATGGGTCTTTTGAAGGTATTCGGGCCGGATGGTCCTGGGAAATCGTCGGGTCAGATAACCGCCCGCGAACTGCCCCACGGAGTAATTCAGCGCATCCCCGATCACGGCGGCGACGATCATCAAAATTCCGGCAATCCAGATATTGAGACCCGAGTCCGGGTTCGCCGCCACCGCGCCGACGGCAAACAGCAGGGAGTCCCCCGGAAGCACCGGAGTCAGCACCAGCCCCGTCTCGGCGAAGATGATGAGGAAGAGAATGCCATAGACCCAGGCGCCATGATTGCGGGTGAGGTCAAAAAGGTGGTCTTGCAAATGCAGCACCACGTCGAGGAATGCCTTGATGAAATCCATGAGGAGATGGGCTGGGGACTGGGTGCCGTGTTTCAGCGCCCCACGGTACGGATCGAAGAACCCCGCACCTCGTCGACCTCCTGAGTCTCGAGGCGCATTGATCGACGAATGAAAACCCAGGCGATGGCCCAGACGAAGGGGAAGAACAACACGCCCAGCACCAACCACGACAGCGTGAAGCCGCCGACCCGTCGAGCCATCAGTTCCGGAGCCAGATAATTCAGGAGCGGCAGCCCCACCAACGCCAACAAAAAGGCACTGGCGCAAAAATTGGACAAGGTCAACTGCCGCCGCATGAGACGGTGGAGAAACGCCTCGGAATGAATGTCCCCGGAGGGGGTGGCGGGGTCGGTCATGCGGGCATGATGGATCGAAAGGTCGGCTGCCGTCCAAGCGATTTGCAGGGGACCAATGCCCAGGATTGCCCAGAACCAGGTCCCGCCTCAGAATCTTCCCCATGAGGGTGACCGTCTATTGCGCATCGAGTTCAGCGGCGCATCCGGAGTTTGCGCAAGCAGCCCACGACTTGGGCACCCTCCTGGCCCGCGAAGGCGCGACCACGGTCTATGGGGGAGGAGCCATTGGATCCATGGGCAGACTGGCGGACGGGGCGCTGGCCGCTGACGGCCGCGTGGTGGGCATCCTGCCCCGGTTCATGGGGGACTTGGAATGGGCACATCCACGGCTGAGCGAGGTCATCTGGACCGAGACCATGGCCGAGCGCAAACAACGGATGGCCGCCGAAGGCGACGCCATGGTGACGCTGCCCGGAGGCACGGGCACGCTGGAGGAACTGCTGGAAGTCCTCACGCTGAAACGCCTCGGTCTGTTCTTGAAGCCGGTGGTCATCGTCAATCAGCGCGGATTTTATGACCCGTTGATCCGCCTGCTCGACGACTGCGTGAACGAGTCCTTCATGCATCCCCGGCACCGGGAGATGTGGACCATCGTGGACCAGGTAGAGCAGGTCATTCCGGCGATCCGATCCAGCCCGACCTGGACCCCGGAGGCCCGAAACTTCGCCGTGCAACGCGCGGTTTGAGCCTGCCCGGGTGACGTTCCCGCTTGCGGCCGACCGAGCGGCAGGCGGAGGCTCGGATCATGGAGTTCGTGCAACGCCTGTGGACAACCCTCCTGTCGGCCGCCCTCTGCCTCACCTCACTGACCACCCTCGGTGACACGCCTGCCGATTCCAACCGGAGGCCCAGGTATTCGAGACCGGCACCCACCGCTGGCGCCGCTTCGAATCCTGGCCACCAGCCCAGGCGGCCGCTCGTACCCTCTACTTCCACCCGGGAGGCCGACTGGTGCTGGGAACACCGCCACCGGCCGCCGACGCCGGCCACGACGAATTTCCTAGCGATCCAGCCAAGCCGGTTCCGTTTTCGCAGGAGGTCACCACCGACTACCCGCGTGGGTATCCCACCCACGATCAACGCTTCGCCGCTTCGCGTCCCGACGTGCTCGTGTACGAGACCGAACCGCTCGAGGAGGACCTGACCCTGGCAGGTCCCATCCAAGCTTCCCTCCACGTGGCCACCACGGGCACGGATGCCGATTGGGTGGTGAAGATCATCGATGTGTACCCGCCGGACTTTCCGGACCCGCAACCCAATCCGGCCCACTTGCGGATGGGCGGTTACCAACAACTCATCCGCGGTGATGTGATGCGCAGCCGCTTCCGCAAGAGCTTCGAACATCCGGAACCCATGACGCCCGGACAAGTGACTCCGGTGGAGTTCACCCTACCGGACACCTTGCACACCTTCCGCCGCGGCCATCGGGTGCAAGTCCAGGTGCAGAGCAGTTGGTTCCCCTTGGTCGACCGCAATCCGCAGACCTTCGTGCCCAACATCGCCCGAGCCCAGGCATCGGACTTTCGCAAGGCTCTCCACCAATTGCACCGCACACCCCAGGCACCCTCGGCTCTGACCGTGCGGGTGCTGCCAAACAGCGGAAACTGACTGACCGCTCAGCGGACCGGCTCAACGGCTGGGCGACCCCGTTGCTTTCTGGCTTGGCTCGCGGGCTGGATCGGCGCTCAATCGTCTTACTCCCGTTCCACCGAATGAGCACCGACTCGCCCCATTTTCTGTCCCGTGAAGCCACGGTGGCGGGTCCTGAATTTTCGCGGTGGCTGGTACCACCGGCGGCCATTGCCGTGCACATGTGCATTGGTGAAGTCTACGGTTTCAGTGTTTTCAATGAACCCCTGAGCCGACTCCTCGGCGGTGCCGCCCACGATCCCACGCGAGATTGGACCATCCCGCAAATCGGTTGGATTTACTCCATTGCCTTGGTCCTGCTCGGGCTTTCTGCGGCCGTCTTCGGCAAATGGGTGGAGCGCAGCGGCCCCCGCAAAGTGATGGTCGCCAGCGCCACTTGTTTTTGTTCCGGACTGGTGTTGGCAGGCATCGGAGTGCAGCAGCACTGGCTGTGGTTGGTGTATCTGGGATACGGCGTGATTG
>CAMCYJ010000109.1 GCA_945883815.1 Akkermansia muciniphila | reverse complement strand
CCTTGCTCAAGGCCTCGAGGTTCTTCGGCGTGGACGTGATGAGCAGGCGGTTGCCGTCGCTGGGGTCGGCCGTGATCTTGATGGGGCGTTGGAGGTCGAGGGCAATCGGACTGCCCGAGTCTCCGCGGATGTTGAGTTTGCGGACTTGCTCCTGGAGTTCACGCGCCTCGGATCCGGCCTCGCCGGCGGCTCCCGGGCGCAGGAGATTCTGGAGCGTGGTGGCCATGGCGGGTGCGGCACTTTGTTTGAGCGTGAAGACCCGGACTTCGGCTTCGGCATCTTCGCTGGGGATGTCGAGCGTCTTGATCATCTTCTCCACCTGGGCGATGAGCGGTTCGCGAGCCACCACCAGGAGCCCCTTGGAACGGCCGTAGGGCAAGACTGTGAGCGGATCCCCCGGGTGCTGGGTGCTGAGTTGCTGCACCAGTTGCTGCACAAGCGGCGTGATCTTGGCCGGAGGGGTGTGAGTGAGGGTGATCAGCCGGTGCGACAGGTCGGCGGCCGGGTTGGCCGTGTCGAGTTGTTTGACCAGCGTCTCGATGATGGAGAAATCCTTGGCCGACGCCCGGACCAGCAGGCTTCGGGAGCGGGGTTCGGGCACGACCGTGAAGCGGGGCGGGCGTTGGCTTTGCTGGGGCTGGGGTTGGGGCTCGGGCTGACCGCCCCGTCCGCCGCCGGGCCGGAAGACGTTGTTCAGGGTCCGGGCCATGACCACCGGGTCGGCTTGGCTCAGGGCCAGGATGCGCAAGTCGCTTTCACCCGAGGTGGCCTTCCAGGAAAGGTCGGTGACCATGCGGTTGATGCGGTCCAGCTCCGGAGCTGGGCCCGAGAGGATCAACGCATTGGCATTCCGTTCCAGGGCCACCGTCACCTCGGGCGTCTTGGCGGGATTGTTGGTCTTGGTTCGATCCAGCGAAGGCAAGCGATCCACCAGTTTGATCGAGGCCCCATACATTTGGGGATAGATGTTGGTCAGCATGCCGATCATTTGTTCGACCGGCACGTCGTCGACGGTGAGGAGTCGGACTTGAAGGCTGTTGTCCTGGGCGGAGGTGTCCAAGCGTTGGATCAAGTCCTGGATTTGCGGCATGTCGGATCGCTTGGCGATGACCGTCAAGGTGTTGGCTTCGCGGTCCACTTCCAGGACGGGTTGTTCGCCCCGCGGGCGTTCTTCATAGACGGCGGCGACCTTCATGCGGATATCGGCGGCGCGAGCATTTTGCAGCCAGACAAATTGGACATCGCGATCGGAACGCTCCGGCGCTTTGTCCAGCGTGGGGAGCAGTTGCTCGATGAGCTTGAAGTGGGTGGCCGAGGCGGTGATGAGCAGGCTGTTGGAGCGCGGATCAATGGCGATGGCCGGTTGGGCTCGGGACCCGAACCCACGACGTTCAAGCCGGGTACTCACATTGGCCAGCAATTGGGAGAGGACCGGTTGGATGTCCTTAGCGTTGGCGCTGTTGAGCTTGTAAATGCGGACTTCGACTTCACCGGTGGCGCTCTCGGCGTCGAGTTCCTTGACCAGCTTCATGACCTCTTGGACGGCCTCGCCCGGGCCATTGAGCAGCAATGCGTTGGCCCCAGTGACCGGTGTGATGCTGACGCGGCGCAGCTTCGCGTCGGTGCCTTTGCCGGCGATGGCCTTGCTGACCGACTCGGCCACGGTCTCGGCAACAGTCTTGCGGAGCAGCACGGTCTGAAGCACCGACGAGCCGCCCGGATCCGAGACGTCCACGGAATGGATGACGGATTGAACCCGCTCGAAGAGGGCCGGCGGCGCACTGACCAGCAGGGAACGTTCATCGAGGGCCGGCGTCACCATCAGACGCTGGGCGGATTCGGTGAGAGCCATCTCGCGGGCGAAGAGTTGCCCCAGCAGGGTGATGACCGGTGCGGCCGTCACATGTTGCAGCGGCAGCGTGCGCACGCCGCGGACCAGATTGGTCTCGGTGGTCAGCAGGCGGGAGGCGATGTCTTGAACGGCCTTCCACTGAGCCTCGTTGGCGGTCACCAGCACCCGCGATTGGTTGTCGTCGGGAATGAGGAGGAGGTCAGCCGCATTGCCGGAGGCCTTGAGGCGATCCATCACCAGCGGGCGAAGGCGGGCGACGGCCTCCGAGGCGGAGCCTTGAGGGATGGCCAGGATTTGCAGATCGCGGGGCTCGCGGCTAGTGGTGGCGTCGAGTTGCGTGACGATTTGCTCGGCGGCCTGAAGGTCCTTGGCTTCGCCCGACACGACGAGGGTGCGTGCCTTGTTGTCCACACCGAGAGTGACCCGCGGGGTGAGTCGACCGGAGGGATCCACCTTGGCCAGTGTGTTCGACAGGGCGGCGGCCACTTGGGCAGGTTCGGCATTCGTCAGACGGAAAATGCGGGAATTGCCCGAGCGCTGGTTGGCTGTGTCGAGGTTGAGCACCAAGGCGGCGATTTGATCGAGATCATTGGTGCGTCCGGTGACGATGAGCCGGTTGCCTTCGGTGTCCGCCCGGATGATCGCTTGTTCGGAGGGCGGGACGGGTTTGGCTTTTAGTGTTTCTTCATAGAGGGATCGTAGCGTTCCTGCCAATTCCGTGGCTTGCCGTTCAGCCAGATTCAGCACCCGGGTCTCGCGTGCTGCCGGTGTGGCCGTGGGTGCTTGGATCACGCTCAGGAGCGACTCGATCTCCGCAATGTGATTGGTCCGGGCGGTGACCAGGATTCGGCCATTGGGGGCGTCGGGCGTGAACACCGCATCGGCCGGGTCGGCGGCGTCCTGATTTTTCCACCGTTCGGTGTACAGTTGGCGGAGCAAGGGCATCACCCGAACCACGTCGTCGGGTTGACCCACGGTGATGGGTCGGGTTTCACGAGGTCCCAGAGTGGCGGTGTTCTTTTGAAGTTGTTCGAGGATGGTGTCGACCAGGGTGAGTTGAGCTTCGCTGCCGGCGAGGATGAGTTGGTTGCTGGTGGCGTCATCCAGGACGAGCAAATCGGACAGAGCCAGTTCCGGTTGGTTGCGGGACTGGTCGTTGTAGAGTTGGCGGACCCTGGCTGACATTTCTCCCACCTTGCCCTGACGCAAAGTGACCACCTTCATGCGGCGGTCTGGGCGGGCGCCCAGCGAGGTGTCGAGCTGCTCAATGATGGTGGAGACGGCCTGCAGTTCCTTGGGGTCGCCGGTGACGATGATCGTTCGGCTCTTGGCATCGACCGAAACCGTGGCCCGCTTCTGAGCGCGGCCGAAGGCGTCGTAGCGCACCAGCGCCGTGGACAACACTTCGGCCACCTTCTCCGGTTCGGCGGAACGAATTTTGAACACCCGGGCCGTCGCGCTCTGGGATCCCACCTTGTCGAGCTTGCGAACGAGCTCATCGATCACAGCCAGTTCATTGGTCTCGCCCACGACGATGAGACGGTTGCTGCCCGTGTCGGAGGTGATGGTGGTGTCGGGCGGGGTAGTGCCAAAGCGAGCCTTGGCCTGATCGAGGTAGAGGGTGCGAACCGTCGTGGCCAGTTCCGAGGCTGTGGCGGTGGCCAGATCGATGATGCGGACATCGCGGGAGTCAGCCCCGGGTTTGGCCGGGCTGGTTCCCAGTTGTTGGAGAATGGATTCGATTTTCTGCAGGTGGTCGGGGCGGCCAGTGACGATGATGCGGCCGCTTCGGGGATCGCCCAGGATTTGCGCGTCGGCCGGGTCGGTATCAGCGCGTTCCTTCCACTGGTCGGTGTAGAGTTGCTGGAGGAGCGGTTGCACCCGTTGGACATCGCTGGCCGAACCCACCTCGAAGGTGCGCGTCTCGCGGCCGAGGTTCGTGCCGTTGGTGGCCTTCAGGTTGTTGATGATCTCGGAGATGCGATCCAGGTGGGAGGCGCGGCCCGAGGCGATGATGCGTCCGGAGCGGGGTTCGGTGAGCAGCTGGGTGTCGGCAGGGCCGTCGGAGGGGCGGCTGGAAGCCTGGTCTTTGTACAGTTGCTGGATGATGGGGAGCAGGCGTTGGGCCTCGGCGGGTTTGCCGATTTCGAACACCCGGTTGGTGCGGGCCTCCGGGAGTTCGGTGGCCACCGTGGCGACGATTTGACGAACGGCCGCCGCTTGATCCGCCGTGCCAAACACCATCAACCGGTCGCCGGAGGGATCGGTGTACAAGGTTGCGGGCTTGGTGGTGCGTCCTTGGTTCTGTTCGGCGTAGATCTTGTTGACCATGGGCAGCAAGTCTGCGGCTCGGCTGCCTTGAGGTTCGATGGTGTGCAGTTGGCGCTGCGATTGATCCGGGCGTGCGTCGAGCGCCGAGATGACCGTCTCCACCTGCGCCATGAGCGAATCGGGGGCCAGCACGATGAGTCGGCGGCCATTGGGTTCCGGGGTGATGCTCACCAAGTTGGTCACTGAACGTCCGGCATTTTGGGCCAGGAAAACCCGGGTGGCCACCTGAGCCAGCGTGTCGGGTTCGCCGACTACTTCCACCATCTTCAAAGTGCGGTTCTTGGAGTTCCCGCCCGTCCCACCGGATCCTTCGCTCCCTTCATTGTCGAGGCGCTGGATGATGCCTTCGGCGTCCTTGAGATCCTGGCGCGATCCGGAGACCACAATACTGTTGGATTCGCGATCCAGGGAAACCGACGCCCGCCGGATGGGTTGGTTGCGGGCGTCGAATTTCACCATGGCATTGGAGACCACACTGACCACTTGCGAGGCATCGGCGTTGGTCAGGCGAAACACCCGGGCGCCCCCGGCGGCTTCTGGGGTTTGATCCAGGCGTTCCACCACTTGGGAGATGAGGGTGATCTCTTCACGCGGAGCGGAGATGATCACCCGGTTGGCCGCCGGGTCGGGCATGATGCGGCCCTTGGGGATGTACTCTGCACCGCGCTGACTTTTGAGCAGGTCGGTGGAGAGGGTGGTGGCCAGGGTGGCCAGCGCCGCCGCGTCGGCCTGCTTGAGTTCGATGACCTTCATCTCGCGGGGCTGCACGTCGGAGGGGACGTCCAGTTCACGGATGATCTTGGCCGCGGCTTCTACGGCTTCCGGTTCGCCCGTGATCACCAAGCTGTTGCTTCGCGTATCGACCAGCACCTTCACGGCTTGGGTTTGGGAGCCGATGCTCTTTTCCACGAGGCTGGAGATTTCCGAGGCGACCGCCGTCTTGAGGCGGATGATGCGGGTCTCCTCCTTGGCACTCTTCTGACCCGCGGGATCCAACTGCCGGATGATGGCCTCCACGCGAGTGATTTCCCGCTCGGCACCGCTGACCATGATGTTGTTGTTCTTGGCATCGGTCATGAGAGTGGCGGGGCCGCCGGGGGGCTCATTGTTGCCCTTGATTTGCTCCTGATAGAGTTGCTGAACCAAGGGGGTGAGTTCGGCCGCGTTTCGGTTGTGCAGTTCGACGTTGCGGAACTGGCGGCTGACCGCCGAGGTCGTGGTGGCGTCGAGTTGCTGGATCAGGGTCCGCACCCGTTGGATGTCGGAGTCGGTGGCCAGCACGATGATTTGCTTGCCCGAGGCGTCGGGAATGAGCTTGGGCTCGAGCTGGGGATTGCTCGGTTGCTCGCCCAGTTGGCTCATCATTTGTCCAGCCAAGGCGATGAGTTCGGCGGGGGACTTGCCGTTGACCGGGATGACGGCCATCTGGCGCTTTTGGCGTTCCGGGGCGAGGTCCACCACGGCCAAGATCGCTTCAATTTCCTTTTTCTGTTCTTCGGTGGCCGTGACCAACAACCGGTTGTTGGCATTGTCAGGGACCACCGAGGGCTTCGGCTGGTCCTCAAAACGCCGGTCGGCCATGCGCTCGTTGATGAGACTGTTGAGGCTGGTGAAGGCGGTCTCCAGTCGTGCATGGCGCAATGCCAGGATGTGCAGTGATCGCTGAAGGGGTTTGGACTTCTCTGCGCGAAGGTTGCGAACGATTTCCTCGATGCGGGTCAGGTGCTCTTCGGAGGCGGTGACAATCAGGCGGCTGGTGTTGGGCTCGGCCATGATCTTGGCATGGGCAGCTCCGCCTGCGTTGTTGCCGGAGACCTCGCTGCGGTAGATTTGTTCGACCAGCGGGACGATGCGCTTGGCATCGGAGACACTGCCGAGGTCGATGAAGCGGGTTTGCTGCGGCTTGGGATTGGTGGAGCCGGTCTCCAGTTGCGAGATGATGTCGGCGGCGGTTTGCACGTCACCCGGGGATCCCGTGACCACGATGCTCTGGCTGCCCGGTTCCACCGAGACGCTGGCGGTCGGTACCTTCTGGCCGTTGGGCAAGGTCTTGGTGAGGGCTTCGGTCAGGATCTTGCCGACGTTCTTCACTTCCGAGGTGCGGGTGCGGAAGACGCGGGTCACTTGCACGACCTGGGCCTTGCCGGGAGTGCCGGCCACGGCGGTGCGTCCGGTGCCGTGGACGGGTTTGTCCAATCGGTTGACCAGGGCTTCGATTTGGTCGGCCATGCCGGCCAAGGGAGCAGCGACGATCAGGCGGTTGGTGTCCTTCTCGGCGATGACCCGGGCCTTGGTGGCAGCCGCGGACCCAGTTTCGTTGGCGGCGGCCACACCCGGGATGGCCTGACGGATCATGTTGGCCAGGTCCTCGGCCTTGATGACCTCGGGAGTGTAAATGCGGACATCGCCGGCCCCGGTACCACCGTCCTCAAAACGGCTGATGAGTTCGTCGGCCAGCGTCAGCCGCTCCCGGGGTCCGAAGAGGACCAGCGTCCGGGATGCATCATCGTACACGGCCGTCACGTAGTCGTTGGGATCGGCCGGCAGGACGTCGAGTTGCTTGGTGTTGGGGTTGAACTGGGTGCGCTTCGGAGCCGTGGTCACACCGAAGGTGCGATTGATGAGGTCGGCCACGACTGCTCCGGAGGCATGGAGCAGGGTGTAGGTCTTCATCTGCCGTTGGGCGGCTGTCTCGTTGTCCACCGAGCTGATGAGCGACTTGACCCGTTGGATGTTGACCAGGCGGTCGGTGAGGATGAGTCCGCGCCCGCGGGAAAGCGGGGCCACCGATCCCGCTGTGGACAGCAGGTTGGTAATGGATTCGGAGATTTCCTTGGCGTCGAGGTTCTTGAGTTCGAGGACCACGGTGACCACCTCGCCGGGTCGAACACCGTCGGCCTTGTCGCCACCGCGCAGGATTCGAAGGGGGGTTTGAGGGAGTTCCTTGAACGGGAGGACACGCAGAAAATTGCCCTCTTCGACAATCATCTGCCCCTTCATCGACAAGATCACGTTGAGCGTGTCGAAGGCCTCCGCGTAATTGTAGGCGTTGGAGTCGTTGAAGGTGATGGTGCCCGGAATGTTGAGTTCACCAACCACCGGCTTGCCCGACATCTGGGCGAAGCGCTCGATGACATCGGCATAGGGAATCCCATCGAACTGGAATCGGATGTTCTTCGCGTTGGCCGGGGCGACGGCAGGAGCATTCGTCGTGGAGGGTGTCGCGGCAGAGGTTTGCGCCGAGGCAGAAGCCGGGTTGGGTGCGCTCGCCTTGGCGGGCGCATTGCCCGATCCCGCGCTGGCCGTCTGCGCCTGGGCAAACGGGTTGGGGACGCTCAGGCCAAGACCCAGACTGAGGGCGAGGGCCAGACGGATGGACCGTTGAATGTTCATGAAGAAAAAGGAAAAGGGTTAGAATTGGGCGATGCCCGTGGGCAGTTGCTCCGGTTTGAGTTTGTGCCGTTGGGCGAAGGTGCCACCGCGTTCGATGGCCCAATATTCGTTTCCGATGCGCAGGATGACCCGGCTGCCGGAGAGAACGTTTTCCCGGCCCGGGGTGGGCATGGGTCGGTAGTCGACCTGGACGATGACTCCGCCGGCAATGGTATCCCCGACCTTGTAGCGGACGGTTTTTTGTGCGGTGAGATCGCGGACGTGGATCTCCGACTCGCCGGCCCACTCGGACAAGGAGACCAACCGGTAGGTTTCCAAGCCGGGGCTTCCAGGAGGAGCTGGACGCGGAGGGGCCGGTGGCTGTCCGGCCGGTGGTGCCGGGGCGGGGCGCGGGATGTAGGGTCGCAGGAGATCGCGGGCGACCATGGCGTCGTAGGTGCGTCGCTCCGGGCTCTCGGCGTTGAGACGCGATTCGAGGTCACCGCGTTCCACCTCGGGACACGGCGTGGGAACGAGCGTCAGGTAGCGGAAACTGACTTTTACCCTGCCGGGCGCATCGGAGGGCGAGAGCGTTAGTCCGTCGAGTCGATGCACCGGGGTCGCGCGATCGAGCAGGAAGATCAAGCTCACGACCTGATGCAGGGGGCCGTCTCCGCGAACCGTCCAGCCGGTTTCCAGCGCGCCCCGGATTTTGCGGGTACCCGTGGGGAGTCGGCTGAAATCGGCTTCGCGGAGACCGCTGTTGATGAGGGTGCGGGTCAGCATCTCGCCGAAACGTGCGCTGGCTTGGTCGATGTCGTCGGAAAAGGTGCGGGTGGCGACGGCCTTCACTTCGTCTTCCGCGGCGAAGTAGTCCCGGCGGTCTTTGGCCAAGCGATCGAGTTTCTCGCGAACACCCGCGATGCGGCGGTCGATCTCGATCAACGGCTTGAGGAAGACGCTGCGGCCGATCAGGAAGAGAAGGACCAAGCCCACCATCCCGCCGATGATTGTGAGGAGTTTCTTTTCGCGGTCGTTCATCGGGCTCCTCCCTTTCGCGGCGTCTCCAGTGATGCGTCGTCGGCCGGCCGGGCCGGTGGTGTCAGCTTGGTGAGGTCGAACTTGAGCTTGGATGGCACGGTCAGTTCGACCGTGGTGCGGAAGTTGTAACCGTTGCGATCAGCCCCCGGCGTCACGGCCAGGGGTTTGACATCGTAGCCAGCGGCGCGGAGGAGTCGGTCGACTTTGCCGAGGACCTCGCCGTTGCGGGCCTGGACTCCCAGTCGGATCGCCCGGTTGGGACCGAAGGCGACGCTGGTCAGGTAGACCTCCTCGCTCGGGGGCAGGACCGCGCTGAGGTGGGCGTAGTGGTCCAACCAGTCGCGTTCCTCGGCCGACCAGGCTTTCAGGGTGGCCGCCTGTTGGATCATTTGCCGATACACCGGGCGTTTCTTTTCGCCCGTGGTCAATTCGGTCTGGAGGGCTGCGAGGATCGCTTCGCGACGGTTGATGAGGGTCTTGCGAATACCGAGCACCGCCACCAGGAGTGCCACGGCCGCCGTGGCGCCGGCGATCAGGCGGATCTTCCGCAGGTCGGGAGGAGGGGTGGGGCGCTTGGGGTTGAGGAAGTCGAATTCCAACCCTGCGGGATCGGTGGCGCCGAGGGCCAACCCGATGCTGGAGAACCCGCCCGCCACCGCCGCGGCTTCGGAGGAGTCCAGACCCTGCGAACGCGACAGGGTGACTTGGGGGACCTTGAAGCCGAGGCGTACTTCGAGTGCGGCTGATAGGGCTTCCTCGAGACCGGTCCCGCCGAGGATCAGGGCCGACTCGGGTGCGGTTCGGCCTGGGGTTCCGCCGAACGCATGCAGGGTCCGCACCACTTCGATCGTTGCGGAGCGAATCCACTGGTCTGGCTCCGTGTCTTTTGAAGAGGGCATGGGCATGCCCCGGCTGAAGAGCAGGGACCGTCCTTCCAGGATCTCGATGCCCACCTCTTCCGACTTGATGGCGACCAGCGCACGCGGGCCGGGGTTGAGCGCTGAGGCATCGCTCGCGGCTCGCAGGCAGGTGGCATTGGCTTGCGAGATCCAGCCCACGGCGGCCAGGGAAAGTCCGGCGGCCTCGGTCATGCGACGCAAGAACTCCAGGGACTCCTTACGGGTGATGGCCACGAGCACTTCGACGCGATCCACCGAGTCGTTGGCTACCCCGGAGGGTATTGTGGTGGCTTCAATGTCCGAGGCCGGTCGCGCGGGAAGTCTCCGGAGGATCTGGAAGTCGATGATCGCCTCATCCAGGCGAAATGGCAGATCGCGCGCCACCTGGAAGCGCACCAGCGCGGCGATGGTGCCAGTCAGGCCCGTGTCGGGGACCACCACGGTGCGGAGGATCACCTGGGACCGGCCGATTCCGAGGACCACGGGGCCTGGCTTGAACCGGGCCTTGGCGAGGGTTTTGGCGATGGCCGATCCGAGGATCGAGGCATCGGTCCGGTCCGCATTCTCGGGCAATTCCAAGGGGAACGCCCGGACATGATCGATGCGGCTGGAGTTGCCGGACCTCGAGGCCTCAGTGATGCGGAGGGTGAGTCCATCGATCTCGAGCCCCATGGCCGAGGGGAGCCCGCGGACGGCGGGACGAGAGCCCGCCGCTCCGGGAATGCGCGAGCGGATCTGTCCGGTCAGTTCTGTGAGGGAAATACCCATGTTTCGTTGGACTCAGGAATCACTGCGAGACTGCCATATCCTTCAGCGAGTCGCCAACACCCGACGCTGGCGATCGGCAGCTTATTTCAGCTGTTTTTTGGGGTGCCCCGGATGTTTTTGAGGCACAGACGATCAGAGGCGCCCTCCAAAGGGTCGTACCTTGGTTCAGGGCTGGGGCAAATTGGACGGTTTTGGACCGGATCCGGACGTGGAGCCGGCCTCCGCGGAGGGGCCGCCCTCGTCGGATTCCAAGGCGATGGGAAAGGGCAGTCCCAAGCGGGTGAGGTCGCGGAGGTAGACCAGTCGCGCCGGTTGGCTGGCTGCGTCGATGACCGCCTCCAGGACGCGGAATCTTCCAGATCGGGCCCCGTAGCCGACGACGTGGAATCGGAACTGGAGACTGCGGACCGTCAGAAAGGGGGCAATCTCTCGGAACTTCTCGGCCTCGACCAGGTTTTCGACATGGATCCAGGCGACGGAACTGCGCCGCTCAGCCGGCAGGTTGCGGCGTGCCGAGAGGATGCTTTCGGCCAGTGCGTTGTCGATGCCCGGCACGAGTTGGAGGACGCTTGCCGGCGCTGTGTTGACGTTGATGCGCCCTACTAGTTCCGCTTCTGCGGATCCGGTGAAACGATCGAGGACCATCCCCAGCGAATCCTTGCCGATGCCGGTGGGTACCGCCCGTTCCTGTCCGTCGGGTCCGCTCAGGGTGACGGTGGCATCGAGGAGTTCAGCTGGATCCATCACCACGCTTTTGGAGGTGCCGAGCTCTGAGACGAACGCCACGAAGGCCGATGGCAAATCGTTGGTCTCTGTGAGTGCGGCTCCGGGGCTGTTGAGGTTGAAACGGCGATTGCCGCTGCGATCGGTATTGGGTTCCCGGGAGTACACGGTGAGCAACGGAAGCAGTCCGGGTTGGAGGCGTCCGTCGGCGTCATCCGGTGGCTCGCGCTCGTCGCCGTCGTCCTCGTTGGGATCGAGGGAGAAGTTGCGATTGGCATCCTCGCCCAGAACCACCGACGGGGAGAACCCGCGGACCAGCAGGAGTTGCTCAACGGTGGACAGCGGGCCGTTGTGCATCCGATAAGGTTGGGGCAGCGCATTGTAGTACTCCTGTTCGGCGCCCTCGGGTCGGGGCACATCATCGACATCGAGAAAATCGAGCAGCGCATCGGTGAGGGAGGCCTTCATTCCAGGCAGACGGCTGACCATCGAGGTGGTGGCCGAGTTGAGATTGAGCTTGGACGCCTCGTCGGTCAGCCCGAAGCGAATGCCGCCTTCGGGGTTCGCGGAATAGAGAGTCCACCGCCACTCTTCAGTTCCATCATCGTAAAGCATGCGGTCCTTGAAACGCTCCGGCGCGTC
The DNA here is from genome assembly GCA_945883815.1 of Akkermansia muciniphila. Taxonomy (GTDB): domain Bacteria; phylum Verrucomicrobiota; class Verrucomicrobiia; order Limisphaerales; family UBA9464; genus SXXZ01. The sequence continues at coordinate 616 of CAMCYJ010000109.1, read as the reverse complement.
CATCCAGGTCGTGTCTCCGGGCTGGAATGTCGGAGCCAAACGCATGGCTTCGCGGACTCCGCTCATCGCGCTCGCCCAACCTTGTTCGGAAGTCGAACCCGTGGCTCCGGCGGTCTCCTCAGAGCGCATCCGGAACAGGACGCTGAGGGCGATCATCGACAGGAGCATCACGACGATGAGCACGCCGACGAGGACGAACCCCGAGCCTTTTCGGACCCTGTGAGACTCGCGGGGCTTCATGGTGTCGGTAGCTCGTCGGTCATCGTCGGATCGGGCTCAGCCGAAGGCTCTGCGAGCGCGGCGGGAAGTGCGATGACCCGGCGGAAAACTTCGAAGGGATATTCTTGGCCGGGGGCACCTTCGGAGTCGGCAGTGTCGCCCATGAACTCGTCTTCGATGGGTTCCAGACCCAGGGAGATCTCGACCGCGGTTGGCGGTTGAAGCTTCTCCCAACTGGTCTGCCAACGGGTTCCGTCCCAGTAGCGGAATCGCAGGTAGGCAATGGCCTCCGAGAGCGGAATCCCTCCGGAGGGAAGGATCGCGTTGGTGCTGTTCCCAGTCAGCGGTTCGATCTCCGTCAGCAGGTTGGTCGACACGGGCGCACTGGCAGTATGGG
>CAMCYJ010000108.1 GCA_945883815.1 Akkermansia muciniphila | reverse complement strand
CCATCCCGGCGTTGCTGGCCTGAACAACGCCTTTCGCCCGACTGGGGGTCAGTGCCAACGGGGCTCGCGACCCAGCAGGTGCCGCACAAAGAAATCCATGCGCCGTCGGCTGGCGTACGGGGTCTCGGCGGCACCGTGGTTGGTCGAGGGCATCACCAGCAACTCGAAGTCCTTGTCGGCACGGACCAGAGCGGCGCTGACCTGAAGAGTGCTGGCCGGATCCACGTTGGTGTCCACCTCGCCCACAATCAGGAGGAGTTTGCCCTTGAGCTTGTGGGCGTCCTCGACATTGGAACTGCGGCGGTAGGCGTCGTCCACGGGCCAGCCGAGCCATTGCTCGTTCCACCAAATCTTGTCCATGCGGTTGTCGTGGCACCCGCAGTCGGCCACGGCCACTTGGTAGAAGTCTCCGTGGTCCAGCAAACCACGCAGCGCGTTTTGTCCGCCGGCGCTGCCGCCGTAGAGACCAATGCGTCCAAGGTCCATCCACGGTCGTGATTGCGCCGCCGCCCGGATCCAAAGTTTCCGGTCTGGAAATCCGGCGTCCGCGAGGTTCTTCCAGGCGACGTCATGGAAAGCCTTGGAGCGCTGGCTGGTGCCCATGCCGTCGATTTGCACGACCACGAATCCCAGTTCGGCCAGAGCGTGTTGTCGGGTCAATCGGCCGAATTCCTTCGGCACAAAGGCTCCCTGAGGTCCGGCGTAAATTTCCTCGATCACCGGGTAGCGGGTCTTCGGATCGAGGTGCGACGGCCGGATGACGATGCCGTGAATGTCGGTGGTTCCATCGCGACCTTTGGCGGTGAACCGTTCCGGCACGGTCCAACCGGTGGCCAAGAGTCGGGTGATGTCGGCGCGTTCCAGTTCCAGCACCTTGCGGCCGTCGATCGCGCTGCGCAGTTCGGTGATGGGCGGTTGGTCCACCCGGGACCAGGTGTCGAGGAACCAACGACGGTCCGGCGAAAACTGGACCTTGTGGGTGCCGTCGCCCTCGGTGAGTACCGTCAACCCAGTGCCATCCAGATTCACCCGTGCGAGGTGCAGGTAGTAAGGATCCTGCCCGGGTCGAATCCCGCCCGCAAAGAACCAGACTTGCTGGCGTTCTTCATCGACGTGTTCGACCGAGCGCACCACCCAGTTGCCCTGCGTGATCGGGTTCTTCACGGTGCCGGTGGCGATGTCGATGCGCCACAGGTGGCACCAGCCGCTGCGTTCGGACATCCACAGGAGTTCGCCGCGTGGGTGCAACCAGTGACGCCAGGTCTTGGCGGTCCAGTCCACCATGGTTTTCGGGGCCTCCTCGACCACAGTGCGCACCTGGCCGGTGCGGTTGACGGCCAGGATCCGGTACACCTGATGCCCCCGCTGGTTGTAGTCGACGTAGAATTCCTGACCGTTCGGGGCCCATTGGACCTCGAGCGTGCCATTCTCGGTGAAGGGGTTGGCATAGAGGGTTGGATCCACATCGTATTGACGGAAACCGTCCACCGCAAAGACCCGGAGAAGCGGGCGGGGCAGGGCGTCGCCCGGTTTGGGGTAGGTGTGGGAATGCACCTTGGGTTGGAGCTGATCCTTGGGAGCAGCCTCGATCCAAGAGACGTTTCGGGGGGAGGTCTGACGAACCCGTCGAGCGACGAATTGGGTCGAATCCTGAGACCAGTGGACCTGAGTGTCGTAGGCATCATCCCGAGTCGCATCCCGGCTGACGCGCACGGCTTCTCCACCCGCCTTGGGTCGGAGGAACACGTCTCCCTCCCTCACTTCGACGGTCCATTTCCCGTTCGGCGAATCCTGGGGATTGGCTTTGGCGGCAGGGGTTTCCTCCGCGGTGGGCTGTGAATCTTTCGCTCCGGGAATCGGGTTCACAAACTCGGCACGACCGTCCCCTTCTTGGGCGGTGAAAGCTCCGAGGACGGTTCCGTTCCGATCGGTTCCGAGCCAGACGTGGCCAGCGAAGGTGTGTTGTCGCCGTTCGGCTCCGGGGCGCAACCGGCCGTAAGGTCGCCGCGCTCCCTGATCGTCCAGCCAGTACAATTCGACATCCTCGCTGGTCCGGTTGATCAAGGTGATCTCCGTTTCTTCTCCGGTATTGCCGGACCGTTTTGGGATGCGTTGGGACGGAGCGGGGTTCAGTGAGGTCTCTGGCTTTGGATCCGCTTCGAGCGTCAGTTTTGGAACCTCGGCTTTCCACCGCTTCCCGCCCTGTTTGAAACGCAGCACCCGATGCTCGCTTTCCAGCTCCACGGTCAGGGATTCGAGGTTCAAGGATTCTGGGCGCACCGGGTTGCCCGATGCCTTCGTGAGGCGTTGCGCGAGCACCGTGGCATCAAAGAGTGGTTCCCGGACTCCGCGTTCTGGATCCACGAAGACGAACTCCTTCTGATCCGGGCTCGTTGTCACCCGGTACCAGAAACAGCCTCCGCCGCCAGCAATCCATTGAGGTTGGACTGAAGCTCTGAAAACGGTGTTTTCGGTTTTCTGCGCCAACCCCAAGGCCCGTTGGTAATCCTCGAGGGATCCTTGGGCCAAGGCAGTCCAACACATCAGAGACAGCATGGCCCAGCAGGAGTGACCCGTGTGCCCGGCCGCCAAGAACCCTCGGATTATCCGGTGCTGTCGGAACGGATTGAGACTCATCTCCCTCATTCTGACATCGCCCTCAAGGGGGTCTTGCAGCACCCTTCAACCATGTCCGTCAAAGTCCGCACAGGCTTGGCCGAGAGGGTGACTGCAGTGACCCACCTTCCCGTAAGCCTGTATGCCGAGATTTTCGAACACGTGCCAGACGCAGCTTTCTTCGTCAAGGACACCGCCGGTCGCTACACCGCGGTCAACCGATCTCTCGCCGAGCGGGTGGGTTTTCAATGCGCTGAGGACCTGGTGGGCAAGACGGTGCGTGAAGTTTACCCGATCGATTTGGCGACCCGATTCGCCCGACAAGATGAGGCGGTTTTGCGGACCGGGCGACCGGTCATCGAGAAGCTGGAACTGCACTGGTACCCGCGGCGAAAGACTGGATGGTGCTTCACCACCAAGTTTGCAATCCGGGATGACCACGGGCAGATCATTGGCCTGGTGGGCATTTCCCGGGATCTTCAGGTGCCCGCCGGGGCCGGGCGGATTCCGGCCGGACTGGCCTCAGCCTTGGATCACCTCGAGGCCCACTATGACGAGGAGTTGAGCCCGACCTCGCTGGCGGAGCGGGCGGGCATTCCGCCGGTCCGCTTCGCCCGCCTCATCAAAAGACTTTTTCGGACCACTCCGAGCCAGTTGATTTCCCACACTCGACTGACGGCGGCATCCCGATGGTTGGAGGACAGTCAAAAGTCTGTGGCCGAGATCGCCCATGCCTGTGGTTTTTATGATCACAGTGCCTTTACCCGGGCATTCCGGGCCGCCACCGGCATGACGCCCACTCAATTCCGTCAAAGCCGTCGGCAAGAGGTCTGAATCATTCCGGCCAAGCCTAAGGCTTCCGCACGCGCGATCGGGCTTCATCCGATCCCGACGTGGCATCGGCCCATCCGCCCATCAACGCCGCTCGTTGTGGTCGCTCGATGAATAGCGCAACCGGAGCGCCTCGACCCGCGGGATCCATGGGTCCCAGGAGGCGGGCAGTGTGAGATTCCAATGGGCCCCCCAGTTTTCTTCGGCGGTCCGAAGCATGGACTCTTCCCAGCGTTTCCGTGGGAGGTTCACAGGAGTGGGCTGGATGCTCCCTTGGATCAACAAGCCCAGTTTGTTCCGTCGCTGCGCCGCTCCGGCGATCTTCCGCCCGTTCAGCAGCAAATCCTCCCGCTCTGCGCCCACAAAGCACTGCCCCGGACCCGCCGGATCGCAGCAGTGAGCCAAAATGGTTTCGATGCCGCTGTGGGCGAAGGCGCGTTGGAGCCAGGTGTGGGCGCGGCGGTAGCTTTCCACCGCTGAGATCGAATACCAGGCGTGTTGTGGCGGGACCACAATCGCATAGGTCCAATCGGCTGCATGGGACACCAGACCGCCTCCAGTGGGTCGGCGGATGAGGGGGCGCAGGGGAGTCCACGCGGCGATGTCGGCGTAGCGTTGGAAGTATCCAAAGGTGGCTGCCGGTGTCGTCCAGGCATAACTGCGCAAGACGGGGGCGCCGAGATCAGCGGCCGCTTCCAGCAGCGTTTCGTCCCAGGCCATGTTGGAGGGAGCGTCTCCCGTTGAGGAATCCAGCCAGTACCATTCTTCGCCCATTTCGGTCGGAAAGGTGCGCTGGACAGCCCGGGATCGCAAAGGCGCATTGCTTCGGGGTGGGTTCTCTGGCAACCAATCGGGACTGACTATGTACCGCCGCCCAATTTCTGCGCTGCTGGCCGTTGCGCTGCTGGCGCTCCTTTCCGGATGCAAGGAACAAGCACCCGAATTGGCCACCCGATGGCATTTCGTCGGAGCCGATGGACTGCGCAGCCAGACCGGAGCCTTGGCCTTGCGGGCCTTCTTCTCCCACAGCAATGCGCCCGCATTGGCTGAACGGTTGCGCCCACGCGCCACGCGCGCCGCGTTGGAATGGTTGTCGGGAACCACCGCCGCCGACACCTTGGTGACCCAAGCTCAGCCCCTCGTGGCTGACTTGTTGGCCCATGAGTCAGCTGGCGAGGTATGGCGTCGGGGGGATGGATCCCAGGAAGTCTTCGTTGCTGTCCGGATCACCGCCGAGCGCGCCCCCATTTGGAACGACCGCTATCCGGCCTTGGTGAAACCCTTCGGCTCCAAGGCGTCCGGGGCCTGGGTCAGCGCCGAGAAGGGCTGGCTCTTCGCCGTAAGTCCGTCCGATTCGCCGCGGGCCAAGGATTTTCGCTCCCGAGTGCTCTCGGTCTCCAAACCTCCGGCCCGGCTGTTGGAGTTCCAGAAGGCACCGGGTGCATGGCCGGGGCTTCAAGCCACCGCTGTGGCCACCAATGGGGCCGTTGTCTGGTCTGGGACTTTAAGCAAGCCGGGACTGGCCGAATTGTCCCTGCCGAATTGGCAGTATCCGACCAATCTCATTTATGATCCGTTGGTCTCCCTGACCGCCATCCGTGGCGTCACGCCGCAGGTGCTCAACCTGCTGGGTTTGGACGGATACTTTCAGGGGAAGGAAGTCGGGCAGATGTACCAATGGGCGCAGGCTGAATCGCCCTTCCAGAGCTATGCCGTGGTGCATTTGAACGACACGGCTTCGGTGCTCAAGGCGGTTAATGCCGAACTGAGCCGCCGTTATTCCACCAATGCCGAACCGGGCAAGCTGGATGGCCTGGTGATGTACGATGCTGAGAAGCAAATCCTCGGACTCAGCAGCGCCCCAGGTGTCGTCCCCATGCTCAGCGGATCGGAGAACCAGAAGCCCGGCTTTCTGGGTTTCAGCATGGTTCCGCGGCAGCGTTCGGTCCAACCGGTGCCCAAGGAGTTACTCCAACAACTCCAGCAATCGGGTCTCGTGGTCTATGACTGGGAGATTACTTCTGAGAACTTTACCCATTGGTGGGCCAACCTTCAGGTCCGCGATCTCTCGCTGGGGCTCAATCCGGCCCCTGGGGATGGCCTGGCCAATCTCTGGCTGACCGACACTTTGGGCAAGGTGGACAACACCGTGACCCAGGTCCGGCAGTCGGGCCCCGGGACGTTCACTTGGAGCCGCAAGGCTCCGGTGGGTCTGAGCGCCGTGGAGTGGGTTCTATTGGGTCGATGGCTGGATCCGGCCACGCCCCGCAAGCTCAAGGCCCCCCGTTTGGCTCCTCCCCCCCCGATGGAGTTGCCCCAATCACCGTCCGCTAAGCCCCCCTCCGCATCCAAGCCGGTCACCAAGCCCTGAACCCCACATGCTGAAACTCGGCGTCAATATCGACCACGTCGCCACTCTTCGTCAGGCCAGGTACCGCGGCATGGAACGGGGAGAGCCCGATCCTATCGCCGCAGCGCTTCTGTGCGAGCAGGCCGGCGCCTACGGGATAACAGCCCATTTGCGAGAGGATCGCCGACACATCATCGACCGCGACATCGTCGCTTTGAGGAAAGCCATCCGCACCCGCCTCAATTTCGAGATGGCCAATGCCCCGGAGATCGTGGAGATCGCCCTGGCGGTCCGACCTGACATCGTTTGCCTGGTGCCGGAGAAGAGGGAGGAAATCTCCACGGAAGGTGGGCTGGATGTTGTGGGGCATGAAGCCGCACTGAGGGAGACGATTCGTCGGATGAAGGAATCCGGCATCGAGGTCAGTCTTTTCGTGGATCCGGATCCGGCCCAAGTCGAGGCATCTGCCCGTGTGGGCGCTCAGTTCATCGAATTGCACACCGGAGCCTACGCCGAGGTGTTCCACCAAAAAGCAGAGCGCAATCGGGAGTTGGAGCGATTGGTCGTGGCCGCCGAACGGGCACATCAAGAGGGCCTGGGAGTCAATGCCGGGCACGGACTGAATCGCGAAAACCTGCCACTGCTGCATGTGGTGCCTCATCTCGAAGAGTTGAACATCGGCCACTCCATCATCAGTCGTGCGATCTTCGTCGGCCTGGAGAAGGCCGTGCAGGAGATCCTTCAGGCGATGGAAGGCTATGGGGGCAAGGTCCAGACCCCGTCGGCGCCATGATTCTCGGAGTGGGAATCGACTTGGTGGAAGTGGGGCGCATCCGGGATTCGCTGGAACGCCTGGGTGAGCGGTTTGCCCGCCGCATCCTGTGTCCGGCCGAATACGAGTACTGTTTCAGTCACGCCAATCCTTCCCCCCACGTCGCAGCCCGCTTCGCCGCCAAAGAGGCCGTGAGCAAGGCCTTCGGGACGGGTATCGGAACGGAGCTCGGGTGGTTGGATATCGAGGTGCTTCGATTAGCGAGTGGCAGCACCCAAGTCCACTTGCACGGAGCGGTAGCCCAGTTGATGGAACACCGATCCGCAAAAAGCATTCATCTCAACCTGACGCACACCGCCCAATACGCTTCTGCGGTAGCGATTCTCGAGGGTTGATTTGGGAGATGACGGGATTCCGCGGACTTTCAATCGTCCCGGCCACGTGCCTCCCGAGCCCGAATTTTCTGGAGGGCAAACTTCAGGGTTTCACCAACCACCGAAACCGGAAGTCGATCGCCTTGGATTGGGGATTTAGGCTTTGGGCTTTGGGCTTTGGGCTTTGAGATCTGGGGAGCGGATTTTTTAGCTCACGCCATCAGCGACTTCGTCGGGGATTCGAATCGCCTCAAACGCTTCGATTTTCTTGCGGAGCTTGGCCAAGGCGATGTTTTGCAGCTGACGAATGCGCTCCCGAGTGACACCGAATTTTTGACCGATTTCGTCGAGAGTCTTCTCCTGGCCTCCATCGAGGGCAAAACGTTCACGCAGGATGGTCATCTCGCGGGAATCCAGAATATGGAGGGTACTTTGCAGCAGGCTGTGGGTGGTGCGGCTTTCGAGGTTCTCGTAGGGAGTCAGGCACGTTTCGTCTGCCACCACGTCACCCAGCTTGCTGGAATCTTCGTCGCCCAACGATTCGTCGAGCGAACTGGTCCGCAAGGAGGCTCGACGCCAGAGACGGACCTTCCGCAGCGGGGCGTCCATTTCTTCGGCAACCTCCTCATCGGTCGCCTCGCGGCCGAAGAGCTCCTGAAGTTCCATGGCCACGCGGCGCATCTTGGAAATTTTGTCCACCAAGTGGACCGGCAAGCGGATGGTTTTGGACTGGTTGGCCAAGGCTCTCTTGATGGACTGCTTGATCCACCACGAGCTGTACGTGGACAGCTTGCCTCCTTTGGAGGGATCGAAGCGCTCCACGCCCTTCATGAGCCCCATGTTGCCCTCGTTGATCAGATCCAAAAGGGGCAGGCCCAAGCCGTCATAGTCTTTGGCGATTTTCACCACCAGCCGAAGGTTGGCTCGGATCATGTGCTCGCGGGCAACGGAATCGCCCCTCTTGATACGGGCAGCAAGGGCGTTTTCTTCGGCCACCGTGAGCAGCGGAACTTCCACTGCCTCACGCATGTACAAATTGAGGGCACTCTTCGATTCGTAGATGTCGCGAACAGGCTCCGGAGGGCTCGGCATCACCGGAATGCCATCGACCATTTGAAGGCCAGGCCTCCCTTGGAATGGGCTCACTGCGGCCTTGGCTTTTGTCCGACGGGAAGGTGCTTGCTTGGCTCGGGTAGGCGTCGCAGCCAGAGTCTTGGCCGGCTTAAGCCGCGATTTGGACCGCATCGATGAAGCCTTCGAGACCGGAGGGGTTACTGGAGTGGCCGATGGGAGCTTCCGAGTGACGGTGATCTCGGAACGAACGGCAGCCTTCTTCAGGGTTTTTTTTGGCGTCTTCATCGAGGGGAAGTTGGGATCAGTAGCTGTTTTGGAGTGTTTCAGGGATCCACTGATCGCAGGCAGAAATTGATGGAACGGGCTCTGGGTGTCAACAGCTTGATTCACAATTGTCTAATTAAAGGTTAGCTAATCCTTTGTAGTGGGAGTTTTGTTTCAGTTTTGTCGTGCTGTGGCGCTCCGAAAAACCAGGTTTTCGGTTTGTTGTGCAGCATTGTCTTGATCGTGTGCAACTACCGGTTAACAATTTGTCCGAATGAGTGAGGTCTTGGTAAAGCATTCGATCAAAACCGTTGCTCGGCAAACGGGGTTAAGCCCTCACGTTATTCGTGCTTGGGAGAAGCGGTATCAGACGGTGCGGCCGACCCGTTCCGAGGGAAAACAACGGCTGTACTCCGCCGCGGACATCGATCGGTTGACCTTGCTGCGCCAAGCCACCGGGGCGGGTTTTTCCATCGGAACCATCGCTTCGCTTCCCCTGGAGTCCCTGCAATCGCTACTGGCGAACGCGGAACGAGGGGTTTCTTCGGTTGGTGGTTCCAGAGGGATGACTTCCAATCTCTCAGGAGGAGCCTCCAGAGGCTTTGGCGAAGTGGAAGAAGTCGGCTTTCCCAAAACCTCAGACATCCCCCGCTTCCCATTCGCTGTGCCCGATCCCTCCCTCGAGGGTGCGTTCGGTTTTTTGGAGGGAGCCTTTGAGGCTGTCCTGCGAATGGATTCAGCAGCCCTCGAAGGGCTTTTGGAGCGGGCTTCGGTGGCGATGGGCCAGATGCGTCTGCTCAGCGAGTTGATCATCCCCTTGGTTGAACGAATCGGTGACGGATGGCTGACGGGGCAGGTCAAGGTGGCTCAAGAGCATGTGGCCACGGCGGTCCTGAGAACTTTTCTGGGCAACATTGCCCGGCCCATTGCCCTGCACCCACGAGCCCCGGTGCTGGTGGTGACGACTCCCTCGGGCCAGCTCCACGAACTGGGTGCCATCATCGTCGCCGCCGCCGCGACCAGCATGGGGTGGCGGGTGGTTTATGGCGGGGCTTGCCTGCCTGCTGAGGAGATCGCCAGCATGTCCATACAACAGGGTGCCAGGGCCGTCGGACTGAGTATTGTGCACCCGACGGATGATCCGGTTCTCCCTCAGGAACTGAAGCTGCTGAGACGATTGCTCCCCGGAGCCACGCGCATCTTGGTCGGGGGGCGGGCGAGCAGCGCCTATCAATTCGATATCGATGCGATCGGAGCGGTCCGCGTGGGAAGCCTTGAAGATCTCAGGTCGCAGCTCAATCAGTTGCGGGGTGAACCCCCACCGGCTCGGTTGGCCGTGGATGAAGAGGTGCTGGAATTGAAGGGGAACAGAGCCTTTTCGGCTGTTACCGAGGCACTGAGGCGCTGAAGTCTGAATTCAATCGGTGGTCTGGGCCAAAGCGAACCTTTAGGCCCGTGGGTCTCCAGAAATCTGAAAGATCCTCGAAACGCCGTTGGATCCTGGGTCTTGATGTCTTGAATTTCGCGGATTCGATTCGACCTCCAGCGGCTGCCTGCCGCGCTCCCTCAGGTAACGAAGTCTTCGGGAGCTGTGCCCCCGAAGGCTTCGGTCTGCCACCGAACCGATCAGCGCGAACCCTGTCCCATCGATAGCAGGAACATGATGTTGTTCGGCGTTTTCTTGAGTTTGCCGAGCAGTAGTTCCATCGCCTCCACCGGCGGAACTCCCACCAAGGCTCGGCGCAAGACCGAGATCCGCTGGTACTCGTCGGGATGGTAGAGCAGCTCCTCCTTGCGGGTGCCGGATTTCTCGATGTTGATCGAGGGGAAGATGCGCCGGTCGACCAAGGATCGGTCGAGATGGATCTCCATGTTTCCGGTGCCTTTGAACTCCTCGAAAATGACCTCGTCCATCCGGCTTCCCGTGTCTACGAGTGCGGTGGCCATGATGGTGAGAGAACCGCCTTCCTCAATGTTTCGGGCTGCCCCGAAGAATCGCTTGGGTTTGTGGAGCGCGTTGGCGTCCACGCCGCCGGATAGGATCTTGCCCGAGTGCGGTTGCACCGTGTTGTAGGCGCGGGCCAATCGGGTGATGGAATCCAGAAGGATGACCACATCCTTCTTGTGTTCAACCATCCGGCGGGCCTTTTCGATGACCATTTCGGCCACCTGCACATGTCGCTCGGGCGGTTCGTCGAACGTGGAACTCACCACTTCGGCACCCCGACAGGAACGCTCCATGTCGGTGACCTCTTCCGGGCGCTCATCGATCAGCAGAATGATCAGGTGGCAGTCCGTATTGTTCTTCAGGATGGCGTTGGCCAGTTTCTGCATCAGCACCGTTTTGCCGGTGCGGGGCGGGGCGACGATCAGTCCGCGTGTGCCCTTGCCGACCGGGCAGACGATATCCACCACGCGAGTGCTGTATTCATCTTGAGCGGTCTCGAGCAGGAAGCGCCGATTCGGGAACAGCGGAGTGAGGTTGTCGAAATGGGTCTTTTCCTTGGCCTTGTCAGGATCGATCCCGGCCACGCGCTCGACCTTGAGTAGGGCGTAGAACTTCTCCTTGTCCTTCGGTGGGCGCACCTGTCCCTCGACATCATCGCCGGTGGCTAGGTCGAAGCGACGGATCTGCGAGGGTGAGACATAGATGTCTTCCGGGCAGGGTAGGTAGTTGAAGGCTGGGGAACGCAGGAAGCCAAAGCCTTCTGGCATGACCTCCAAGACCCCACGGGTGTTGATGATGCCGCCGGCCGCCAGGTTGCGCTGGACGATTTGGAAGATGATCTCCTGCCGCTTGAGCGTGCCGTAATTCTCGATACCGAAGTGCTTGGCGACATCGGCCAGAGAACCGATGGGCATCGGTTGCAATTCGTGCAGGTTGAGGTTCTTGGGCTCGACCACCACCTTGGGTTTCTCAGGAGCGTCGGGTACGGGGGCATCTTCGTTCGGAGCAGCCATCCGAGCCCGAGGCGGCAACGGAGAGGCCTTGGCAACCAAGGGTTCATCATCGGCCTCTCGGGAACCGGCAGGTTCAGGAGCGGGAGGTGGAACAGTCAGTGACGTGTCTTCAGCGACGGATGCTGATGCGGCTGATTCGGCGGTCTTGGAGGCTTTGGATGCCTTTGGGACGTCGGCGGTAGCTGCTTTTTCTTCGAGCAGTTCTACTGGAGCTTCGGATTTCTTACGGAGCGCCCGGGCCTTCTTGGGCGCGGACGGGTCTTTCGGTGCGCGGGGCATTTGGAAATGGGTCTGGATCGGATGGGCTTGCCTCGGGAGCGCCTTCTAAGGCGCCAACGCAGTTCCGAGCGGGGATTTTACCGGGGGGGAATTTGGGCAACATTGAGGACTTTGTTGCCACCTGCGGTGACCAAAGGTCGTTGTGAACTCAGGGCGCCGCAAGTCATTTAGGACGACAAAATCTTCGCCACTGGTCTTTTTGGAGGCTGGAACCGTTAGGTAACGACATTCTCTGCAGCGTCGCTGCCTTGTGGTGGTGGGTGAGGCTCCCTACCGTGGCCGGACGGTGAATCGCATTCTCGTCCTGTCTCTCTCCGGCATTGGCGACACGCTTATGGCGACCCCTTTGCTGCACGAATTGCGTCTCCAGTACCCGACAGCCGCCCTTGATGTGCTGGTCTTGTGGGCCGGAGCCGCTGAGGTGCTTCGTGGCAGCCCCCATGTCCGGGAGGTCATCCGGCATGATTTCCTGAAGGCGGGTCGATGGTCATCCGTGGCCCGTTGCTTGGAATTGCGCCGCCGCCGGTATGACCTTTCCATCAACACCCACACTCAGGGGCGTCGAGGATATCGGCTCATCGCCCGCTTGATCGGTGCTCGTGCACGGCTCAGTCACGAATATGAAAATCAGTCGTGGATGGATCGACTGTTGGTGACTCAGTCGCTGCCTCAGGATTATTCGATACATGTGATGGAGAACAACGCCCGACTGTTGGCGCTGTTGGGCTTGCCTCCCC
>CAMCYJ010000107.1 GCA_945883815.1 Akkermansia muciniphila | reverse complement strand
CGACTGGAGAGCCGGATGCGGGAAATCCGCCCGTCCGGTTCGGAGGGAGGGGTGGTCGACAACGGCCATCCCTACCCCTATACCAGCCCGGGGTGAAACCCCGGGTATGGCGCACAACCGGAGCGTTCTGAAGGAACGCCGCATACACCCGGGTGCTCTCACCTGTTTTGCGGTGGCGGAGTGCCGGGGCTGGCGCTGAGGATCAGTGCCTCGACGGGGCTCCGCGGGATCGGTCCTGCGCTCGCAGGGAACGTTGGGGCCGGCTGAGCTTTCGCGCTGTCGCGCGATGGGGATCAGGGTGTCGACGTTCCAATGCTTGCTCCGGCCCGGTCCCGCTGCCGCTTCGAGGTTGTCGGGTGGTTCGGAGAATTTAGGGACAGGCTCGCAAAGGGTGAATCGTGGGTTGGATTAGGGACAGGCTCCGATGTGGAGTGAAAGGTTATGGTCGATTTCTTTTATGCCCTGAAAGAATGAGGTGGAGGCCTGCGAATCCTTTTCTGAATATGAAACCGATAGACTTCGTGGGTGCCTGGACATACGCACTCGAGCATTTCCGGAAATCCTTCCTCGAGGTGACCTTCCCTTGGATCGCCGTCTTGATTGACTGGAGGGTTCCCCATGTGTCGCTCGACAAGGAATTGAAGCAAATCATGCTTGAAGCACAACCAGATCCCGAGCGCTTCGACAAGTTGATCCGGTTCCGTCTGATCAGTGGGAAGGATGCCTGTCTGTGGATTCACTTCGAGTTCAGTAATCAACCGGATCCGGACCTGGAAAATCGTCTCAACGATCGTTGCCAACGCTTCTTCGACCGTTTCGGGGTGGGGGTGACGCACGTAACCGTTTTGGCGGGTGAGGAATGAGGGCCAGTGGTCTGCACTTCACCGTGCTGAAGTGCATCGCTACAGGGAGTGAACGACGGGGTCTGCTGGCTGGATCATCGTCGGTCGACTTCCTCGGTTGCCGAGGTCTCGCTCACGGGCGTGCCGGGATTATGGGTCGTCGGTCGATGTCGTGGGTCGTAGTCAGTGTCCGGGTGCCAAGTCCTTTCCAACGGTCTGCTCCCCAAGGGTCTGCTGGGCTTTTGGTCGGTGGTGGAGTAGCGTTCTTGGATGATTCGTTTCGGCTCATTGGAGCTGAAGTCCAACCTGTTTCTGTCGCCGCTGGCGGGCTACACGAACTTGCCGTTCCGTCTGGTGGCGCGGGAGATCGGTGGGCTGGATTTGGCGACGACCGATCTGGTCAACGCGCGGTCGCTCATCGAGGAGAATCCCAAGGCGTTCAAACTCATCGAAACCAATGAGAACGATCGGCCTCTGGCGGTGCAGTTGTTCGGATCGGTGCCCGAGGAGATGCGCGATGCGGCGGTGATGCTGCAGGAGCGGGGGGTGAGTGCGATCGATATCAACATGGGATGTCCGGTGCGCAAGGTGTGCCGGGTAGGCGGCGGTTCGGCGATGATGGTGGAGCACGAACGGACGCAGCATTTGGTGCGGACCATGGTGGATGCGTTGCGAATCCCGGTGACGGCCAAGATGCGCTTGGGTTGGGATGACGACAATTTGACGGCCCCAGACCTGGTCCGTGCGCTGGAGGATGCCGGCATCGCTGGCGTGTTTATCCATGGGCGCACCCGGGAGCAGGGGTTCTCGGGCTCGGTGAATCTCGCGGGCATCCGCAAGGTGGTGGAGGCGGCGCGGACCATTCCGGTAATTGGCAATGGCGACGTGACGACGCCCGAGGCGGCGGTGCACATGAAGTCTGAGACGGGGTGTGCAGGGGTGAGCGTGGGGCGTGGGGCCTTTTATGATCCTTGGATCTTCGTGCGGACGCGGGCGCTGATGCAAACGGGGGTGCTGCCGCCTGAACCCGGCATCGAGGACCGGGTTCGGGTCATGTCCCGACACCTTGACCTGATGGTGGAAGTCTTCGGTGAGCGGCATGGCTGCGTGATGTTCCGCAAGATTGGCCCGTGGTATGCGAAGCGCTTCGGCCCGGCCAACGAGTTCAGCAAGAAGATCGTGCGGATGGAGTCCCGGGCCCAATACCTGGAAATCGTGGACAGCTACTTGCGCTGGCGGCGGCAGTTCTGCGACGAGTCGGGCCACCTGTTGCCGCGCTACCAACTCGCGCCGATGGTCGCCAGCTTCATGCGCCCCGCCGGCGAGGATGACACACCGGCCAGCATCCGGCGCGAGGCGATCCCGGTGCCCAAGGGCCCGGTCGAGGTTTGGTGACCGAGGGACAGTGGTCCCTGACCGGGTTCAACCGCGCTTCTCGGCGACCACCCAGGCGTTGAAGAGTCCGTATTTTAGCGGGGAAGCGTTGAGGATGAAGTCGATCCAGCCGGGCACGGTCCGGTCGGTGCAGGCCACCTCGACGAGGCGGGCTCCGTTGCGCTCGAGGAAGAATCCCATGTCGAGGGCGTTGGTGCACACGATGGCGTCGTCGTCCGGTGTGAACGGCTCCTTGATGATGGGGGTCATCCGCTCGAAGCGGACCTGATCGGGAGCGGTGCGCATCCGGCTCCGGCGTTCCAGCAACCCCTGCAGGTTGTGCCACTTGTTGCCGATGCCCCGCATCCGCGGATGGTAATCGCGCCAGCCGAGGAACCGCAGGAAGTTGGGGCTGCTGAGGACAATCCGGCCACCTGGGGCGCAAACGCGGACCGCCTCGGCGATGAAGGCCTCCGGATCCTGCACATGCTCGACCACGTTCAGTGCGCCGACGCGCTGGAAATGCCCGTCGGGATAGGGAAGTCGGTTGCCGTCATACAGCAGGCACCGGTCGGTGAAGGCGCGGGTGCGTTCGATGTTCGGTGCCGACACGTCTACGCCGTGCGCCTCGAAGCCCTCTCGGGTCAACTGGGCTACGACTTGGCCGACGCCGCATCCGATATCGAGCAACCGCGTGCCCGGCGTCGATGGCCGGAGGGTACGGGTGAACTTGGCGTAGAAGGCCGCATCCCAGTTGGCCAGGATGTCGGCATAGGCTAGGTCATTGCGGACGTGGTCGAGGTGGCTGGGCGTGGAGGCCATGGTCAATCGGCGCTGGAAGGCTTCGGTGCCAAGATGAGGATGCCCACCAGAAGGAGACCTGTCGCGATGGCCGCGAGGCTGACCCACAAAGCCTGGTGAGGCGGATCGAAACGGTACTCGACGGTGTGCTCGCCGGCGGCGACCGAAACGCCCCGCATCAGGAAGTTGGCCCGCAGCAGCGGCGTGGATTGGCCATCCACGGTCACTTTCCAGTCGGGGTGCCAGCGGTCGTTGAGCAGCAGGATGCCGGGTGCTGCGGAGCGGGTCTTCACGGTGATGTGCTTGGGTGCGTAGGCCACAATGGAGGCCTCCGCGGCGGCGGAGCTGGAGGAGGGAGACCCAGCGCCGAGGGTTTCCGATATGAGCACTTGTCGGGCTGGATCAAACTCCATCGACCGCAACTGCTTCAGCACCTGGGTGTCGTCGAGTCCGGCCTGCCAGTCGGTGTAGAACTTGGTCCGAGGCAGGGCGCCGGTGAACTCCAAGACCGCGAAGGGGCCTGCTTCGGAGGCGGTGGTTGTCAGTAATTGAACCACGTCAGCGGTGGCGGTTGAAGCGTTGGGGGGAGTGACACCCGGTTTGAGCCCGAGGCCGAAGGGCATTTTCAGGCGGATGCGCTTCTGCACGGGGTCCACCATGCCATTGAGTTGATCGACCACCTCTTTAGATCCGAGGATGTACCGGGTGTTGGTCAGTTGCCACAGACGGCCCACCAGCGGCAGATTGTTCTGATTTTCCATCAAGCCCAGCGCGCCGAAATAAGCCGTCTCCAGCTCGGGCACGCGCGGCATTTGGGAGATGTCGAGG
This sequence comes from Akkermansia muciniphila, assembly GCA_945883815.1. Lineage (GTDB taxonomy): Bacteria > Verrucomicrobiota > Verrucomicrobiia > Limisphaerales > UBA9464 > SXXZ01. The sequence continues at coordinate 8,585 of CAMCYJ010000107.1, read as the reverse complement.
GACTGGATGTTGAAATATTGGAACTGGTTTTCCAGCCACTCCTTTTGCAAGTAGGTCCACGAGAGCGCGGCATCGCCCCCGACCAGCGGTCCCTGGCGGTGCGGATCGAGGAAGGCGGTCACGCGTTGTTCCCAGGGTTTGTCCTTCAGCAAATCCAACACGGGGTTGGACTGATAACGGGTGACCCAATCGTAGTACTTCACCCAAGGCGTATTGGCCCTGTACAGGTCCACCACCAGCACGGTGCCCAACAGCATCCAGCCGATCCGGGCCCGGGTGCCGTTAAAGAATCCGGTGATCATGCCGGCCACGAGTGCCAGGGACACCGCGAAGAAGCCGAGGGCTTTCCACGCTTCGCCGATGGAGAATTCGGCAGTGGCTGGAGGCCCCATCTGGAACTCGATGCCCCGCAGGTGGGATTTTAGTTCAGCCGCGCCTCCCGCATAATTCAGGGCTCCTACTGCTGCGATCGCAAAGCAAGCCGCGGCGCCGAAGACCCAATTGACCTCGCCCGGGGCGGCCGTCTTTCTCCAGGCGGCGAATTGATCCTTCCAGCCGCCCAGTCGTTCCTTGCCCGAGGCCAGAGATCCTCGAGCGATGGCTTCCAGCCCGTAGGCGAAGAGTACCCACAGTGCAAGGTGCATCACGTGCAGGAATTTGGAAGGAATGCGAATGGTCGAGAGGTAGGGGATCGAAAAGAAGATGCGGTAGAATGGCGCGAAGTGGCCCCAGGACAGCGCCAGCGATCCGGCTGCCACGGCGGTCCAGAACCACACCATCCGGCGTTCCTGTTCCGAATACGGCGACTGCTTTTTGCGCAGCGAAGTGGCCGCGGCGTAGCTCGCCACCAGAACCACCAGGACACCGGCATACTCGCCCGCTCCGCTCCATCGCCCCTTGGCCGTTCCGTCAAAGCCCACCGCTCCCCAGTAGGCACCGCCGTCCGGGCTGTCCATGCGGTAGCCGAAGAGCCCCGGCACGATGACGCGCAGTGACTCCACCGGCGGCAGGCTGATCGCCGAGGCGAATTGCCACCGCTGCGCTTCGCTCTCCCGCGTCTGGGACATGCCCGAGACGCCAACGATCTGGGTACCCACCAGAGTGGACAAGGAGTGGGATGCCAGCCATCCGGCGCAACCTGCCACCAATCCCAGACGGAGGATTCCGCTGAGCCAGGAACGGGGCGTGCCTGCGGAGCCGGCGGTCGAGATCACCACCGTGAACGCGGCCACCAAAAGACTGAAGATCGCGCCGACATCCGCGCCTTCGGTCACGCAACAACCGACGGTGAGGCCTGCCAACGTGAAGCGGACCCACATGCGCCAGCCGCCTTCACGAGCCGATTGGAGGAGGAGTCCGAGGGCCAGCAGGGCAAAGCCTTGGGTCAAGGCCTTGGGTGCGAGTCCCCAGCAGGCGTAGGAAACTGGATTGCTGTTCAGGGCGGCGGCGATCCCGACTAGGATGGCCGTCTTGCCGCCCAATCCCGCCCGCCGGCAGAACCAGGCCGCCGACACGCCCAAGAACAACAGCGAGAGCGGGACGTAGAACTTCGAAAAGGCGACCGCGCTCTGCAGCGCCAGGAACAGGGCGAGGGTCAAATTGGTTTGGGCGCTCGGGGCGACCTCACCGACCCAGTTCAGCGGTTTCCACAGGCCACTGAAGGCTTCATGGGCCTTTGCCCCTTGCGAGAACAGAGCACCGAGGGTGCCATCATTGGAGAAGAGCACCATCTCCGGACGGAACACCGCGGCGAAGAGCAGTGCGATCGGAGCGGCGATGGCCAGGATTCCTAGTCCTGTTCCGGGGCCGGGGTCGGGTTTGGAGACGTTCATGGAAATCAGGGTCCGGTTTTCCGGAGGTGTTGCTCAATCATGGCCGCGGGGTTGCATGAGTTCGTCGGCTCGGGTGGGTTGACCTTTCAGGCGGCGCAACACATCCCGCGAGCGGACGACAGCCGTGCCGGCGGTGCAGGCCGCCCAGCCGACGAGTTCGCGGCGGATCCGGCCGAATTCTTCAACCTTGTCCGGACGCAGTCGCGCCATCAGATCCATCTTCACTTGGACTCGGGCCGCCAGCAGGCAAGCCAATCGGACCCGGCGCAGAGCCCGGCGCACCGGCCCTTCTTCGAACCAGGGAAGGATGCGCTGCATGAGCCGCCATTCGTCGCGGATGAAATAGTCGGCATCGTACATGTGCCGACTGGAGGCGTTGAAGGTGTGGATCCGGAAGTGGCAGAGGTATTCTTGGACTTCGACGATCGCGGTGGAATGGAGGGCCCATTCGGCCAGAAACAGCACGTCGGCCGCCTGAGGCATGTTCTCGAAGCGGCAGGCCGGAGGCTGGAAATCGGTCTTCAACACCACCCCGGGCAGTAACACATGGCGCAGCTCCGATTGAGGGGTCAGGAATTCATTCCGAGTGAGCCGACGGGTCGGACCTGCGGGTCGCCGATGGAGGGGACCGATGGGCTTTCCGTGCTGATCGACCTCGTCATTGAAACTGTATCCCAAGGCCCGACCCGGGGCTTCGGACAAGGGGGGCAGCACCTTGGCGAAGAAGTCCGGCGTCACGAGGTCGTCGGCCATCAGCAGGTGCAGGAAGCGGGTCTCGGAGGCGAAATCGAGGCATCGGTTCAAGTTGCCGATGACGCCCAGATTGGTCGGGTTCTGGTGGAATTCGCAGTCGATGCCCCGGAAGCCCTTCACCAATTCCGGGGTGCGGTCGGTGGAACCGTTGTCGATGACGACCACCCGGTCGGGGCGACGCGACTGCATGGCCAGGCATTCCAGCGTGGTTTGCAGGAAGCGTTCGCCATTGAAGACCGGGATGACGGTGGTGAGTTCCATGCAGGCTTCAGGGAACCGGCAGCGTGCTTCGGATCAAAGCCGTCGCAGGTAGGCGCCGGGCCAGTGGGTGAGATTGCGGCTGAGGCCGCTCTCGTTGAAGAGCCAGGCGGGTTGCTCGAGGACGAACTCGGGGTGGGCTTGGGCGAACTCGGCGGCGGCGGCAGTCGGGTGGTCCCAAGTCCATTCCGGACGCCCGCGCGGGACATCGTGCAAGTCCTTCATGATCCCGTCGGTGGCCACGATGTACGAACCCGGTGTCACCAAGGCCTGGTAAGCCTCGAGCTCGGCGGCCACATGCCCCTTGCTATGGTCGGAGTCGAGGATGACCAGCACGGTCTCACCTGGCTTCAGGTGGGAACGCACCTGCTCCAAGGTGGAGGTCGCCGTGGAGCTGCCTTCGATGAGGGTGATGAGGCTACCCAGTTCGTGGGTCTCGATGCCCTTGCGGTTGTGCGGCCGGATCTCGATGTCGACGCCGATGACCCGTCCCTTGCCCATCGCCTTGAAGAGCGAAGCGTAGAGGATGAGGGAGCCGCCATGGGCCACGCCGGTTTCGATGACCACGTCCGGCTTCACCTGATACAGCACCTCCTGGATGCGCACGATGTCTTCGGGCAACTGGATCACCGGGCGTCCCATCCACGAGAACGTGTAGGAGTAGCGTTGGTTCCAGCCCACCTTGAGCCATTGCTCGGAAATCAGGTCGAAGGCGCGGTCGGAATACAGCGGCACGGTTTCCGTCTGCCCGTTGTTGTCGAGGGACAGCGTCTTCTGTTCAGTGTCGAGGGTCAGTTTCATCGGAGAATCTGGAGTTGGCCGCGGTAGCCGAGGGATTTCAGGACCGAGGAAATCTCCCCGGCGTAGTTCGGGTTGGCAATGAGGATGAGTTCCAGCCCGACCACACGTCGATCGTGCGGAGCGACCACCGGGACCCGGCTTCCGGGAATGACGCAGCCTTGCTTGGCGGCGTTGGAGTCGATGACGCAGACGGGTTGAACCGATTGGAGTTGGTTGACCAGCGCCACCCCCTTGGCACCGGCGCCCCAAATGGCCCAGCGACCAGCGGGGCTCGCAGCGGCGATCTGGGCCTCGACCTGATTCAAATGGTGCCGGGCCGCACGGGCGAACGGAGCCAGACGGTCATGCGGGCGCCGTGGAGGAGCAGCCGGAAGGCGGGCCGTCTTGGCCAGTTGGAGCTCCAGGAACTGGTACTGTCCTTGAAAGACACCGGTGTGGCGCACCACCCGGAATCCGACCCTTCGGCACAAATGAGCCAAAGCCCCCATCGTGAAATAATTGCAGTGCTCGTAGAACACATCCCACAGGCATCGATTCTGGATGATCCATTCGAGCCGGGGAGTTTCGATGACGACCCGCGGATCACCCGAGGCGCGGGCCATGGCGGCCAAGGACTCAAGAAAGACCCCAATTTCGGGAACGTGTTCCACGACATGCCGGCACACGATGAGGTCAAATCGCTCCTGAATATCGGCCGCACCGACGTACCGACGGTGGAAGCGGATGCCCGGTTCCTGCTCGGCTCCCTCGTAGCTGGTGTCGTAGCCCTCGGCCGTGGCGCCGGAGACCTGGCAGAGCAGCCGCAGGAAATCTCCCTTGCCGCAGCCCACCTCGAGGATTCTGCCGCCCGAGGTCGGAAGGTCTCGGGTCAATCGCTGAGCCAGCCCCGTCAAATGATGGGTGAAGGCGTCGGAGAAGCACTGGCGGTTTTCGTAGGCGTCGTCGTACGGGATGACCGCTGGATCGAAGGTGGCATTGAACACCAAATGGCAGCGGGCGCACTGGACCAGTGAGACATCGCGCCGGGGAACACGGCTGGCGGCTCGGGCATCGGGGAAGCGGTAGTTCAACACCACCGGTTGCCGCGGCAACACAAAGGGAGAACCCAACCGTGTCCCGGCACATCCAGGGCAATCGTGCCGGAGTTTCATGAGTGGTGTGTGTCTATCAGTCGGCGGAGACCCGACTCAAGCGTCACCTTCGGCTCCCAACCCAGTTTCCGCAGTCGGCCTGCATCGGCGACGATGAACCCGAGGGGGTCTGGAGCCGCCGGGCTCGCGACTCGGACCCGGTCGGGTCGCCCGAGCAGTGTGGCCAAATGGTCGGCGATCTCCCGGATGGTGACTCCTTCTCCGGTGCCCAGATTCACCGGACCGTCCACGTGGGCCTCGGCGACCCGAAGGATGGCCCCAGCCAGATCGCTGATGTGGATGTAGTCCTTGGTGCTTTCGGGTGTCTTGAGAACGACTTCATCGCCCCGACGGAGGCTCGAGATGAGCGACGAACACAATCGGGCCGGGTGCTCGCCTTCTCCGTACGGGTAGAAAACCCGGCCCCATGCCATGCGAACCCCGGGATGGTCGGCCAATCGCTCGACCAATCGGCGCCGCAGCTGGTCTTTGGCGCGGGCGTAGGGAGTCGTCGGTTCCAACGGCGTTTCGGTTTCATGCAACCGGGCCGAACCCATGCGGTATTCGATGCAAGTGCCCAGGACGACCAGTTGTTGCAAGCCTTGTTCCACGAGTCCCAGGGACAAGGCTTCCGACCATTGGGCGTGGAGCTCGTTTTCTGGGGACTCCAGATAGACCCCCGGGGTGGCGATCCAGGCGCAATGAATGAGGGTGTCGGGCGAAAACCGGCGGAGGGCTTCCCAAGGAGGCTCGGCCATCGAACCGGTCAACACGGTCACCGCCGGTGATGCCGGAGAAGTAGAAGCCGGAGAATCGGTTCTGGGCGCCGGATTTCCGGGCCGGATGAGCACGCCCACCTCGTGACCGGCGGCCAATGCTTGCCGCAGAACGGCTGAGCCAATGAAGCCGGTCGAACCGGTGATCAGGATCCGCGACATGAAGGGACTGAGTCTTGGGCGGAACTTCCCCGACGACAATCTCGACGTTGTGACGGTTTCCATCCAAGGTTATCGGCAATGATGACACAGTGGATTGCTGACTATCTGGATGCCCAGAAGCGGGCCGTGGATTCCGTGAAGCCTGCTGAGATCGCCGCCTTGGTGGAGACGCTCCGTGCGGCCTGGTCGCGCGACCAACAGATCTTCGCCATTGGCAATGGTGGCAGTGCGGCCAACGCCAGTCACTTCGCGGTCGATCTGGGCAAGGGAGCCAGTGACAAGCTGCCGCGCCGATTCCGGGTGTTGTCGCTGACCGACAACGTCGCCTGGATGACGGCCCTCGGAAACGACTACTCCTACGACGAGATCTTTTCTCGGCAGTTGGCCAACTACGCCCGCAAAGGCGACGTGCTCATCACGGCCAGCGTCAGCGGCAATTCGCCCAACCTGGTGAAGGCGTTCGAGTACGCCAAGGCTCAGGGGGTCCAGACCATCGCACTGGTGGGTGCCAAGCGGGGTCGACTAGCCGAGTTGGCCGACCAGGTGGTGGTCATCGAGGACACCCACTACGGCCGCGTGGAGGATGTTCAAATGCACATCTTGCACATGCTCTGCTACGCCTTCATGGAGCGGCCGGAGTTGAGCCAGGCCTGATTCAGGGCCTGATTTCAGTAATCGAGGCGGGGTTCAATCAAACCTTCGGAGGACCAATCGATGAGACAATGGATGCACTGGGCGGGGCGGATGCTTGGCGGTTGCGCGCTGCTGATCGCGGCGGTGACCGGGGTTCAGGGCGGCACGCTCGTGCAATTCCGCACGGTCCTGGGTGAGGTGGTGGTGGAGTTGTACGACCAGGAGAAACCCCTCACCACTGCCAACTTCCTGAAGTACATCCGGGCCGGCCGCTACACCAACATGATCGCTCACCGGATCGTGCCCAACTTCGTGATTCAAGGGGGCGGGTTCCGGGTGGCCAATCGAGGCACGGTCAGCAATTCGATGGAGTCGGTTACGGAGTTTGCCTACGTATCCAATGAATTCGATTTTGGACCCCGCTACCGGAACCTCTACGGCACCCTGTCGATGGCGAAGAAGGGTGCTAGTTCCAATGTGCTGCCGACCGTGCGGCGGACCAATGCGGCGGTGTCTTTCACCCAGTTCGCAGGTCTCAAGACCAACGTCCTCACCTACACCAACGCCTTCCCTGAAGTCTCGACCTTCGAGGTTTATACCGAACGGATCGTGGCCACCAATGGCACCGGAGCCACCCAAGTTTGGATCGTTTCCAAGGATGGCGTGGTGTACTCCGGTGGGCCGCACTCGGCGTCCAGCCAGTGGTTCCTGAGCTTCGGCGACAATTCCGCCAATCTCGACAACCAGAACGGCGGCTTCACGGTGTTCGGACGCGTGGTCAGCGATACGAATGTGTTCAACCGCCTGAACACCTTCCAACCCATCCGGCGCGCAACCAACGTGGTCGTCGCAGCCGATGGCGCCTTCAGCGATCTCCCGCTGCTCAATTACTTTGAACCCCTGAGTCCGGCGCAGTTGTACGCAGGCCTACTGTACGTCGATATCACCGAGCTGCCTCCGTTGGCGGCCCCCACTCCGGATCCGCGGTTGCCCGGCGTCCAACTCACCGGGGCTTTCCCCATGGCCCACACGGTGGAGGTGTCTTCGGCTCTTCAGGGACCTTGGTTGACCCTGAGCAACTTCGTGGGACGCGCTTCAGCGACTCCGGTGCGAGATCCCGAGGGCAATGGTCCGCTTCGCCTTTACCGGATGACGGTGCCGTTCTCCTTGCCGCGCCCGCGGTGACCCGCCTCGAGGGTCGAGCTGTTGACCCGAAGGAAAGGCGCTGGAGGGAATGGGCTGAGGTACTCAGGGGCTGTGAGCGAGGTTGGAAAGCCGATCGGTTATTCCAGTCGTTTTGGCAACGATCGCAGTCATAGTGGTCACGCTCTGCACATCGTCCAACTCTCGGAATCATGGTAAATTCAATCATTGAGCAGTGGAGTGGGCTTCCAGCCGCCCAGCAGGTGTTCTTCGGCATTGGCCTCCTTGCGGGTGTGGTGTCGTTGATCCTCGGGGTGATGTCGGCCATTGGCCTCGAGCACCACGATGTGGTGGATCTCCCCGATGCGATCGGCTGGGATGCGGGTGGTGGTGGCATTTTTTCCGTCAAGCCCTTGACGGGTTTCCTGTTGGGATTCGGATGGGCAGGGGGCATTGCCTTGGGCAGTGGGTTGGGAATCCTGGCCGCCACCGCCATTGCCGTGGGCTCCGGTTTGTCGGTCATGGGTCTGGTGGTGGCCCTCCTGCGACTGATCCTGGGCATGCGCAGTGATGGCACTGCGCGCATTTCCGACACTTTGCACGAATCCGGGACCGTTTATGTGACCGTGCCACCGGATCGTCAGGCGGGCGGGCAGGTCACCGTTCATTTCCGCGGTCGTCAGGAAACGTACATGGCCCTGAACCGCAGCAACCGGCCGATCACCAGCGGTGAACGGGTCCGAGTTGTCGAGGTGCTCGACAGCCAGACCGTCCTCGTGGAACCCCTTTGAGATTTTCGTAGATAGCCCCCAACCCCAACAACTCCAACAGCCCCATGGGAATCCTGTCCATCACCGCCATCCTCCTGCTGGTCGTCTTCCTGCTGGTCGTGGTGATCACCCTCATCTCACGTTACCGCATGTGCCCGCCCGACCGAATTCTGGTCGTGTACGGCAAGCTGGCCAACGGTCTCTCCTCACGCTGCTACCACGGCGGGTCGACCTTCGTGATCCCCTTCTTCCAGAGTTATTCCTACCTCGAACTCACACCGATCAACATCGACATCGAGCTCAAGGGGGCCCTTTCCAGCCAGAACA
>CAMCYJ010000106.1 GCA_945883815.1 Akkermansia muciniphila | reverse complement strand
CTTTCGCGCTGACGCGCTGGGGGAAGGTTTGATCGCTTCCAATGCTCGCTGCGGCCCGATCCCGCTGCCGCCTGGTGACAGGGAGAGTCGTGGGGCTTCGCGTTGGGTGGGTTTTTACTTCGGGGGTTTGTCTTGGGTTTTTAAGATTCTGAGGACGGATGGATGGGGTGGGCTTTTCTCTGGGGTTGAGTTGGGCTCCGCGGGAGCGGGCCTGCGCTCGCAGGTAAGCTCGGGGAAGGAGGGGCTTTCGCGCTGGCGCGCTGGGGGGAGGTTTGATCGCTTCCAATGCTCGCTGCGGCCCGATCCCGCTGCCGCCTGGTGACAGGGAGGGTCGTAGGGCTTCGCGTTGGGTGGGTTTTATTCTTGGGGTGGTGCTCGATGATTCCGGTGTTTTCGGGGCAGGTTTCTGCGTTTCATTTCGGGCCATTTTGAGCCGGGCTGATGGGGAGGAAGAGGTGATGGTGCGATGGTTTTCTTTCCGCTTTGCAGCGGTGATAGACGAGGAATCCTAAAAATTTTCGGAAAAGTCCTTTGACTGTTCGGGTGAACTTCCTAAAGTGCGCGCCGCTTTCGGGCCAGTGGGGTCGTAGCTCAGTTGGTAGAGCACCACAATGGCATTGTGGGGGTCAGGAGTTCGAATCTCCTCGGCTCCACCACTTCAGCCCGGAGGCAAGGGGTTGAGCCACAATCCCCAATTTCGGCCGAATTTCGATTTTCGATTCCCGATTTTCGATTTTTTGGCTTTCGATTTTCCGATTTCCCTTCGTTTCGGTCTCTTCGATCTCCCGATTGCCGTTGGTCGCTCTCCTGGCTTTCCGCTTTTTGTAGTCCACCCCATGTCTTGATTCCCGGTGTCGACGATCGGTTTGTATCGAGTGGGTTGGGTCGAGCTGAGGGTCCGTGGAGCCTGTCCCTGGTTTCTCGTGGAGCCTGTCCCTGGTTTCTTGCTCTTGTTTCTTGCTGGTCGATTGGGGGGTGGGGCGGGGAACGTCCGGGGATGAAGGCTGCGGTGTTGTATGGGCGTGAAGACATTCGGATCGAATCGGTCGCGGAGCGATCGCTGGGTGCGGGCGAGGTTCGGGTGCGGATCGGGGCGGCGCTGACTTGTGGTACCGATCTGAAGGTGTACCGGCGCGGGTACCACGCTCGGATGCTGACGCCGCCGTGTGTCTTCGGCCACGAGTTGGCCGGCTCGGTGGTGGAGGTCGCCCCCGACGTGGCCGGGTGGATTGCGGGGGATCGGGTGGTGTGTGCGAATTCGGCTCCGTGTGGCCAGTGTGAACGCTGTGCTGGGGGGCAGGAGAATCTTTGCGACGACCTTCTTTTCCTCAACGGGGCCTATGCGGAGTCGATCGTGATTCCAGCCCGGATCGTGAAGAAGAATCTGCTTCGCCTGCGCCCGGAGACTCCGTTCGAGGCGGCCGCCCTCACGGAGCCTCTGGCGTGTGTGGTTCAGGGAATGCTGGATCTTCGTCCTGGGTCGGGTGAGCGGGTGCTGGTGATGGGCGCTGGCCCCATCGGTTTGTTTGCCGTCGCCTTGGCCGTGGAAGCCGGCTGTTTGGTGACGGTCGCTGGCCGTGGGGAGGCCCGTCTGTCATTGGCACGGCGGCTCGGTGCTTCCACCGTCGTGGACATGGAAGGACGCGAGGATTTGGAGGCGGCGGTTCGATCTTCCGCGCCGACTGCGGTTTTCGATGCGGTCTTCGAGGCAGTGGGCAAGCCGACGGCTTGGGAGGCGGCGACTCGGTTGGTGCGCAAGGGCGGTCGGGTGAATTTCTTTGGCGGCTGTCCTTCAGGAACTTCGGTCACGCTCGATACCGGTCTTCTGCACTATTCCAACCTCACGCTGCTGGCCAGTTTTCATCACACGCCCCGATCCATTCGCACCGCCTTGGATTTGATCGAGCGGGGGGTGATTCGGGTTGGGGACTTTGTCGATGGCGAGGCCTCGTTGGACGAGTTGCCCGAACTCTTCCGTTCCATGGCCCAGGGCAATCGGGCAGTGAAGACGTGCATCCGCCCCAATCGATGACTCCGCGGACCGCAGATTGGTGATCGCCTCAGCGGCCAGTTCGCCGTATTCCCTCCGGCCCATGCATCCGATGGCTGTCAATTTATTGTGGATCTTCATCACCCTCTTGGTCGCCGGCGGTCTGATGGGGTTTCTGAAGGCCAAGTCCAAGGCTTCCCTGATCGCGTCGATCGGCTCGGCGATCCCATTGGCGCTCGTGGCTCTGGGGCGATTGCCGGGAAGCGTCGCCGTCGGGGTCCTCATCGTGCTCCAGGCGGTGTTCTTCATGCGCTTGAGGAAGACCGGCAAGTTCATGCCTTCGGGAATGCTTCTGGGTCTGTCGGTCCTCATGGAGGCCGCCATGATCTATTTCGTCTTCATCGCGAAAAACTGACCTGCCGTGCCCGACAATGGTCTCCCCATCTGGCGGCTGCATGCCGACCTGATCCGCACGCTCACCGAGGGCAATCAACTGGTGCTGGTGGCTGCCACCGGATCGGGCAAGACCACCCAGGTGCCGCAAATGATCCTGGATGCGGGCCTCGTGGCGGAAGGACGCCAAATTGTGGTGCTGCAGCCGCGGCGGGTGGCGGCACGAACGGTGGCCACTCGGGTGGCTTGGGAACGCCAAGTCCGGCTCGGCGCGGAGGTCGGCTATCAGGTGCGGTTCGAGGACCGGATCGGTGACACCACTCGGATCGCCTTTGTCACTGAGGGAATCCTTTTGCGATGGCTTCAGGATGATCCGCGACTGAGCCAGATCGGCGTGCTGATTTTCGATGAGTTCCACGAGCGCAATTTGCTCAGCGACGTGGCGTTGGCGCTGGCCAAGCGGCTTCAGGCCACCGAGAGGCCCGACCTGCGCCTGGTGGTGATGTCCGCCACGTTGGAAGCTGAACCGGTGGCCCGGTATTTGGCGGCCCCGGTTCCCGTGGCGGCCCCGGTGACGGCAGTGGTATCAGCCGCGGCGGGCCGTGAATTGGCTTCCGGCGGGCAGTCTCCGGTTTCAGCGCCGATCCTGGTCTCGGAGGGGCGGACGTTTCCGGTGGAAATGCAGTGGCTCGATTACGGCGACAGCCGTCCGGTCCATGAATTGGCTGCCGACAAGGTGGAGCGGATTGTGGAGGCCGGCTGGGAGGGGGACATTCTGGTGTTCATGCCGGGCAAGGGCGAGATCCAGGCCACGTTGGGGGCCTTGGCGGCAGCCCGCCTGGGTGAGCGGGTGTCGCTCATCCCGCTTCACGGGGAACTCGGCCCCGACGATCAGGATCGGGCGTTCCAGCCCAGTCCGCTGCGCAAGATCGTGGTCTCCACCAACGTGGCGGAAACCTCGGTGACCATCGACGGAATCCGTCATGTGGTCGATGGCGGCTTGGCGCGGATGGCCCGCTACGATGCCGAGCGGGGAATCCAAACGCTGATGGTCGAGGAAATCAGTCGGGCCTCGGCCGACCAAAGGGCAGGCCGAGCCGGGCGCACTGCACCGGGCACGTGTTGGCGGCTGTGGACTGAAAGTGGGCATCTCAATCGACCCGCCCGAAATACCCCGGAGATCCAGCGGGCGGATTTGGCCGAGGTGGTCCTGCTGCTCCATTCGCTGGGCGTGCGTCAGGCGGCGACTTTCGATTGGTTGGACGCACCCGACAAGGCGGCGGTCCTTCGGGCCGAGCGGTTGCTGCACATCCTGGGGGCGCTGGAAGGGGAGCACGGGGCGGAGAGTCCCGGCTCCGACCTGACCCCGGTGGGGCGTCAGATGCTCCGCCTGCCGATGCACCCGCGCTTTGCCCGTTTGCTCGTCGAGGCCTCGCGGCGCGGCTGTGTGCCTGCGGCCTGCCTCTGCGCCGCTCTGGTCAGCGGTCGCGACCTGCTCATGCGGGTCAATCGGGACGACCGTTCTTCGGCCGACGCACGGGAGTTGTTCGAGGGCAGCACCCAGAGCGATTTCCACACGCTGCTCCGGGCCCATCAGTATGCCCGCAACTCCCATTTCGCAGTGGATGCCTGCCGCCGGCATGGCATTCATGCCCAGACGGCCCGGCAAGTGGAGGACACCTTCCAGCAACTCATCCGCATCGCCGAGCGCGAGAAAATGATGCCCCGCGATTCCGCGGCGGCCCCGGCCGAGGCTGGGGACGAGGGATTGCTCAAGTCGCTCTGCGCCGGATTCGTCGATCAGGTGTGCGTCCGGAAGGACTCCGGCTCCTTGGATTGTCTCCTGACCGAAGGGCGCACCGGCAGCCTGATGCGCGAATCGGTGGTGCAGCAGGCGGAGTTGATGGTGGTGGGCACCATTCGTGAGGTGTCCGGTCGCAGTGGGGGTGTTCTCACACTCCTAGGATTGGCCACCGCCGTGAAGGCAGAGTGGTTGCGCGAGCTCTTTCCGCAGCACTTCCACACCTCGGTGGAGCATGTGTTCGACCGGCTTCACAAGCGGGTTTCGCCCGTGCGCCGCATTCGCTTCCTGGACCTGGTGGTGGCCACAGAGCACCAGCGGGAGTCCGACCCCGAGGAGTCCGGGCGCTGCCTGGCAGAGGCCTTCGCTCGGGGTGGATTCGATCTCCCTCAGTTGGATCACGAACTCAAGCAGTTCATCGCCCGGGTCAATTTGATGGCTCGGGCCTTGCCGCAGTTGGAATTCCCGGCCTTCGACGGCGCGGCGCTGGTGGCTGCGTTGGATCGCGCCTTTCGGGGGCTGACTCTGGTCAAGCAGGCCCAAGCGGCTCCGCTCAAGGAGGCGTTCCGTGCCCATTTGGCCACCGAGCAAATCGCCTGGCTGGATGAATTGATGCCCGTGCATCTGCCGTGGCTGGAAGGCCGTCGCCTCAAGCTCACCTATGTGGAGCCGGACCCCGATGCGGATCCGGACGAGATCCCCGGTCCGGAAGCTCAGGTCAAATTGACCGAATGCTTCCAACTCAAGGTGCACCCGACGGTGGGCGAAGACGCCATTCCGATTCGCCTGGCTCTGCAAGCCCCGGACGGCAAGCGGCTGGAGGTTGTTTCGGATTTTCCGCGTTGGCGGGAGTCCTCGTATCCCAAGCTGCGATCCCAGTTGCGCACCAAGTACCCGGGTTTCGTCTGGCCCTGAAGTCTGGCGCTCCGGATCAGGCGTTGGCGCGCCGATGGACCTTGTGAATCGCGGCTTGGTCGGTGGGCTTGATGATGAGTTCGTCGATATTCACGTGAGGAGGCCGTGAAGCCATCCAGACCAGGGTTTCCGCGATGTCCTGAGCCACGAGGGGTTCCACACCTCGATAAACCTGTCCCGCCCGGGCGGCATCGCCGCGGAAGCGGACGTCGGAGAATTCTGTCAGTGCCATGCCCGGATCGAGTGAGCCGACGCGGATCCCCGTGCCATTGAGCTCCAGGCGCAGGGCTTGGGTGATGCTGCGTTCGGCGGCCTTGACTCCGCAGTAGATGGATCCGCCCTCATAGGACTGGTGCCCTGCAATGGAGCCGATGTTGAGGATGCTGGCCCCCTGATGGTGCGGGATCATCGGCAGTACTGCTCGGGTAACCCGGGCGAGACCCAAAAAATTCGATTGGACCATGGCCTCCCAGTCTTCATCCCGTCCGCTTGCGACGGTGTCCAGCCCATGGGCTCCGCCTGCATTGTTGATGAGCACATCCACCTGCGCCGTGTGGGTTTGCACCCAGCGGGTGAACGCGGCCACCGAGACGGTGGAAGCCACGTCGAGTTCGTGGAACTCTGCCACGGCTCCGAGCGCGCGGCAGGCCGAGGTCACCTGGGCCAGGCGGTCCTGCCGTCGAGCGCCCAGAATCAGGCGGCAGCCCGCCCGGGCAAATGCTTCGGCGGCGGCCGCTCCGAATCCGCTCGAAGCGCCCGTGATCACCACCCATCGGTCGGTCAACTGCATGCCCGACCCTAGGCGGTGTGGCTACAAGGCGACAACCCTTCGATCCCACTCGAGGGCGACAGGGGGTGGGGAGAATGAGTGAAACCTTGGGGTCGGAGGCCCAAGACCTCGGGTGGTGGGGAATAGTCCCCAGAGTTTTGGTGAATGAATTGGTGCAGTGATGGCTTTCCCGATGGGTTTTCCGAAAGCGTGGGAGTGCCCACCCAAAGCCTCGACGGGGATAAGGAACGGTCCGGTGTACTACCGGTTGATTGCTGGCTGGGAATACCCCAAAAGCCGGTTGCCCCCCGTCGTGTACCGGGTTTTTCCCCTGGAACTGGTCTCACCCCGGGTTTCAGCAGGACTCCGCGTCGCCGACCCACTGCCGCTTCCTTGGGGCAGTTACTCCTCAGCTGGAACGATTTCTGGTGGTTCGGTCGTGCTGGTTGTACCTCCTTCCACAAGGGCGTCCTTGTTCGTTCTATCCGGGTTTCGAGCGTGGACCGTTCCTTCCAACCGAATCATTCTGGCGCTATAGCGTTGGCACCAACCTTGCTTAGCATCGTTGAAAGTTTCTGCCCGCGTAGGTCCGTAGTGGTGCGGCGTGGAAACCTCAGAACAAGACTCTCTGCGTGAATGTCGCCATCCATCCGACCTTTGGGGAGCAGACGTGGACTCCCGAGTCCGAGGTGACATCCGCTTCGGAAGCCGTCTCGGATGACACAATCATCCGCAGGGTACTCGCGGGCGAAACCGAGTGGTTCGGAGTGCTGGTCACCCGTCACCAGAGCCGGCTCTTTGCTTTGGCGCGTCGTTATTTACGTCGGGAGGAAGACGCCGCCGATTTGGTTCAAGATGTTTTGGTGAAGGCGTTCTCCCGATTGGACTCCTGGCGGGGTGAGGCCCCTTTCGAGCATTGGTTGATGCGCATGGCCACGCGCGCCTGCTTGGACGCGTTGCGCAGTCAACGTCGTCATCGCGAAGACAGTCTCAGCGATCTGTCAGTTGAGGAGAATGATTGGATTGACCGTCATGCCGCCAGTCCGGATCTGTGGGACCATCGAGCGGACGCGGCTCGGTCCTTGGTGCGGAAGGTCTTTGAGCAACTCAGTCCGGCCCATCGATTGGTCCTGACCCTGCTCGAATTGGAAGATCGATCTGTGAAGGAGATTTCCTTGATCACCGGTTGGTCGCAGACATTGGTCAAGGTGCGGGCCTTTCGGGCTCGGGCTGAAATGAAGCGCGTCTTGTCCCGACTGCAGACAGATTCCTTCCTCTGACGGGGCGGTATTTCTGACGGGCGGTCTTGAGGTTCAGCCCCACTCTCGGACGGGCATTCAATTCAAGAAGTCTTGGGCCAGGGTTTTGGGTCGACGGAATGGTTTCCAGCACGCGTTCTTATCCGGCGCTGATTCACTCGTGGGAACGTTTTCCTCAGGAACGTTTTCCTCAGTTGGCGGATTCCCAAAGTCCTTCTAGCGTAACCGCCTCCTACCACAAAGCGTCCAGCCGAGCGTTACTGTCGATGAATCGCAATACCCTCCACCAGACTCTGATTCGTGCGGCCCGCACCGAGAAGGTAGCGCAAGGCGTTCCTCCCGGGTTCGAGGCACGGGTCATGGCGGCAATCCATTGGGTCGAGCCTGACGAGTCTTTGCGGCGGTGGGCTTCGATTCTTTGGAAAGCGGCGTTTTCCAGCGCCGGCTTTGCCGCTGCCGTTTGCGTGGCTGCGATGGTGTTTCTGGCGGAAGAAGAGCGCCCCCGTGTCGTGCGAGATCTGGGTTCACTGTCCGAAACGATCAACGGGGATGGCGACGAGATCGCCTCGGTCCTCATTGCGGATCTTGAAGAGGGAGAATCCTGGTGAACACCACGCGGATTGTTCTCGCGGCATTGATGATCTTTGCTGCCGGGGTTCTGACCGGCGGGGTGGGTGCGGGTTTGGCTGGCCGGATTCTGCGCGAACGCCCCCGTCGGGAGGTGTCCCCAGCTCGGGTGGAGCCCCGTCCGATGATTCCAAGCGCCTTGATTTCCCAGGCTGCCGGATCTTCCAATCAGTCGGCGGGGACGCCCGTCAAAGGTCCGGGAAACGCTCAACTGGAAGCGATGACGCGTTGGACTCGGGAGTTGGATTTGGAGGGCGATCAACGGGAGCGGATCCAGGTCATCTTGAAAGAGGCCCAAGTTCGCCTTCGAGACTTGTGGGCTCCGATGGCTCCACGCGCTCGCGGCGAGATTGAGGCCGCCCGGATTGAAATTGAGGCGCTCTTGAGCGCGAGTCAGCGGCAGCGTTGGGATGAAGTGCGTCGCCGTCGTGCGGGTGCCAAGACGGCGGTTCCAGCGCCTGAGAACCCTCACCCTTGAATCGTTCTGCCTCCCGTTGCGGCATGCTGATTCCGCACCCCCTTGCCCGTCAGAACCCATGGTTTGTCCGGGCCTTTGGGCATGGGATCGATGAAATGCTTCGCTCTGATGACCTTGCAGGACAGGTCGATGGAAATTAGCCTCCACCATTCATGGATTCGTCTGAGTCGTCTTCTTCGGGATTTGAGGCTGGAGGAGCTCCCCCGGTTCCCAACACGGTTTCCCCGCAGGTTCCTCCGGTTCTTACACCGCCGCCGGTTCAGCAAACCAGCGCTTCGCAGCCCAAAGGCCGAGGCAATGGACGTCTGGAACACTCCGGGGGTGGTGCTTGGAAGTGGGTGGCATTGGGTGTTTCGCTGGTGCTGGTGATTTCGCTGGTGGGCCTCGGGTTGGCTCTGTCGGCCAAGTCGGACATCCATTGGACCCACCATCATTCGACCCAGTCGCCGGGTGCGGCTGAATTGCATGAGGTGTTGGTGCGCGACTCCCCCTTTGCAGACAAGGTGGCGGTGATCAGCATGGAAGGGGTTATCAGCGGTGAAATCCTCTCGGATATTGGTTCCTCGATGGTGGAGTTGGTGAGCGACCAGTTGGAGCGGGCGGCCGTCGAGGGGGTGGCCGCTGTCATCCTCAAGGTGGATTCTCCGGGTGGCGAAGTGTTGGCCAGCGACGAGATCTACCTGCTGATCGAAAAGTTTCAGAAAGAACACGATATCCCCGTCGTGGCCTCCATGGGTTCGCTGGCGGCCTCTGGAGGCTATTACATTAGCGCACCGTGCCGTTGGATCGTAGCCAATGAGTTGACCATGACGGGTAGCATTGGCGTCATCTTCCACAGCTACAATTACCGCGGTCTTATGGAAAAAGTGGGCGTGCGGCCGGACATCACCAAGAGCGGCAAGCTCAAAGACATGATGAGCGGAGAAAAACTCCCCGAGGAGATCCTGCCCGAGGAACGCGCCATTCTTCAGGGGATGATCGATGAGAGCTTCGCCAAGTTCAAAGACATCATCCGCACCGGTCGCAATCACGCGGCTGAGTTGAATGTGAAGGATGGCATCACCGAGGGTCGCAAGTTGGCTTCTAATTGGACCGAGTATGCCGACGGCCGGATCCTGTCTGGCCAGCAGGCCTTGGATCTGGGATTGGTGGATGAGTTGGGAAGCTTTCAGGTGGCTCTGGATCGTGCCTTCCGGTTGGCCCGTCTGGATGGAGCCAAACTGGTCACCTACCAGCCCACCTTCCGCTTTCCCGGTTTTCTCTCGCTGCTGGGCCAGGCTCGCTCTGGATCGGTCAAGGTGGACCTGGGATTGCCGCTCCAATCGCGGTTGCCGGAAGGGCGACTGTACTTCATGTCCCCGCTGCACCTGCATTGAGCGCCTGCCTGAAGTGAGCGGACGGCCGGGGCTCGACAGCGGGGTGGGCTGATTTCACGATGGAGCAACTTCCTATGGCTCAACGTTCGCTCCTCATCGGCATCGATTCCGGCACGCAATCCACCAAGGCATTGATTGTCGACGCGGGCTCCGGCCGCGTTTTGGGGGAAGGCTCGGCCCCTCACAGTCTCTTGTCCGGGCTCCCGGCCGGAGCCAAGGAGCAGGACCCCGCCCAATGGGTGCGGGCCACTACCCGGGCCATTCAGGCCGCCCTCAAGTCGGCCAAGGCCAGGGCCGCGGAAGTCGTCGCCATCGGTGTCAGCGGCCAGCAGCACGGATTCGTGGCGCTCGATGCGCAGGATCGGGTGATCCGCCCGGCCAAGCTGTGGTGCGACACCGTGACAGCTCCGGAGTGCGCCGAAATCACCGCCGCGTTGGGTGGGGCCAAGAAAACCCATCAAGCCATCGGCAATGCCGTCCTGCCGGGTTTCACAGCCCCCAAGATCCTCTGGCTCAAGCGGCATGAGCCCGAGAACTTTGCCAGATTGGCCACGGTTCTTCTGCCTCACGACTACCTCAATTTCTGGCTCACCGGCGACAAGTTCATGGAGTACGGCGACGCCTCGGGCACGGCGCTCATGGATGTCCGCCGTCGTCGATGGTCGTCCGCGGTGATTCGGGCCATCGATCCCGAGTTGGAAGGCAAGCTGCCCGCACTGTCATCCAGCGATCGGCCGGCGGGTCGCCTGACGGCCAAGACGGCCAAGACTCTGGGGCTGAATGCCGGGGTCGTGGTCAGCGCCGGAGGTGGTGACAACATGATGGGGGCCATCGGTACGGGAAATACCCGTGAGGGTGTCATCACGGCCAGTTTCGGGACCAGCGGTACGATCTATGCCTGTGCTGAGAAGCCGGTGGTCGACCCGGCAGGTGAGATCGCGGCCTTCTGCGATTCAACCAATCGGTGGCTGCCGCTGCTGTGCACCATGAATGTCACCGTGGCCACGGAGATGGTCCGATCCGAGGCGGGTCTGGATCACGCTCAGTTCGAGAAGTTGGCCGCCAAGGCTCCGGCGGGTTCTGACGGGTTGATCCTCCTGCCGTATCTTGAGGGAGAGCGCACTCCCAACATCCCGGATGGGACGGGCGTGTTCTTCGGAGTCCGTCCGAAAACCTTCACCTCGGCTCACTATGCCCGCGCGGCCATGGAAGGGGTCACCTTGGGTATGAACTACGGTTTGCGCCGACTGGCCACCTTGGGCGTCACTGCGCGGCAGGTCCGGGCCACGGGCGGCGGCGCGAAGTCCAAACTGTGGCGACAGATCATGGCCGACGTGTTCAATGCCGAGGTGGTGACCCTGAAGGTCGCCGAGGGAGCAGCTTACGGAGCGGCCCTTCAGGCCCTCTGGTGCTGGCGGCGGGAGAAGG
The DNA here is from genome assembly GCA_945883815.1 of Akkermansia muciniphila. Classification (GTDB taxonomy): domain Bacteria; phylum Verrucomicrobiota; class Verrucomicrobiia; order Limisphaerales; family UBA9464; genus SXXZ01. The sequence continues at coordinate 1,485 of CAMCYJ010000106.1, read as the reverse complement.
GTGAGAATGTCGGCATCTCCGAGATCACCGACCGCTTCGTGTCGGTCAACCCCAACGAGACCACGACTCCCAAAGCCGCCAATGTCGCTGTCTATCAGGGCCTTCAGCAATTGCAGGAAGAACTGGCCCGGTCGCTGCGTCCGGCCTTTGCCCAGCACCGCCGTCTGGTGGGTTGATTGGCCAAGTGGGGTTGCCCCACGCCCGCTGAGTTCGCAGCCGGCCCGTCGCTTTGGCGATGGACGGCACCACTGGGACTGTTTCGAGGGTTGCCTCCGTGGAGGTGATCGAGTGCTTCGAGAGGTGATGAATACACACCGGAGCCAAAGCCCTCAGGTTAGAACGTGGCAGACTCAGAATCCCGACTCGCCGATGCATCGGGACTCCAGGGGCTCATTGCCCAGTCTGGGCCAGAACCGAGAGGCCGGCATCGACGCACGAGAATCAATTCCCAACGGGATGCGTACCGCCAACTGAGCCGAAGAAAATCGATCACTCGGCAAACAATCACCGGGGCCAAACCAGGGAGCGGCAAGACGGAGCGTTCGGGCCGATGGGATGGATCTCGACGTGGATGGCGGAAGGAAGTGATCGGTATCTCCGGAGGCATACCGAAGGATCTACGGCCAAGGTGTTGGCCAAAGAAGCCAGAGAAGCCAAAAAACAGACGGGCAAACCGGAGAAGGCGAGAATGGAGGAGGGGAGAACGAAGAAGGGCAAAGCGTAGTAAACAGGAAACCTGGTGCACCCGCCAGGAGTTGAACCTGGAACCTGCTGATCCGTAGTCAGCCGCTCTATCCAATTGAGCTACGGGTGCACAAAGGAGCCGAGAACTTAAAGACGAGGCAGTCGGGCATCAAGCGTTTTCCGACAGGGTTTTTGATCTTGGGCATCCGAACGACTCGAATGTCACCACCGGTTTTTGTCAAAAGTGGCGCCCAGTCGAATTGCTCAGGCCTTCGCCATCAGTTGCCGTTGCGATGGTTTCCCTGGGGCGATTGAGTTGCTTTGAAATTCGAGTCGTGGGATGCGGGATTTGCCCGCAGGGCGCGCAAAAAGATCCCGGTAGGATGCTCAGGCGGCTTGGATTTTGACCGAGAAGATCCCTTCATCCGCGAAGACCCAAAGATCTCCCGAACCGGGTTCGACCAGCAGGGTCCAGCAGCGGAACAGCGGGGGCGGTGTATCGCCTCGATTGGGCAGGGCCCGGGGCAAGTGCTTCCCGGATTCGGTCCACCAATGAAAGCGTGCTTCGGCCTGTCGGGTCGGTTCGCTGCCCGTGAGGAAAAGAACTGAATCCAGAGTCGGGTGGTAGATCGCTTTTCGCAGTCCCGGCGGGGTCCATTCCTGCACTCCCAGCAACGGACGCCACTGTTGGGTTGTCAGATCGAGTCGCCAGAAGTCCCCCAACGGGTAGAAGGTGCCTGTGAACGATTTGAGGCCTGTTTCTCGAGTGCCTTCCTGCCCCTCCCGATTTCCGAAGCCGCC
>CAMCYJ010000105.1 GCA_945883815.1 Akkermansia muciniphila | reverse complement strand
CTCTACTGCCTTTCCGATCAGTGGCGAGCGCCAGAGAGGAATCGCTGAAATCCGCCGCCGAGGAGTTCTGAAACGTCGCGTTGGATTTCCGTGTCGGTGACCTCCCATCCGGCTTCGGCGGCTGCGACGTATTTCTCAGACAGTGCGTCCGCGATGATGCTTCGGGAATGGTGCCACTTGTAGAGAACCTGATCGAGGACGCGGGCATCGGAGTGCTGCGGCGTGAAGGAGGTGCCGAGCAATTCGAGCCGCATCGTGGTGATTTCGCGGATGAGTTGGGGGGTGTTGGTGAACCACCAGCAGCCGAATGGATGGAGGTTCGAAAACTTCCGGGCCAGGACCACGAGCTCATGCTGGTTCTCACGCGCGAGGCAGGTGACGAGGAAGCGATTCTCCGGATGGGCGGCGCAGAGGGCTTGCAGGGCATTCAGGTCGGCCAATCCGACGCCGTCGCCGGCCATGCGGAGGCGGGGATTGACGGCTCGTTTGACTCCCATCATCAGGGCGAAGGCTTGTCCCTGTTCCCGGCAATGCGGCAACACGGCTCCTTCGATGAGTCGAGCGATTTCGGTATCCGCGGGCCAGGTGAAGGAAGGGGGCAGTGACACCATGCAGTAGCGGCTGTCGATGCGAGCGGTCCAGTCGGCGAGGAAACGGCGGACTTCGCCGAGGGTTTGGGCGTTGAGTTCGCGGGATACGTCATAGCCCTGTTCTCGAAGCCAAACGGAGGTTTCTGGCCAGGCGACGAGCAGGGGGTCGATCCGCAGGGCTGCCACGAAGCGGGGATCTCGAGCGAATCCGCGGTCCCAGGTGGGACGTTCCTGGGGATCAAACGGGGAATTCGTCATGCAGATGGAGGCGAGGTTGGCCTTGTCCATGACGCGGTTGATGAAGTCCTGGGGGTTCTGGGAGGCGTACCAGCTGCGCAGGCTTTTGAGGTCGTTTTTGCGGGGGTCGATGCCGAGCAAATGGAGGGTTGTGAGAATGCCACGGCAGGCTTCGGAGACGGGGGAGTGTTCGATGAACAGGGCTTTCCAGACGTGGTCGGCTTGTTCTTGTTTGGAGGCGCTCCAGAATTTCTCCAGCGGCATCTCCATTTGGCGAGAGGCTTCGCTGACGAGGTAGTGGTAAACCAATAGTTCGTCGATGCCCCACAGGAGCATTTCGCCTTGGGCGGGATCGTAGAGATGGGTGTGGATGTCGTGGACCGGCGTGGCCTGGACGATGCGGGAAACGCGAGCGGGGAGCGATTCAGCCATGGACTTGTGAGGATCAAATGTCAGTGACCTGCTTTATGGCAACTTCAGATCGTGGAATTGGGGATGGGTTTTGAAGGTTTTCGGGGCTGGCGCGTGGGGTTGGAGCGTGGGTTGGAGCGTGGGTTGGAGCGTGGGCTCCGCGGGATCGGTCCTGCGCTCGCAGGGAACGTTGGGGCCGGCTAGGCTTTCGCGCTATCGCGCGAGGGGGATCAGGATGTCGACGTTCCTATGCTCGCTCCGGCCCGGTCCCGCTGCCGCTTGGGTTGTCGGTGTTGCAGTGATCCGAGGGGGAGATGGGTGTCGGGAAATTTCTGTCCGTGGATTGGAAGGTGCAGTGGTCTGGAGTTGGTTGGGTTTCGTTGTTCTGATCCTGCTTTTGAAACTTGGAAGGGGGCCGGATTCGGATTTGAGTCGGTGGATGAGCACGTGGTCGCGTAGAGAATTTTTAGGCGCATCAGCCTTGGCGATGGCCGGGGCGGTGTTTGGGGCGGCTGAGGCGAAGACGGCTGGGGTCGTCGGAAGTCAGCTCTATGGCTGGGGGCAATACTACCAGCGTCAGGGCAAGGATCTGAATGCTCACCTCGACGAGGTATTCTCCGGGTTGCGGGATGCCGGCTATGACTATGCGGAGGGCAATCTCGATTCGGTGCATCCCGACAAGAACGCCGAGTTTGCCGCCAAGCTTCGAGCCAAGGGATTACGCCCTGTCAGCTTGTATACGGGAGGGGCTCTTCACACGGATGGGGCAGACGGCGTTGTAGAGCGTCTGGTGGCGGGAGCCAAGGTTGCCGCTCAATCCGGGTTCGAGGTGATTGTGTGCAATGTGGATCCGATCGGGCGTGAAAAGACCGATGCGGAGTTGGTCAATCAGGGTCGGGCACTGGCCCGGTTGGGGCGGGAGTTGAAGGTCTTGAAATTGCGACTCGGCGTGCATCATCACACTCCAGAGTTGGGCCGACAGGGTCGCGAGTACCATCACAATTTTGCGGTGACCCGTGCCGGTGAGGTGGATTTCTGCATCGATACCCATTGGATGTACCGAGGGGGGATTGTCCCGATGAATGCGCTGCGGCAGTACGGGGAGCGGGTGGTGTCCTGGCATTTGCGCCAAAGCCGGGGGCAAGTCTGGTGGGAGGACCTGGATCAAGGCGATATCGACTATTCCGAGATCGCCGCATTCGCCAACTCCAAGAGCCTGCCTCGGCGTTTTTCAGTGGAACTGGCGCTGGAGGGAGGGACCAAGATTACCCGGACCGCTGTGGAAAACCACCGTCGGAGTCGCGAATTCGTTCGGCGTGTATTCGGAGTGTAGGCGAGAGTTGGAGAAGTCTGGGGGGCTGAGAGCAGCGGGGAGATCGTTCAGGGAAATCCCCTGTTCCGTCTGCTGAAAGAAGGGCCGGATTCTCCGGCGCTCACTTGTCGGCTTTGCGGGCGGCTTTTTCGGCCTTGGCGTTGTCTTCCAAGATGCGGGTGAGCCCTTCCGAGGGTTTGAGACCCAGGGCTGCTGCCGAATTCTTGACGGCGTCAGGACCGAATTCTTTGGATTTTTTGGACATCGCCAGACGTACCGGCCAATTCCGTGAGCCATCCTGCTTTCGGGCAATCCAGAAGAAACCTTCCACGCCACTGGGCCAAGGTTCGCCCATCGACATCCACAAACGGACGGGCGTATTGGCACCGATTTGCGTTCCCAATGGGGGCAATTGCCCTGCGGTGAGTGGCAGTTGCAACAATTGGCATCTCAACGCTGTCGGGTCGCGCGGCGAAACGCCGGCAGCCACAAAGGCTTCAGATTCGCTCAGGAGCGCGGTGAGCGAATTGCCATTGGAATCGGTAGGCCAGGTGAACCGAACCACGTCGATGATATTGGTTTCGAAGTCGCGCCCATCGCCCGGCAATGTCACCTGAAGCGGAGAGGCTTTGAGCGTTATCTGAGGCAGGCCGGCCACTTCCGGGGCCGTGGGACTCACCGTGGAGAAGGAGTCGGGTTCGCGATCCAATCGAAAACGCATCAGGGCCACGGCATCATCCAAGGAGACCACGTGATGGACATGTCCGGTCACGGGCGTGGCAGGATAACTGCGGCGGGACGGAGACGCGCCGAAGAATTGGTCGGCGGTGCTGCTGCGCGAGGCTCCACCTGCCAACCGAATGGCGTGATTGAGGGCTTTGGCAAGCGCCTGTGCCTGCGTTTCGTCATCCACTGCGATCCATCCCGAGGATAGCGATCGGGCAGGCATCTCTTCATTGGCATCTTGCCATCGACGCACCCCGTTGACGCGACCGGCATCGGTCATCCACACCGCGAAGGCCTGACGCTCACCGGCAAACCACAACCGAACATGGGTGGCGTCGGGATCCAAGTCGGCCAGCGAGAACTCGGTGGATTCGCTGCGGTCGAGACTGCCCGGGATCCCATCGGTGGCGATGGTCCTAAAGCGCAGCCGCCGCCCCAGAACCTGGGCCAGTTTCACCCGGATACGGCCTCCTCCAGCGATGTTCCGAAACTGACCGTGCTCTTCTACCGTGCGGCGGATGAAGTCGACGGTTTCGTCGAAGGTCGGATCTGCCCGAGTGACCGGGAGGCTGACCAAGACCGTCAGCATCGCCAGCATCCAGAACCCGATGGACGACCGAAAGCCGGTGCGGGAGGGATGCATGGGATGCTAGGAAAAGATACGCACTGCGCTTTTAGCGCTTGAATGCCAACGGGGCGGGCTGAGGAGCAGCAGATGCCGATGCGCCGGGCATTTCGTGGGCGCAAGGTTGGTTGATGGGCACTTCGGGGGTGCGACTGTTTGGGTTCACGATGCCATTTTGAAGCAGCCACGCTTCCACCTCTTCGCCGGAAACGTCAGCCAGCACCTTGCCGTTGATCTCGATGGTGGGTTGCTTGGTTTGCCCGGTCTTTTGGACCATTTCGTCGAAGAATTCAGGGCGGTTGATGATGTCACGCTCTTCAAAAGCGAGTTCGTACTTCTTGAATACGGCACGCACACCAGCACTCCATCCACACCAAGGTTTGAGATACGCAGTAATCGTAGGCTTCGACATAAAAATTCTTCTCCAAGTTGGCAGTTATGCCCGCAGGCGCAATCCGGGAAACGCTTGTTTAGGATCCACGAGACGGTTCATAGGCAAGCCAAGGTCCCAACCAACGCTCCATCTCGGCCACTGGAACACTCTTTCGACGTGCCAGGTCGGAGACTTGATCGCGTCCGAGCTTGCCCACTCCAAAGTACTTGGACTCGGGATGCGCAAAATAAAGTCCGCTGACGCTGCTGCCGGGCCACATGGCGCAGCTCTCCGTGAGGCGGATGCCTGTGCGGGCTTCCACATCGAGGAGTGACCAGAGGGTCTGTTTCTCGGTGTGGTCCGGACTGGCCGGATAGCCTCCGGCAGGCCGGATCCCACGGTAGCGTTCTTCGAGAAGGTCTTCGGCGCTCAGCTGTTCTTGAGAACCGTAGCCCCATTCCTTGCGGACCCGTTGGTGCAAGTACTCGGCAAATGCTTCGGCGAGACGGTCCGCCAAGGCCTCGGCCATGATGGCGTTGTAATCATCGTGTGCGGCTTTGTAGGCAGCCACGACTTCGTCTAGTCCGATGCCGGTGGTGACTGCGAAGGCTCCGACGTGGTCTTCAGCGCCCTTGGGAGCCACAAAGTCAGCCAACGACCACTGGGGTGTTCCGTCTTCTTTGACCACTTGCTGACGCAACATGTGGAAGGTTGTTTGGACGCGGGAGCGGGAATTGTCGGTATAAACCTGGACCGAATCCTCATCGCGGTTGGCCGGGAAAATTCCATAAACACCGCAGGCTCGGATGCGCTTTCGGGCGATGAGGTCATCGAGCAGCGCTTGTGCATCGGTGAATAGCTTTCGGGCCTCTTCGCCATACTTCTCATGCTGCAAAATGGCCGGATAACGCCCGCGCAGTTCCCAAGTGTGGAAGAACGGGGACCAGTCGATGTACTGGCGGAGCGTCTCGAGGGGAACATCTTCCAGGACGCGGAGTCCGGTGAATTCCGGGTGAGGCAGGTCTGAGAAATCGAGCCGGGCTGCCTGACTGCGGGCCTGTTCCAAACTGAGGAGTGGCGTATTGGCCGCCGCATGGCTGCTGCGAAGACTTTGATACTCCTCGCGGATCTGTGCGACGTAGGGCCCCTTCAGGTCCGGGTTGATGAGGTTGCTGACGACAGGCACGGCGCGGCTGGCATCCAGAACGTGGATCACCGGCTGCGAATACCCCGGTGCCAACTTGATGGCGGTGTGCGCTTTGCTGGTCGTGGCACCGCCGATCAGGAGCGGTTGGCGCATGCCGAGACGTTCCATCTCGCGGGCGACATGGGCCATCTCATCCAGCGACGGAGTGATCAAACCGCTGAGACCGATGACATCCACCTGATGTGCCTGAGCCGCCTTGAGGATGGTCTCGCAGGACACCATGACCCCTAGGTCGATGACCTCGTAATTATTGCACCCCAATACCACCCCGACGATGTTCTTGCCGATGTCGTGGACATCGCCCTTGACGGTGGCCATCAGGACTTTTCCTTGGGTCCGAACCTCGCAGCCTCCTGCCACCGCGGCGGCTTTTTCGGCCTCCATGAAGGGGGTGAGGTAGGCGACGGATTTTTTCATCACCCGGGCGGACTTCACCACTTGCGGAAGGAACATCTTTCCAGCGCCAAAAAGGTCGCCGACATGGTTCATCCCGTCCATGAGGGGGCCTTCGATCACCGACAGTGGTCGTCCGAGTTTCTGGCGGGCTTCTTCGGTGTCCTGATCCACGAAAGCGTCAATGCCCTTGACCAGCGCGTGCGCCAGACGCTTCTCGACGGGCTCCGACCGCCAAGCCTCGTCGGTCTTGGCCTCGGCGATGCCCCCGGGACCTGATTTGCGACGCAACGCTTCGCCATAAGTGACCAGACGCTCGGTGGCGTCCGGGCGGCGGTTGAGGAGCACATCTTCCACCAGATCCCGAAGCTCCGGCTCGATCTCCTCGTACACTTCCAGCATCCCGGCATTGACGATGCCCATGTCGAGCCCGGCCTGAATGGCATGGAAGAGGAAGGCACTGTGCATCGCCTCCCGGACATGGTTGTTGCCTCGAAAACTGAAGCTGATGTTCGAGACGCCACCGCTGACCTTGGCCAAGGGCAGGTGGGTCTTGATCCATCGGGTCGCCTCGATGAAGTCCACCGCGTAGTTGTTGTGGACGTCGATTCCGGTGGCGACCGTGAGGATGTTCGGGTCGAAAATGATGTCTTGCGGCGGGAACTGAGCTTGCTGGGTCAGCAGGTCATAGCTGCGCTTGCAAATCTCGATACGGCGCGCAAAGGAATCAGCTTGCCCCTGCTCATCAAAGGCCATCACCACAACCGCAGCGCCGTAGCGACGAATGAGTCGTGCTTGTTCCAGGAATCGCTCCTCGCCTTCCTTGAGCGAAATGGAATTCACGATGCCCTTGCCTTGGAGGCAACGCAGGCCCGTCTCCAGCACCGACCACTTCGATGAATCGACCATGATCGGGACCCGGGCGATGTCGGGTTCGGCAGCGATCAAATTGAGGAACTTCGACATCGCCGCAGCGCCGTCGAGCATTCCCTCGTCCATGTTGATGTCGATGATCTGGGCACCCGCCTCGACCTGCTGTTTGCAAATCTCCAACGCGGCATCGTAGTCGCCGGCCAGGATCAGTTTGGAAAACCTCGGCGAGCCCGTCACGTTGGCCCGTTCGCCGATGTTGATGAAATTGGTTTCGCGGGTCTGGTTGAAGGCCTCCATGCCGCTGAGGCGCAAGAGTGGCTCGATCTGGGGTGTCTGGCGCGGTGCCAGGCCCTTCACCGCTTCAGCGATGGCCTTGATGTGCGGCGGAGTCGTGCCGCAGCAGCCGCCCACGACGTTGAGCCATCCCTCTTCGGCCCAAGGACGGATTTGAGGCGCCAGTGTCTCCGGGGTCTCCGGGAAGCCTGTCGGGGAGAGCGGGTCGGGCAAACCTGCATTCGGATACACGCAAATTTTGGTGTCTGCAATGCGGTGGAGCTCTTGGACATAAGCCCGCATTTCCTTGGGGCCCAGGGCGCAGTTGAAACCGATGGTGATGGGTTCGGCGTGCCGGACCGAGTTCCAGAAGGCTTCCACCGTTTGCCCGGTGAGTGTGCGGCCGGACAGGTCGGTGATCGTGCCGGAAATCATCAGCGGCAGACGGACTTGCAAGCGATCTTGCACTTGCTGGATGGCCAGGAGTGCCGCCTTGGCGTTGAGCGTGTCGAAGATGGTTTCCACCAACAGCACATCCACGCCCCCTTCGATGAGCGCCTCCACCTGCTCGGTGTATGCGGTGACCAATTGTTCAAAACTGACGGAGCGGAATCCGGCATCATTGACATCCGGAGAAATCGAGGTGGTGACCGGCATCGGCCCGATAGCACCCGCGACATACCGTGGGATGCCCGTTGCTGAAGCCACGGTATCGACCGCTCTCCGGGCCAGTCGGGCGGAGGTCAGATTCATTTCGCGCGCCAAATCGCGCAGGAACGGATCCTGGATCACCTCGTTGAAGAAGGCCTGATCTTTGCGCCCCTCCGCGTGGCGGAAGAAAAAGTCGTGTTGGCCGATGGTGGTGGCCGAAAAGGTGTTCGTCTCAATCAGGTCGGCCCCGGCTTCCAGGTAGTGCCTGTGGATTTCTTCGATGACCTGTGGCTGGGTGATTTGGAGCAACTCGTTGTTGCCCTTGAGATCCTTCCCTTTCCAATCGATGAAGCGTTCGCCTCGGAACTGTGCCTCGCCCAGCTTGTATCGCTGGATGACAGTTCCCATCGCGCCATCAATGATGGCGATGCGCTGATCCAGCAGGTCCACAAATCCCTGACCTCGTGTCCAGGTTTTCCGAGCTTCGGAACGATTCGACATGCCGGCAGGTTATCCTCCGACTGCTGAGGGGCCAACAGTTAAATCAACGCATCCCGATTTGTTGATATGTATTTGAGTTGATCGGATTTGAATGGGGTCAAGGATCTTCGAGCCACGATGGGCGCGGGTGGCCAATTATGGCATCTAGAGGCACCCTCTTTTCTGACGTCGTTGTCGCGGGGCCGTCACGGGACTGTTACATCACCGATCCAGGTTTTAATTCATGAACCTGAGTCCCGATGCGGGCCGGCGTGATATCGACGGAAGCTTTCCGGAGGGAGATCGACTGCGGCGGGTCTTCGACGCAGTGGGCACTGTCGGATGGCCAGCGCTCGGGTTTCAAGCTGAGGCTGGCGGCGATCTCTTTGCGACTCAGATGCTGGCCAGTGTTTTGGTACATGCCTATTCCGGTGGTCGTTTTGCCTCCGAGGAGATTGAGGAAGCCTGCCGGAGCGAGGAAGATTTTCGGTATTTGTGCTCGGGCGATGCACCTGCGGCCCGTGTCCTTCGCCGCTTTCGCCGGATTCACTCCGCAGCCTTGGTCGAAAGCTTGTCCCTACTGTGGCCAACATCTGGAACGCCCGATTCCGAAATCGCCACCTCCGAAACTCGGGGACAGTCGCGCGATTTGGGGCGAGCACGTCTTTGTTTGGAGGCTGCAGTGGCTGCCGACAGCCTGGCCTTGGACTTTTGAAAGCTTGTTCGGAACGTTTTGGTAACCGTCAGGGTCGCTGAGAATCAAGGGCCTGCTGGAGCGAGTTCCAAGACGGTAGTGACCAAGGCCGTGATCCCCGTTCGCAAGGTGGGTTCCGGTTGGGTTTGGAAATACGGTGAATGGAGTGAGGGCAGGGGCTTGCCCGATCGAACGGCTGCGGCATTGGCTTCGGGTGAAACCACTCCGAGCCAGAACTGGCAGATGGGGATCTTGTCAGCGGTTCGACCGAATTCACTGAAATCCTCGCCCCCCATGACCGGTTGCAGGGTTTGCACCCGACCATCCCCCAACCAGCGTCGGGCCGAGGTGGCCAGTCTTTGGGTGAGTTGCGGGTCATTGTACAGGGCCGGAGTGAATTCATTGGCTAGTGTGATCTCCGGGTGCAGCTCCGGCGGCAGTCCGGCACTTTCGGCCAAGCCTTTGCAAATCCGCCGAATCGACGACAGCGTGTTTTGGCGAACCTCTTCGGTGTAGCTGCGCAAGGTGAGTTGGAGGTGGACCGAGTCCGGGATGATGTTGTGTTTCGATCCGCCATGAATCGAACCCACGGTGACGACTGCCGGGTCGCCAGGTCGGGTTTCCCGGCTGACCACAGTTTGAAGTGCCATCACGATCTGGGAGGCGAGCACGATGGGATCCTTGGTGAGATGCGGATAGGCACCGTGGCCGCCGACACCCCGGACGGTGATGTCCACCGAGTCCACATTGGCGAAGGTGAAACCCTCGACGAAGCCGAGGCTTCCCGTCAGCAGGGACGCATTGCAATGCAAGGCAACGCAGGCGGTGGGCTTGGGGAAACGCTCGAAAAGCCCATCCTTCAAGACAGCCCGCGCCCCGCCTCCCCGTTCTTCGGCAGGTTGTCCAAGGAAGACCACCGTTCCCTTCCAGGCTGCTCGCATTCCGGATAGCACTCGGGCGCTACCGATCAAACTCGCCATGTGGATGTCATGGCCACAGGCATGCATGGTCGGCACGAGCTCACCGAGATCATTGGTCATCCGGTGATTGCTGGAGAAGGGGAGCCCCGTCTGCTCCCGGACAGGCAGTCCATCCAAGTCGGCCCGCAGCAGCAGCACTGGTCCGGCGCCGTTGGTGAGCACGCCCACCACGCCATGGCCGCCGACTCGACGGGTGACCGCGATGCCCGAGCGCTCCAATTCCTCGGACACACGCCGTGAGGTCTCCGACTCTTGGTAGGACAGCTCGGGCCGTTGGTGGAGCTCCCGGTAGAGAACTTCCAGGGATGGGAGCTCTCGATCGATGCGCCGCCCGACTTCGCTGGGATCGACCGCACCTTGGACCGGGAGGATTCCTGCCAACGCGCCCAGCCACGATGCCACGAGCATCGGCAATCCGGCCCAATGGAAGGAGTTCATGGGGCAATTCTGCTCAAAGGACTGGGCAAGTCAGCCGCAATCATCGCCGGTTGATCCACGGGTTGCCAAGGCGCTGGGTTCTGGTTCCTGCCTTGGTGGCCCGGGATTTTCTGGTTACTTTGTTCCGCTCATGAAGTCCAAAGGGATGGTCTATCTGGTGGGAGCAGGTCCGGGCGACGAAGGTTTGTTGACCCGACGTGGGGCCGAGGTGTTGGCCCGTGCCGATGTCGTCGTGTACGATGCTTTGGTTGAGCCCACTCTGATGGCTCTGGCTCCCACCCACGCGGAGCGGATCTACGGGGGCAAGCGGGCCGCAGCGCATGCGATCCCGCAAGACGATCTAAATCAATTGCTGGTGGAAAAGGCCAAGGCCGGTCTAACCGTGGTCCGTCTCAAGGGTGGGGATCCGTACCTGTTCGGCCGTGGTGGCGAAGAGGCGAACGAATTGGCACAGGCAGGAGTTCCCTTCGAGGTAGTGCCCGGCGTTTCCTCGGTCACCGCCGCGCTCAACTACGCAGGCATTCCGCTGACCCATCGTGACCACTGTTCCGGATTCACGGTCATTACCGGGCACGAGGACCCGACCAAGCCCGAGACGTGCATCGACTATGGGGCCTTGGCGAAATCGCCCGGCACTCTCGTCATCTTGATGGGGGTGGAGCGTCTCCGGGAGATTTCTAGCCTACTCATCGGGGCCGGCAAGGATCCGCAAACGCCGGCTGCGATGATCCAATGGGGAACCACCGCCCGGCAGCGCTCAGTGGATGCAACGCTGGCCACTCTCGCGGAGGCCACCGAGAAGGCCCGTCTCTCTAGCCCGGCAATCATTGTGGTTGGGGGGGTGGTCTCGGAACGCAAGAGTTTGAATTGGTTCGAGCAGCGTCCCCTCCATGGCCTTCGTGTGGTGGTGACCCGAACTCGCAGTCAGGCATCAGAACTGGGACGTCGCCTTCGGGAACTCGGGGCCGATGTTCTGGAGATCCCGACCCTGCGAATCGAGCCGCCGAAGGCCCTGCAGGCGCTGGTGGAATGCATCGTGGGCATCACTGAATACAACTGGCTGGTGTTCACGAGTCCCCATGGCGTCACTTCGTTCTTCGACACCTTTTTCAAGGCCTATCCGGACATTCGCAGCGTGGGCAACTTGCGCATCGCCGCAGTGGGGCCAGCGACGTCCGCCAAGCTGGCCGAGTTGCACCTGCAAGTGGATGCCATGCCGGAACAATTCGTAGCCGCCAAGGTGGCCGATGCCATCGCTCAGGTTGAGTCCATCGAGAACTTGCGATTCCTCATCATTCGGCCCGAAGAGACGCCCTCCGATCTGGCCCGCTTGATCGAGGAACGCGGCGGCATCGTGGACGAAGTGGCCAGCTATCGCACCGTCCCAGAGACTGCCGATATCAATGGAGCCGCTGCCCGCTTCCGGGAAGAGGGAGCCGACTGGATCACCTTCGCCAGTGGTTCAGCGGTCCAACATTTCCATGAGCGTTTCGACTTACCGGGGGCGCTGCGGAAAGAGGGACCACTTCGAACCCTGAGCATCGGACCGGAGACCAGCAAGGCTCTGGATTCCCTCGGGCTGAAGCCGAATGCCGAGGCTCGGGTCCATACCATCGATGGCCTGGTAGAGACGCTAATCCGACAGGCCGTCCGCTGAGGGTGACCTGACCGTTGGCAGCGTCCGGAAGTGGCAAGATTTGTTGAAAATCGAGCAAAATAAGGAAAAAGCGGCTTGCACCCGTGACCTTCTCGGTCGATAACTGAAATCACTTTTTGATTTATGGCTGACATTGCAAATCGGTATTCCGAGAACGTCACTGGCAAGTACTTTGTCGACAACCAGTGCATCGACTGCGACCTGTGCCGCGAAACCGCGCCCAAGAATTACACCCGATGGGATGACGGCGGATATTCGTACGTGATGAAGCAGCCGACCACTCCGGAAGAAGAGGCCGCCTGTAAGGAGGCCATGGAAGGCTGCCCGGTCGAGGCCATTGGCAACAACGGTTGATCGACGATTCAGGATGGTTTAGAGGCGAGTTTATCCGTCATTCAGCTAACTCCCTCGTTCACCTAAACATTGGCTGCAAAAACGCCCGGCTTCGGCCGGGTTTTTTATTTGTCGGGTCGGTCCGCGGAACACCGATGCCTCAAAGTGCACAAAGGGGATCCCATGGTATGGGATCCCCTTTTGCGGACTCTCGTCGATCTTGCCGGGAAGATCAGCCTTGGAGCAGCTGCAGTGCGCTCTGAGGCATCTTGTTGGCTTGGGCCAACA